>NZ_BAABGP010000023.1:0-22504 GCF_039541635.1 Microbacterium panaciterrae
ACCGCGCCGGCGCCGTCCTACACGCCTGCCTCACCTGGGCAACCCTAATAGGAGACACGCCCTAGTTCCCCGAAGGTCGTCGCTTAGCCAGGGAGCAGCGTCATTCCAACGTCGGTTAGTGCGACGATCATCTTGTTTCGTCGTAGCGGGCAAAACCCATTCGGACGGCTGCTGCTCGTATGAAGAGATGTTCTGCCAACGATGTCGCAGACCTCATACCAGGGCGCCCAGTTGCTTCACGCGTGCAACTAGCCCATCACCCCACCGAGCGCACAAAGGGCCGAAAATCAAGAATCTCCTCGATCTCAGCGAGAGCCTCCGCAGGAAGCGTGACGCCGCTCGCAGCGATGTTCGTCGTGAGCTGCTCGGGCCGAGACGCCCCGGTGATAACCGAGCTCACGATGCCCTTGCGTAGGGTCCAAGCGAGTGCCATCACTGAGAGCTCGAAGTCGAGCGCTTGTCCGAGGGCGATAAGGCGTTCGACCTTTGAGAGGTTGTCCTCTGTGAGCAGATTGTTGATCTGGCGGTCCGCCTGATGAGTGGCTCGCGATCCTTCGGGAAGGGGCCGCCCCTTGCGATACTTCCCCGTCAGTAGACCTTGAGCTAGCGGCGAGAACGGGACGATCCCAATTCCGTCGGCTTCGCAGACATCAACGAGTTCATTCTCGATATAGCGATCCATCATGTTGTATTGGGGCTGAATGACCGACAACGGGCGCAACCCAAGCGAGCTGATCACTCGCTGCGCCTGAAGCACTTGCACAGCGGTCCACTCGCTCACCCCGTAGTGAAGGATCTTGCCTTCGACTACAAGATCGCTGAGCGCCTGCAAGGTTTCTGCAAGCGGCACAGTCGCATCGAACCGATGGCAGAAGTACATGTCGAGATAGTCGACCTGCAGATTGCGAAGCGAACTATCGATCTGATGCCGAATGTGCTTGCTCGACAGACCCCAATCGTTGGGACCATCGCCGCTCGCGAAGAAGACCTTGCTCGAGAGAATGTATGAGCTGCGCTCGAGCTGCCTCAGCGATTCCCCGAGAAAGCGCTCCGCCTCGCCTCCGCTGTAGGCATCGGCGCAGTCAAAAAAGTTGACACCGTGGTCGTAGGCGAGGAGCAGTGTCTCTCGGGCCAGGTCGGCTTCTTTCGGGCTGCGGAGACTCGTCATCCAGCTCCCGAGAGAGACTTCCGAGACCCGCAGCCCGTGTTTACCGAGAGAGCGATATTCCAAGACGTACCTCCGTGGTTGTTCCGACCGCCATTCTTTACGCTTTCGTAAGCTGCGCCATGCCCATCAGCCGAACATCCATGCTCCCCCGTCGAAATGTACTTGTTGGCCGCCAGCTTCGCCAATCATCCAAATGTCCAGGCCTCTGTCTATGGGATGGCGGTGATCCAGTCGGTTACGCTCCCGCTCGTGACCATTACGCAGCGCTCCGAGCGAGCTTGACCTGAACTCGTCAGAACCGCAGCTCGCGGTAACACCCCCGATGGGCTGGAACAGCTGGAACAGTTACGGCACCACCGTTACCGAGGCCGAGGTGCTTGCCAACGCTCGCGTCCTTCGCGAACGGCTCCTCCCTCTGGGCTGGGACACGGTCGTGGTCGATATCGCCTGGTACGACCCGATCGCGCGAGCTCATGGATACAACGACAACGCACCCCTCGAGCTCGACGACCACGGACGCCTGATGCCAGTCGTTGCTCGATTTCCCTCAGCAGAGGGCGGAGCCGGGTTCGGTCCACTCGCCGCCGAACTTCACGAAATGGGTCTGAAGTTCGGTATCCACGTGATGCGCGGCATCCCCCGGCGAGCAGTCGACCTGGACCTCCCGATCCTCGGCACCCGCTGGACTGCCCGAGAAATTGCAGATCACGATCACGTCTGCCCTTGGAATCCGGACAACTTCGGACTCGATCATGACCACCCCGGTGCGCAGGCGTACTACGACGCCCAGATCGCCCAGTACGCCCGTTGGGGGGTCGACTACCTCAAGGTGGACGACATGCTCGCTCCATATCACGAACAAGAGATCGAAGCCTTTGCGCGTGCTGTTCGGCGAAGCGGTCGAGCCATGACCCTATCTCTTTCGCCAGGCACACGGCTGTCGACTCGGCATATTCCTCATCTGCGGGCGAATGCGCATCTCTGGCGGATTTCCGACGACGTCTGGGATCTCTGGTCTGACATCGAATCGCAATTCGCACGCCTCGCGCGCTGGGTGGCATTCCAGCAGCCCGGCGGATGGGCGGATGCTGACATGCTCCCTCTCGGGCGCATTGGACTGCGCGCCGAACGCGGGGAACCGCGCATCAGCCGACTCTCGGTAGACGAGCAGAAGACGATGCTCACCCTCTGGGCCATGGCCCGGTCTCCTTTGATGATGGGCGGTGATTTGCCAACCTCGGATGACAGCACGCTGGGCCGACTCGCGAATCCCATGCTCAGGGAACTCCTCATGCAGAGTACAGGAAACGGCGAGGTGCTTCGAGAACCGCTCGATGATGGCGAACTGATCGTCTGGGCCGCGCGATCAGCAGCCGAACCCCGTCACTATGCGGCGCTGTTCTCAACAGCCACCCGCACCGTCGAAGTGGAAGTCGCCATCACCTCGATCACCGGCATGACCGCGGATCACGAGTGGCAGCTCACTGACGCCTGGGATGCGAGTCCACCGCCAATGATCGCTGGAGAAGCCATCTGTGTGACCATCCCGCCTCACGGAGTGCGATGGCTCGCGCTCGACCCCGAGTGCAAACAACACTGATTCGAGGAACCATGAACGGCGCCGCGCTGCCGGAGCAAAGGCCGACAGGCTCAGCGAAGAAGCAGCCTGGATACCGTGCTGGCGCGCGAAGGCGTCTCGCGCCTCGTACCGCGCGAGCTGCGTGACTGCGCGAGATGCTTTGATCACTTTTCCTTTGACAGCCGGAGCGAACCGGGCCACACACGCTGGATGGATCTCCTGATTCCCAGGCCAATTGCTCGGCGATGAAGGGGTGAATAACGAGTAGACACGATCGTCATCTTCTTCGGTGGTAAGCAGGTTCTGCTGATGGTCGGTATTCGGATGTCGAAGTGGGCAAGGAGCGCCTCACGGCTCAACACCGTCTTAGCCAGTGGGGACGGCTTGTCTCTGAGTTCCGTGACGAGATCGAAGGACTGGTAATGCGGCACTGCGGCGGGAGGTGCGGGGTATCCTTCTCGGGCAAGAGGCGCACTACCGCGGCAGCAAGTTTCCACCAGCACTGTGGCCACGGGCGGGGACTTGCCGTTATCCCGGGGCGCACCTGCTGGGCCGCCCGGACCGTGATGTCTTAGCCCCATTCGATCGGCAAGGGATCCGAACGCGGGAGCGGTCGCGTACTCGACATTTACGACATAGACTCCTTCGCTGCGAGGTAGCGGTCCTGCCGACGGCCCAGCACGACGAAGCCACCACCATAGGAATGGACATAGACGCCACGGTTTCTCGCCGTCTACCCCTCGTCAGGAACGTAGACCGTCCATGCAACCTCACGATGCCGTGTGGGCACATTGATGTCTTCGGTGTGCACGGCGATCTCGGGAAACCCCAAGGGGCCCTACGCCGTGTGAGTTGGAACGAGCCCATGAATCATGGCAACAGCATCGGCGGTGAATGGTGCGGACAAAAACGGCAGGCCAGTCACGATCGTTGTCGCCGGCGTGAACCATGAGCGGAAGCAATCATTCCGCTTGACCATTGCGTCAACCGGCCGTTCGAAGTGCTCGCCCACGCGTCGCGACGCTCCCCGAAACAAACGACTCGCGGTCGATTAGAAACGATCCGAGACTTCGGTAAGAAGAAGGACTCTCAAGAGTCGCGGTGTGGGGCGATCGTCGAGGGCGATGAGCTCGATCTCGAGGTCGAGCTTGCCGCGGAGACTTGGAAGCGGAAACTCCTTTGCGAGTACATCACCATCAGAACTGCCGTCGAGATGCTGCTCCCAGAGGGTGGTTCCGGCCAGGCGCAGCCGGATCGAGGTCGGCTCCGGCTCACTCAACCATTCGAGTCGCAATGCAGTTGCGATCGAACCCCAGTCGGTCAGCGTTATCGTCGCTGTGCGGTGGAGCCGGCGCCAGTGTCTGCCGTTGTCGATACCGGTGGTGCTGTCAACGGCGTGCAGCGCGTGATCCGATTCGGGCTGTTGTTCCCCGAAGATCACACTGTCGACCACTCGCGCCTCGAGTGACGTGGAGGCACGGTCCCACTCCTCCAAGGCGACGTCGGCCTCGGAACCATCGCTATCCGAGATCGGCCAGGACAGGCGGTAGCGAGCGTCGTGGAGCGCCGCAAAGGGTTCCAGCTCGATCCGCTCGCCGGTCACCGAGCGCACTGCGACGCGTGCCGTGTCGAGGGCCTCGAACTCGTCAAGGTGAGCGGAGAGAATCGGTGTTCCGCTCAGCGGAAGCAGCGGGCCCGACGCGATATGGGCGGTGCGCGCGCCTGTTGCACGGTACTCGAGCGACTCGTCCGGTACGCGCTGCGCGATGACGGACGGCCCGTAGCGGAGCCAGCCCCAGGGCGATTCATCGGGAGCGCGCACGAGTTCAAGGCGACGCACGCACAAGAAGTCGATGACGTGGACACCCTCAACCAGGCGCTGACGCCACCACGATGCGTCCACTGCCCCAGCGGCTCCACCGTTCTGGCGAACGGTAAGTGACGTCATCCACTCAGGCAACCGGACTGCGACAGTGACGGGCCGTTCAGCGGTGATCGTCATCCGCACGGTATCCGCAGCGGGGTAGTTCGACTCTTGACGGATGCGAAGCCCCAATTCAGCGAGTTCAAGCTCGCTCGGGATGAACCTCAATACGCGAACTTCCTCCTGCCCCACCGCGTACACAGTGGAGCCGTGGCGAGCATGAGCCTGATAGCCGGACCCCATGCAGCACCAGAAGCCGTCTTGTTCCGGTGAATAAACCCGGTAGTGACCTGGTCTGTGGGAGGTGAAGTAGCTGACTCCGCCGTGTTCGGGATGCTGCGTCGAAAGCACATGGTTCACCTGCGCGTTCTCGATGAAGTCCAAAAGAGCGTCATCGTTTGAGAGAAGATACAGCTCTGAGGCCAGTTCGATCATGTTGATCGTGTTGCAGCTCTCGGGCCCCTCCCGGGCGAGGAAGACCGAACTGAAATCGTTGCGTGGCGGAAAGTGCTCGCGCACGCTGTTGCCACCGATGGCTGTCGATCGATGTTCCGCGACCGAATCGAAGAAGATTCGGGCGGCATTCGCGAGGCCCTCCGATTGCGGCGTGGCGACTCCGAGCGCACGTGCGGCGCGGCTCGTCGTCGCGTAACCAACGACGACAGGGATTCTCGTGTTGGCATGAAGCCCGTTCAGAGCATCTTGGCCGCGCAGTAGGGGTTCGAGCAGAGGACGGGACGTGAAACGCATTGCAAGATCTAGGTAGTGCGGGTCTTGCTGCAGTAGGGCGAGACGCGAGAACGTCCCCGTGAGGCCGCCGAACTCCGTGGTCAGGATCAGTTCTAGCGTGGAATCGTCGATGTCGACCAGCGTCTGTCGCCACCAGCGCGCGAAGCGATCGAGGACGTCGCGAGCGTTCTGCGTTGGTGTGTACTCCGCGACGTCGAGCAGACCGAGCAGGGTTTTGTGGAGGTTGTAGAGCGGAACCCATCGCCCGTTGAGCTCGAACGGTGTGGCGGTGATCGTTCCTCGCCGAAGCTCATCCCAGAGGGAGATCCCGTCCGGCACTCCACCGATGTATCCAGTGCCGGTCGTTACCTGCGCCTCGGTCAGCCCCTCTATGAGCGCGTTGAGCATGAGAACGGCGCGCGGGTCTTCGGTGGTCGCTATCGCGTAGGCGAGCGCCGAGAGTATATGACCGGCGGTATGGCCCCCGAGACCGGCGGACTCCCATCCTCCATACGGCTGGAGCGTGGGTTGGAGTCCAGCCTCCCGCCGAAATGGTGCCAGCAGGCGGTGCGGATCGAGGCGCAGGATCGCCTCGAGATTCACCTGTTCGGCGTGAGCAAACGCGCTTGGTAGAAGACGCACCGCACTGAGTGGTGCAAAGGTGAGTGCCGTCATTGGTACTGAATACTCCAAAGTCGAGCGTAGCGTCCGCCTCGGTCGATGAGCTCGGCGTGAGTACCGGACTCGGCTATGCGGCCACGGTCGAGCACGATGATGCGGTCGGCGTGCATCACGGTCGACAAGCGGTGAGCCACCACCAGAGTCGTCCGTCCCTCCATGAGCCGTTCGAGGGCTTCATGCACTTTGTGTTCGGACTCAGAGTCGAGGGCGCTGGTGGCCTCGTCGAGGATGAGGATGCGGGGGTTGCGGATCAGGGCGCGGGCGATGGAGATGCGCTGGCGCTGCCCTCCAGACAGACGCGCACCGCGCTCTCCTACGACCGTGTCCCAACCATCGGGCAGCGCCTCGATGATCTCCCAGGCGTTCGCCTGCACGAGCGCGGTTCGCATCCGCTCGTCATCGATGAGTCCCATGCCGTAGGCAACGTTGTCACGGATGGAGCCTTCGAACAACACCGACTCCTGCGGCACGACCGATATCGATTTGCGCACTGAACGCAGGTCCAAGGTGGCGGTGTCCATGCCATCGAGGAGAATCCGGCCACCGGTCGGACGCACGAACCCGAGCACGGTGTTGACGAACGTCGACTTTCCGGATCCGGATGCCCCAACGAACGCGATCGTCTGACCTGCAGGGATGATCAGGTCGATGCCGTCGAGGGCGGGACGCGTTTCGCCGGCAAAAGAAACGGTGAGATTCTGTGCCTCGAACAAGCCCGCAACGCTGGTGACCGTCGTTTTGCCCTCGTTTTGCTCGAGATCCGGGTCTTCCAGTACCTCTGCCAGCGAACGGACCGATTCGCGGCCACGTGAGATGATCGGCACGAAGCTCAGCACCGTCATCACCGTGCCGGTGAGGGTTGTGAAGTAGGTGCCGAGAAGAACGACTTCACCCGCGGTAATCGGGATCCAGTGCGCCACGGCGAAAGCCGAGGCAGCGATGAGGCAGGCAACGGACAGCAACTGCATCACGACCCAACTCAACGCCCCGAAGTGGCCGTTGATCATATCGAGGCTGAGACCGTTGCGTCGCACACCGTCGGCGTCCTTCGAAACGCGGTCGAAGGCGACCTCTTCGAGGCCGTGCGCCCGCGTGATAGGCATGAGCGTGGCCATCTCGCCGACGCGCCGGGAGAACTGCTCCATTTGCCGTCGAAACTCCTCGTTGCGTCGCTGTGACCGCGTGCGCATCACCCACCACACGCCGACGCCGCAGGGAATTGTCAGCGCGAATAATGGTAAGAACTGTGGCACGTTGATCGCCGTCATCGTCACCGCTCCAGCGAACACGACTACCGCGGAACCCAGTGGGTTTCCGACCTGCGCTAACATCATCTCGACGTTCTCCACGTCACGAACGACCTTGCTCTGGATTACCGCAGCGCTGGTGCGCCCGTGATATCCGATCGACAACGACTGCAGTTTCGCGGTGAGAGCGTTTCTCAGCGAGACACCAAGGGACCTGACCATCCCCATATACACGCGAGTAAACATTACGTGCATCGGGTAGACCTGGACTAATAGGGCCGCCGCGATCAAACCGAAGTAACCGATGTGCGACAGCGGCCCTCCTGCAACGACGACATCAACCACGTTCGCGGTAATGACCGGGAGCAGCCACAGCGGCGCGTCCTTGACGAGGAAGATCGACGCGACACCGAGTAGTCGCCAGCGCTGAGACTTGAGGGTGGCGAACAACGAACGCATCGGATGAGCCACTTGGAGGGCCACTTCAGTGTTGAGCGGATAGGCCCCGCGGTCATTGCGAGAAGTTCCCGATGATGGAGTAGGCATACCGTCCTGGACTCGAACAAAAACGTCGGAGAAGCAGCTGTAGCGTAAAGTGTAGCGCTAAATACATTCCGTGTGGGGCGGTAGAACTCGCGCGTTCGACGAACGTGGCCCCCAGGCCGATCCGATCGACGGCGAGAAGCTGGCCGTCAATGAGTGACAACAGGGCGCGGGCACCGGCCTGGCCCATGTCGTGGAGCGGCTGGCGCACCGTAGTGAGCGGCGGGTAGCTCTGGGCGGCGCGCGGTAGACGGAGAACGCCAAGATCAGCACTACGACCCGGCAACGGCGCCGAACAAGCCCGATCAGCCAGCAGATCACGCCACGCAATCCCGCACCGGTGCCGGCACCGATGGATAATGCCCTCCAGCATCGACGTCACATCCGAGAGCTTCCATCCCGGCCGACCTCTTGGCTTCGGCAGCGTCTCCTCGGTCAGCGACCGCTGAGCATCCGAGAGCAAGTGAACCAAGACAGCGTTCCAGGCTCTCAGCCGATCACCCCGACCTTTTCAGACACGCACCAGGCGCCAGGGCAGGAGAGCTCCGATCACCAGCGTGCTGGTACTGACTGGCGCTGAGATTTGAAGCATGAACCAACACGGGCCGGGTAACTCTGTGAACGAGGTCGCTACACCCGCCGAGCCGGCTCGTGCTTTGAACCGACGCAAAGCCGCGTGTTATGGCGCCCCGCCCTCCTCGAGCAACTCGCGATCGACTTCTTGACCCTTCGTAACTGCGTCGTTCTCGCCGCTCATGACCTCATCAGAATCGACGGGGGGCGAAGACGTTTCGTCGTGCAGGTGCTTACGCGTTCGCCCAACGCCTCGAACAAACAGGCTGTAGCAGCATACAAGGACTGCAACCCAGACTCCCCCGACGACCAACGCCGGCCGCGAAGCTGGAATGAATCCGATCAGGACGATCACGACGCCGATGACAACCATCGCAGCGTAGTTCGCTAGAGGCCACAGCGGTGCGGGGAACTCGCTCGGTCGCAAGCCGTCGTGCGAGATCTCACGTTTCATCCGTGCATGAGAGACGAGGATCATGAGCCACACAAACACGACCGCAAAAGTCGCGAGGGCGGCGATCAAGAAGAAGATCTGGTCGTGGAACCAGACGTTGAGCAGTACTCCGAGAAGGAGGCACCCTGTCATGGCGATCACAGTCATGAAGGGAACTCCTCGCTTGCTGGCTTTCAAGAAGACCCGCGGAGCCTGTCCTTGCTCGGCGAGTCCATGGAGCATGCGAGCTGCAGCGAAGAAGTCGGCGTTGATGGCCGAAAGGGCCGCGGTGATGACCACGGCGTTGAGGACGTGAGCTGCCCCTTCAAGCCCGAGGTTACGGAAGATGGAAACAAACGGGCTCGTCTCGCCATCGATCGTGTCCCACGGTTGGATTGACATAATAACCGTGAGCGCGAGGACATAGAAGAGCAGTATCCGCATTGGTACGGAGTTCACCGCCTTCGGAATCACCTTCTTCGGATCCTCGGCCTCGCCCGCAGTGATGCCAATGATTTCGGTGCCACCGAACGCGAACATGACGATCGTTAGAGACAAAAGAATGCCCCAGAAACCGTTGGGCATGAACCCACCATGCGTGAACAGGTTCTGCACTCCCGATGCATGGTCGGACTGATTAACCAAGCCGAACAGAATGAGGGCGAATCCACCTGTGATCATCGCGACAATCGCGACGATCTTTATGAGTGCGAACCAAAACTCTAGTTCACCGAATACCTTGACGCTGAGCAAGTTCGCCGCTGTAATGAACAGCACTACTGCCAGGATCCAGACCCAGCGCTCGACATTGGGGAACCAGAATCCCATGTAGACGCCGAAGGCTGTGACATCCGCGAGCGCGACGACGAACATCTCGAACGTGAACGTCCATCCAGTGAGGAAACCTGCGAAAGGACCGATATACCGAGATGCGTACTGTCCGAACGATCCGGCGACTGGATGGCGAACGGCCATTTCGCCGAGAGCACGCATCACGATGAAGACGACAGCGCCTCCCAGCAGGTAGGCCAGCAGGACGCTGGGCCCAGCAGCTTGGATCGCGCTTGCCGAGCCATAAAACAACCCAGTACCGATAGCGGATCCCAACGCGATCATTCGGATGTGCCGGGTCTTGAGGCCGCGGTGGAGTCTTGGCGTGCGGGTGTTCATGAGTCATTCTCCTTTGAATGCAGCAACGGGTGTGAAACAGCGGTGGTTCGTTCCGTACGTGCTAATGCCGCACGACTCCTGTCCGCGTGGATGCTAGAGCTGGATGCTGCCGAGTCTCGGGATCGCAGACCACATCACTGAGGTGTAGTGCGGGTCGAAAATGGCGTGGTATCCCCCGGTGTGCCAGAAGAGCACCGGCCCCTCGATCGACCCCTTGCGCGCCATGTCGATAATCGCGGCGACTGCCTTGCCCGTGTAGACAGGATCGACCACGATGCCTTCCAGTCGTGCCATCAAGTCGATAGCCTCCATGACTCCAGGCGCGGGCTTGCCATAGCCTTCCCCCAGGTAATCTTCGGTCAGCTCAAGATCATCCGCTGTGATCTGCACGCCGGGCGCGAGCAGCCCGGCCGCCTCATTGGCGAGCCGGAGGTAGTTTCCAGGCACGTCGTCATACACCTCTCCCGCAACCACCACGCCGATGACGCGAGTGGAAGCGCCGGACAGGGCTCGGCCGAGAACTAGCCCTGAATGGGTGCTTCCTGCGGAACTCGCGTGAACGAGCGTGCGGAACTCAGCGCCCTGTGCTCGGATTTGCTCGTCGGCTTCGATGTACGCACGAGCGAAGCTGGTTGCTCCTCGTCCGGTTGCTGAGCCGATCGGCAGGCGATAGACCCGTTCACCAGCTGCCTCCAGCTCGCGAACGACATCTTCTGTTAGGCGAGCGAGCTCCACCCAGGAGACATCTCCGACCAGACGCAGGTCCGCACCGAACAGAGCGTCCAGCAAGAGGTTCCCGACTGGTTCCTTGGGCTCATCGTGGCAGAGCACGAGCGTGCATTTCATGCCGATAGCAGCCGCAGCAGCGGCCGCAGCGCGTGTCGCGTTCGAGTGTCGAGACCCCTCGGTGACGATATGGGTTGCGCCGACCTCGCGTGCGCGTGCGAGCTCCATCTCGAGCTTTCGTACTTTGTTGCCGGCGAGGCCGACGGAGCCCAGATCGTCCCGCTTGACCCACACTTCGAGACCGAGCTCTTCGCTCAGCCTCGGAAGTGGCTGCACCGGGGAGGTGAATCCACGCAGATCGATTCGGGGGAGGCTCCGGAACGAGAGTTCTTTGTTCATGACATGGAATCTAGAGATCTACTTGACGCACGCACCACTCTTCTTCGCGCAGATGTGCATCTGCACGGTTCTCCCACGTGATCCCTCTGTACGCTCGGTCACATGTACAGCCTTGACCCAATCGACGCCCGGATCCTCCTGGCCCGTGACGAAGCAAACGACACCCCCCTGATTGAGACCGCGGCACGGCTCGGGATCTCGAGGAACACCATGCATGCACGGTTGAAGCGACTACGGGATGGCGGAGTTCTTGACTCACCAAGCACGACGGTCTTCCCCGCAGCCCTTGGCCGGCCGGTTCTCGCCTTCGTCGCACTTTCCGCGTCTCAGCAAGACATCGACTCCGTCTACGCGTCGTTGTCTGAGATCCCCGAGGTCATCGAAGCCCACACGACCACGGGTGACTCCGACCTTTTCATTCGAGTGGTCGCTCGGGACACCGCAGACCTCCACCGAGTCACCCAACTGATTCAGTTGGCCCCTGGAGTGCAGCGGACGAGCACTTCCATAGCCACGACACAAGTCGTTCCACGTCGAATGAGTCCTCTTCTGCGTCGCCTGGCCAACTCGACTCCGAGAGGTTCATGACCCTGTTTAGACGACCGCTTGGCGCATTCACTGTTGCGGTAGCAGGAAGGGCGTATGCGAGCCGCGAAAGTGTTCGCCTAGGCATGGGGGCCCAGGCGAACACATCCGCTTCGTCCTTGGACATCGGCCAACGGAGCGTCACTGACGAGACCAGGCGGATGGCAACGACGGAGCCCTGATGGCTCCGATCACATATACGCCGGCCGCTCTGTCGGGCGCGGGGGTTCAGTTAGCGTAGGTCATTCGCCCAAAACTGGGAAGCCGACGATGGAAATCCTCGGTACGCATCAAGCAGTGGTAAGGCGCTCCAGCGAGACATGGCTGAGGATCGCTGGTCAATACGAAGTTGCGACCGCGCGATCAAGACTCCACGCGCCCAGCCCTCCTCAGCTTCGCGATACGACTCGTACGGGTCCGAGCAGACCTTGCGCCCGAGTGTTTCCCCCTGCCTACAATCGAGTGCCCACCGCAGCAACGGCGTTTCGTAGCGGTGTGCGAACCTCGATCTCAAGGAGTCCACCTTCCGCCAACGCGGCTCCGACGTTGACGCTCCCGCCAGAAACGTAAACTGTGCCATACGGTCGGCCATCGACGCGGACAGTTGCTGACCCCGCCAACTCTCCCAGTTCGACTGCGACGTACGCTCCAGAAACGCAACCCACCGGGATGCGGTAAATCCCGGTTCCCGACACATCGCAGAGCTCGGCGATGTCGCGCCAGTCACGCGGCCCTTGCCCATCTAAATGAATGATGCGAGCGCCCGACGCTTCCTCGGTTGTAACCTCGAGTGACCAAGCAGAATTGAGATCCACAACCTCGAAGCTGTCATTTTCGATGCGGGGTTCCAATAGCATTCCGCGCGCCGCCCGACGCAACTCGAAGACACGGAGCTCCAGCGGGCCAAGATCGACAGACATCCTGGTAGTTCCGCCGTCGACCGTTGAGAGCGACGCGGCCCTGATATCTGCGCTCCAGAGGTCTATCTCATTCGCCTCCCAGTGGCCTTCCACGTCGAGGTCAGTGCAGATAGTCCTGTGTTCTGTGTTGTAGACCAGCAGGTAACTATTCCTAGACGTTTCCCGCCACTGGGTGAGGACCGGATCTCCATCAAACGCGACCTGCGGTCGCACCCCAAGCGAGTCGAGTGCAGCTGGCACGCTTTGGACATCGGGTACGCGCAGAGCGTTCGGATGACGAAGAAGATCTTGAATCACTCGTTCCTGTCGCGGATCGCCGACAATACCGCCAGGTGGAGCAGCCAGCGCAGGCATCTCTCCAACGAACAGGACGGCAAGTCCCCTCGACGCGGCAGTGTCAAGTGCTTGCGCAGTACTCAGGTCAATCTCACGTTCATCAAGAATGACCGCCCGATAGCCCGGCCCTTCAGGAAAGAGGCGCCCAGCATGAATAGCGGGGCTCGCATCCTCCAGGCCCAAAGGATCAATGAATTGGACAGTGTACCCGCTCCGTTCGAGCGGCTCAGCATCAACAAGCCGAGCGGGGGCGGTTGCATCCTGTTCCGGGGTCCCGCGCGCGGCAGTGGTCAGGAAGCCCTCTCTGTAGATTGCGATGTCCGTGCGGGGAACCCCCGTTTCCAGGATCATTGTTCCGCGGGACCAGTAGTCGGTAAGTGGCTGCCAGTGTTTCCACTCCGGGAAGTGTCGGTCGTTCCATGAGTCGGCGACATAGTCGAAGAACCGTGACTCGGTGGGCCAGGTCGCGTCAGCGCTCTGACTTGCATAGCCGTGGACGAAAGGTCGGGTGATGCCGGCTGCCCACTCCTTGTCGAGCATCTGCTTGAGAACGCCGAGCGTTAGTGCGTACGCTGCCCCGAATTGGGCTCCGAGCTCTGTGCTGATTCGCGTGGAGCCCCCTTGATGGGCACCGCCGACGATCGCGCGCTGCCAATCGAGCGAGAACCGCCAATTGGGGTGATCTCGAAGCACCGGCGCTCGGTCCCCGGAGTTCAACGATTCGCCTTCAGCGCGCCCTCCATTGCGGACGAACTCTCTGTTGCTTCGCACGGGTTCGAGGTTCTGACCATACGCGACTTGAGCTTTGTGACGCAGGCCGTGTCCGATAGCCCACTCCTGCAGAACCAGAAGGTGATCGTCAACGTATAGGGGCTCTTCACGAACGAGGGTGTAGTCGGTTGAGCGCGTCGCTGGGTGGGTAGGGGTCGAGGTCTCCCGGAGGATGGAAGTTCTCACACTGCCCGTCCACGGAAGACCTCGACGTGTCCCACGCTACTTTCTCTGCCCCTGACCTGACGACGTTCTGCCGTCTCGACACCCTTGGCCTGGTGGCCGTCGGGCAGCTGCTCGAGCCCGATCGGGCGGTGCTGGAGTGCCGGGTCGTCGAACCTGACGAGTGGTGCCGGAAGTGCGGTGCCGAGGGCTCGCCGCGCGACACGGTGGTCCGCCGGCTCGCGCATGAGCCGTTCGGGCACCGGCCCACGATCTTGCAGGTCCGTGTCCGCCGCTACAAGTGCACCGGGTGCCGCCGGGTCTGGCGACAGGACACCACGATGGCCGCGCCGCCGCGGGCGAAGATCTCGCGGGGCGGGCTGCGGTGGGCGCTGAAAGGCATCGTGCTCGACCACTTGTCGGTCTCCCGCGTCGCCGCCGGGCTCGGGGTGTCATGGTCGGCAGCGAACGACGCGGTCCTCGCCGAGGGCCACCGGGCACTGATCGACGACCCGGCCCGGTTCGACGGCGTCACCGCCATCGGGGTAGATGAGCACGTCTGGCAGCACACGAAGCGGGGCGACAAGTACGTGACCGTGATCATCGACCTCACCCCGGCCCGAGAGAAGACCGGACCGGCACGGCTGCTGGACATGGTCGAGGGCCGCTCGAAGGCCGTGTTCAAGCAGTGGCTCGCCGCCCGCCCGGAGACGTGGCGGGAGAAGGTCGAGGTCGTCGCGATGGACGGGTTCACAGGGTTCAAGACCGCCGCCGTCGAGGAACTCCCGAAAGCGACACCGGTGATGGACCCGTTTCACGTCGTCCGCCTCGCCGGCGACGGCCTGGACGACTGCCGCCGGCGCGTCCAGCAGCACCTCCACGGCCATCGCGGCCAAGCCGGCGACCCGCTCTACAAGGCCCGCCGCACCCTGCACACCGGGGAAGGGTTGCTCGATGACCGGCAGGCGGAACGCCTCATGATCTTGTTCACCGACATCGATCACGCCCCGGTGGAAGCGACCTGGGGCATCTACCAGCGGATCATCGCCGCCTACCGGGACCCCGACAAAAAGAAGGGGAAGACCATGATGCGCGCCGTGATCGACGACATCACCCGCGGGGTTCCCGCCGGACTGACCGAGATCCGCAAACTCGGCCGTACCATGAAACGACGAGCCGCCGACATCCTCGCGTTCTTCGACCGCCCCGGCAGCAGCAACGGCCCGACCGAGGCCATCAACGGCCGCCTCGAACACCTCCGCGGCACCGCCCTCGGCTTCCGCAACCTCACCCACTACATCGCCCGCAGTCTGCTCGAAGCCGGCGGATTCAGACCCCACCTACACCCTGCTTCGTGAAGAGCCCGTATAGGTCAGTGATCAGTCGATAGTAGTCCCGCCTGATCCTCGTGCCTGACCCGTTATCGGTGTCGAAGTCGGGGACCGGATCGTCGTTCGGCACCCAATATCGACACATTCCGTGGGCGAACAACAACGGCAAGTAGGCCACGATGTCATAGCCGCGTCGAGCGCGGAATCGATCGAGCAGATCCGGCGACCAGAAGAGTGAGTCCGCGTTCAGCTCAAGCGAGTCTTCAAAAAGGTCGGTGCCGGCTTCGGCCAGTTTGGCGACATTCTCCGTTCCGATCTGGTGCACATCGATGTATTCGGCTGCGGCCTGTGCTGCGCGCCGGTCGAGAAAGCTTGTCACTCCTTGATCTGTATCTCGCATCCACATCGCGAATAGCGCCCACTCGCCATCGGCCCCGCCCCAGGTAAACACCCCATCGGTGATGTCTGCGGTGACGTTCTTGAGCGAGTTGTGGTCAAGGATCGTTGGTTCGGATGGCGGTGTAATCTCCGGCACGTCACCACGCCACGGATCTTGAACGACGCGAATCCTCGGTCCAGGTCCTCTGCGCCGCACGCGTGCCAAGGTGACGGCCACAATTTCTCCGCCCCGAATCCCTGACGGGTCGTCGAAGGGCCTGGGAAGGTCTACGTCGCGAGGCTCTCCCCCGGCGAGGTAAACGACGCCGTATTGGAGTTCCTTGGACGCGTTCTCAGTGCCACGCCCCGTGTTCGGAGTCTGCAGCGGCCAAGCGGCTCCGAGCGTCGAGGCGACACCCACGCCGAGCTTTCGCGCTTCATCGAGTATCACTCCAAGTGCGTGCCTTTGCGCGATGTCGCCCCAGAATCCCGGCGAGAATGCGATCTCGACCTCACCAAATCCTGCGTCGCGGATCGCGTGGAGCTCACGGATCAATTCATCCGGCGAAACGGGACTCTGCCACCACCAGCGGATACCGGGACGGTCCTCGGGACCGGGGTGAAGAAGCATTTCCCGGGTGAGGCGATCGCGTGGGTCCGGTGGGCGCCGCAGCAGATTGTCCGCTGACATCAGTCGCGTCTCCTTTTGGGCTCGCACTGCTGTCCAGCCCTCGTGACCTTCGCGAGAACTCACCTAGCCAGGCCAAGCTGGGCTTGGGCGTGCGGGCGAACGTCTGCCGATCCACCGATGCGAGACCAAATGTCGGACCCCAGTGCCCCCACTCGTAGTTGTCGAGCAAACTCCAGTGGAGGTAGCCGCGCACGTCGACCCCATCATCGACAGCGGCGCACAAGCTTTCAAGCGCACCGCGCATATACGTCATCATCGTCGGTTGCAATCCCATTCTCTGTGACCAGCACAGGAGTTCCTTCAGTGACCTGCCACGCATGGCGCACTGCGATTCCGACCGCGTCCGGGCGGAATGGTGTGCCGATCATGGTGTTCTCGGGGTGGGGAGAATGCGGGATCGGCCCATCGACCCCGATCTCCTGAGTCGAGTATGCCTGGACACCGACGAAGTCATCGTCCTTCGATGCCTCAAGGTAGAGATCCTCGCGAACGAACCTTTCCTCGCGCAGCCGCTCCTCAAATGCGTGCTCGGCGTAGAACGCTTGATTGGCAACAGTCCACCCCACCGCGGCATCTGTAGTTCTCTTCAACACATCGCGTGCCGCAACGTGCGCTCGCGCAAGCCGACGTCCGATCTCAGGGTCTGGGGCGGGCAGCACTGGCTGAACGCCTCCTTCGACCCCGTCCGTCGTCGGGCTCTGCCAAGACGAAGCATCCCCCGATTCCATCGCCTGCATCAGGGTGGCGATCATTGCGAGCATGTTCGGCTCGTTGATCGTGCACACCCACTTGACGCCGTCAAGAATGGGCGCGACAGCCTCTACGTAGGCTCGGAACCGATCAACCGACCCCTCCGTGAGCCAGCCGCCTTCCTCGGCGAACCACCGAGGGGTGCTGAAATGCTGCAGCGTGATGACTGGGGTCAGGCCTTGTCGCATGGCTTCCTCGATCATGCGTCGATAGTGCGCAAGTTCTGCAAGAGAGTATTGGCCGGGGGCCGGTTCGATTCGAGCCCACTCCACACCGAACCGATACGCATTCAAGCCTGCGTTGTGGAGTAGGCGCATGTCTTCCGCGTACCTGTGGTAGCTGTCGAGAGCGTCCCCGCTGAGTTCCATTCCGGGGGTGGAGAGCTCACGTGTCCACCAGTCGCTGTTTACATTGTTGCCCTCGACCTGATGTGGTGCTGTGGCGGCTCCCCACAGAAACGACACTGGCAATGTAGTCATATGAAGTAGTCCTTCGAGTTTGTGCATTGATCTGGATACTCTCGCGCGGCGCAGCCGACTCAACGACGACAAGGAGTCGGTTCCCGCGCTGGCCTAGCCGCTAACCTTGGCGAGTAGTTGCGCGACCACTTCGGTGCCGTCACCAGCACCGCCGAAGCCGAGCATGGTCCGCAAGGGAATCTCTTCGATCATCCTCAGCGTCTCGCTGTCGCTCGGGAGCCCACCTCCACCGGCGATTGAGCTGAAGATGTCGTGCAGCAGTGGTGCGCCAATCGGATGCTTTAGCCAGTCCCCCACTGTCGAGTCAGTTCCAAGAACGACAATTGGTTCCGGCGTGAGCAGAAGGATCGATTCGCTGAGAGGCAGGTCCCTTGAGTTACGTCCCACGGCAATGTCGTATGTGCCAGGCGCAACAGTCCAGGTTCCCTCCCCCCAACGAGCGAATGCTCGCTCGTCGAGCTCGAAGATGAGAGTCCGGGTCTCCCCCGGTTCGAGCCAGATCTTCTCGAAGGCCCGAAGTTCTCTGGGCGGGCGAACAGCCGTCGCGTGTTCTTCCCCAACGTAGAGCTGAACAACTTCGCTTCCTGCGCGCGCCCCACTGTTCTTGACATCGACCGTCACGACCGCGTGAGGGTGTGTCGGATCGGGTAGAACGACGTGAAGATCGCTGTAATTAAAAGTTGTGTATCCTAGGCCGAACCCAAAGGGGTACGCAACGTCACGTCGAGTGATGTCGTACCAGCGGTATCCGACCGCGATGCCTTCCCCGTAGCGGACCTCCCCTTGTTCGCCTGGCCAGTTGACGAACGCGGGCGTGTGGGCGAGCTCGATCGGAATCGTTTCCGCCAGCCGACCGCCAGGCTCGACGGTTCCGAACAGTATGTCGGCGGCTGCAGAGCCCGAGGCTTGTCCAGCGAGCCACATTTCGAGGATGGCGGGGGCCGTGTCGCGAATGCCTTCCAGGGACACGACGGCCCCGTTGCTCAAGACAACGATGACATTCGAATTCGCTGCCTGCAGGGACGCGTAGAGGTCTCTCTGGTTCCGCGGCAGCAACAAATCCTGACGGTCAAACCCTTCAGATTCGACCGCGTCCGGCAGACCAAGGAACAGAATCACAACCTCGCTGTTCGCTGCCAGCTCCGCAGCCTCGTCACGCAGATCAGTGTCTTCGCTGCCGTCCAGCAAGAAGCCGGCCGCGAATTGGACGTCTCGTGTTGTTGCCATGGTGAGGGCGGACAGGGCGGTGTCGAGGCGTGTAGGAACGATGTGGGAGCTACCAGCCCCCTGGTAACGGGGGGTTCGCGCAAATTCGCCGACCACAGCGATTCGGCCGCCACGATCCGGATCCAGTGGCAACAGGTCCCCGTCGTTTGCCAATAGCACGGATCCCGCGGCGGCAATCTCACGCGCGAGCGCATGGTGGTCATCCTGATTCAGAGCCGAAGGCTGGCGCGCTTGCCGAACCCGGTCATGGGTCGTGAGGATTCGTGTCACAGCGCGGTCCAGAACGCCCTCCTCGAGCGCGCCCGATTCGACGGCAGCCGCGATTTGGTCTGGGCTGTGGTCCCCTGTGCTGGGCATTTCAAGGTCAAGACCCGCAGCGATGGCGCTGACCGGATCGACAACTGCGCCCCAGTCCGAGACGACGTAGCCGTCGAAGCCCCACTCGTCTCGCAGCACGTTCGTGAGCAACCAACGATTCTGCGATGCGTATACGCCGTTGATCTTGTTGTACGAACACATGATCGTCGCCGGCCGCGCGTCGCGGACGATTCGCTCGAACGCCGGCAGATAGATCTCGCGCAAGGTGCGCTCATCGACTTCGACGCTGACCCGCATGCGGTCCGTCTCCTGATTATTGGCAGCGAAGTGCTTCACCGATGCCCCTACGCCCTCGGCCTGCAGCCCTCGCACCCATGCCGCACCAAGCACGCCGGACAAAAGCGGGTCTTCTGAGAAGTACTCGAAGTTTCGTCCGCACAGAGGAGAGCGCTTGATATTGACTCCCGGGCCGAGCAGGATGTCTACCCCGCGAGTCCGAGCTTCAACTCCCAGTGCCTTGCCGAGTCGGGAGAGCAGCACGGGATCCCAGCTCGACCCTGTCGACGCCGCGGTCGGAAAGCACGTGGCCGGCTCGCTGTCGTTGAGGCCGAGGCTATCCGCTTCCGCTCGTTGCATTCGAACCCCATGCGGACCGTCTGTGAGTGTCACCGGAGTGATGTCATGCTCCTCAAGCCCGCGGGTCATCCAGAATGATGCGCCGGACACAAGCCCCGACTTTTCGCGCAACGACAGCGTTGGGACGATAGGGAGCATATTGTTCCTTTCGCGTGCTCTCTAACGGGCACAGTGTGATGGGAGCGGCGAAAGCCGCCAGCAAAAGCTTCGGAATGGCCAGGTGCAGGTGTCACCTGACGCGCTTCACGGGCAGGATGAGGATCGCGGCGATCAGCACGACCGGTGCAGCGACAATCCACACGACGCCGTAGCCACCGAAGAGCGCCACGAGCTGACCAGCCAGCACGGGGCCAAGGGCCTGCCCGAGATTGCCTCCAAGGGAGGACATGCCCAGGTCTCGACCCGCGTTGCGCTTGTCTTCGATGACATCAATGAACAGTGCTTGATCGACAACCATGTAGGCGCCGAATGCCGTACCGGCGAGGACACCCTGAACGATCAGCGCAGGAATGGTTGGTGAGAACAGCGGGATCAGCAGGGACGCTCCGAGGAGGATTGACGACCAGAAGACGAATGGCTTGCGTCGACCAACTTTGTCGGACCACTTCCCGACGACCGAGATTGCGAGGATTGTCCCCGGGATTCCCACCAGCCCCATAACGGGTGCCAGGGCTGTGGCCTGAGCTGCGCTGAGGGCGGGCTGGACGTAGCTCTGAAGCATGAAGAAGCTGAAGGCAGTCGTGATTGAGTATCCACACATCATCGCGACCTTGCCGATCCATACCCACCGGTAGTCGGCGTCCTTCAGCGGGATCAGGAACGATGCAAAGAACCTCCGAAGCTTGAGGGGTTCGACGTCGAGGTCTCGTGAAGAACGATCCGGCGCAAAGACCAGGAACAGGGCGAGCGAAACCGTAATCAATCCGCCGAACACGAAGTACGTGTTCAGTTGGATTAGTCCGAACAGCATGCCAGCTCCGATACCCCCTATCACCCCGCCGAGCATGCCTGCCATGCCAGTGATTGTGCTCGCGGTTCCGATCTTCTCGGCCGGCACCCGATCCGCAACGGTCGCGTTCAGTGGGCCGCCGGCCATGTTGTACAAGACCTGAACCGCAACCCACATCAGCACAATGAGAGCGATGGTGGTCGAGTAGTACAGTCCGACCATAGCCACAGCCCCCGCGGCCGCACCCGCTGCCATCCAAGGCGCCCGACGCCCGAACCGCGATCGAGTACGGTCGGACAGCACCCCGATGATGGGCTGGACAAGCATCGTCACCCCGACGCCGATCGCGGTGACGATCGACAGGCTTTGCGCTCGTGACGCTTCGAACCTGGTGTAGATGCCGAGCAAGCGATCCTGCTCAACAGATGCTGTCGCAGTCCCCGCGTCAACCTGGTTCTTCAGCGTCTGCAGTTCAACGAGGTTAACGTGTGCGTCAGCACCGGTGAAAAGCGCGCGAACTCAACCATCTGAACGTGATTCGGAAGGATGATGCCGAGCATCGCCCCCCACATCGCGAAGATCGGCAGGGCAGCGACCATGTACCAGAACAGATACGACCGGAACTTGTTCTTCTGGGTGTAGATCGCCGATGTGCCTTTGATGTTTGGCGCGGTCGCTACAGCGTCTTGGGGGATCGTGGGCATCGTTGCTCCTTGATGATGAGGGGACGGGACTCCCTGTTAAAACAGAGTCTGATGGTGTTTTCGATCCCTGTCAAGCAGCAAAGCAACCTTCGCAGACTCAATTCGAGGACCTAACACATGGTTGAAGACATGTTTTCGGTCAAGCTGTCGTAGACTTTGGCCATGCAAGCCGCACGAAGCAGACGAGGTCCGTACGCCAAGACCACTCAGCGACGATCCGCTATCGCGTCGGCCGCTTTGGAGCTCGTGAACGAGCGAGGCGACGCCAGCGTCAGCACACAGGACGTTGCCGAGCGCGCGGGCGTTACTGAGGCCACAGTGACATACCACTTCCCTACACGCGATCACCTATTGGTGGCCGCGCTCGAAGAGGCCGACAACATAAACCGCCGGGTCTTCGAAGCAGACGGGATGCAGGATGTCGACATAGCCGACGTGGTCACCCGCCTGTCAGCCACCGCCGCCGGGCACCCACACCGACTGAAGCTGTATACGAGTCAGGCAGCGAACGCAGCCCATCCGGAACATCCTGCACACGCATGGTTCTTGCAGCATCAGCGGGGCACCTTGGAGTACTTCGTCTGGATGATCCGTCGAGATCAAGACCTAGGCAACGCACACGAGGATGTTGAGCCGGAACAGTTCGCACGCCAGATGATTGCGTTGTGGGACGGACTTCAACTCCAGAAGCTCGTTGATCCAACACTGGACCTTCCAACCCAGGTCGTGGACGCCTACAAGCGATTGGCTCGCGCTGATCTAGTGGAAGCACGCCGTGCACTGAAGAATCTTGTCGCGGAACTATAGATCGAAAGCGCACCTCGCCTGCCCCGCTCGCGCCTCTAACCCGAGCGATCATCTTGCACGGGATGTCGGATCTCTCTTGGGGAAAGGACGTCAGACGCCTTCAGCTCGACGAATTGGATCTCCGGGGGTACTGCGTCGAGGTGATCGCCGGCTGCACGGTCCGCGCCGTCCGACACGCTTACTCCAACACGACCGGCTAGTAGGGGTGCCGAGCATGATGAGTCTGAATCGGCCTGGGATCGTCGGAGGGCATGATCTAACCGAGGAGTAGATTCATGCCCGCTTTGA
>NZ_BAABGP010000024.1:0-307531 GCF_039541635.1 Microbacterium panaciterrae
GCGTTCATCCTGAGCCAGGATCAAACTCTCCGTAAAAGAAAAAAACAGGACCACCAGGGAAAACCAGCGACCTGCGAGTTTGAAACTGACCAAAGAGATGACATCATTGCTGACTTCATCCGAATGCCAACCCCCAAAAAGGGAGCTGGTCTTTGATCCAAAGGAATTTCTCAAACCAGCCCAAAGACTGGAACGAGGAATAAATTGGCATTTGACAAGTGCACGCTGTTGAGTTCTCAAGGATCGGATGCTCCCACAGTTCAGCCTCGCGGCATCACAAGTGGGGCTTGATCTCACCCCCATCTCGCTGCGCCTTGCGGCGAACCTGAGGTGGGAGTTCCCAATCATAGTCCAAGATCTCCCGCAAGGGAAGTTCTTGATCGAGATCGGGGGTTGTTCACCGCTTGGGGAGTCAGGCCTTCCGGCCCTTCGCTCTACCGCTTGGGGCGAACAAGTAATAAGTTACGCGGATCCCGCAGATCCGGCAAATCGTGGCCGCATCCCGGGCGTGTCGCGCCCCGGATGCCGGGCACGAGCTCAGATCCCGGGCACGAGCTCAGATCCCGAGCGCGTGCACGGCCGCCTGGCTGCGCGCGACGAGTTCCGCGCGCTGCTCGGCGACGCGCACCGGGGCGGTGCCTCCGACGCCGTCGCGGCTGGCGACGGATCCGGAGATCGTGAGCACCTCCCGGACGGCCGGCGTCAGGTGCGACGACACCTCGGCGAGGAGCGCATCGTCGGCGTCCTCGAGCCCGATGCCGCGCTGTTCGCACGCGCGCACCAGGGATCCGGAGATCTCGTGCGCCTCGCGGAACGGCACCCGGTGCTTCACCAGCCACTCCGCGACATCGGTCGCCAGCGAGAAGCCTTGCGGGGCGAGCTCGGCCATGCGGGCGGTGTCGAAGCGCAGCGTGGCCACCATGCCGGTGAACGCGGGCAGCACGACCTCGAGGGTGCGGACCGAGTCGAAGACCGGCTCCTTGTCCTCCTGCAGATCGCGGTTGTACGCGAGCGGGAGCCCCTTGAGCGTGGCCATGAGCCCCGAGAGGTTGCCGATCAGGCGCCCGGACTTGCCGCGCGCGAGCTCGGCGATGTCGGGGTTCTTCTTCTGCGGCATGATGCTGGACCCGGTCGAGTAGCCGTCGTCGAGCGTGACGAAGCCGAACTCGCGGGTGTTCCAGAGGATGATCTCCTCCGAGAACCGGGACAGGTTCACGCCGATCATCGCGGCGATGAAGGCGAACTCCGCGACCACGTCGCGCGCCGCGGTGCCGTCCAGCGAGTTCTCCGCAGGGCGATCCAGCCCGAGTTCTCGGGCGACCAGCGCGGGATCGAGCCCGAGGGTGGATCCGGCCAGCGCTCCCCCGCCGTACGGCGAGACGCCGGCACGCGCGCGCCAGTCCACGAGTCGTTCGAGGTCGCGGACCAGCGGCCAGGCGTGCGCCTGCAGGTGATGGGCGAGGAGCACCGGCTGCGCGTGCTGCAGATGCGTGCGCCCCGGCAGGATCGCCCCCTCGTGCGCCTGTGCCTGCGCGACCAGCGCGTCGATGAGGCCGAGCAGATCGTGCGCGATGAGCCGCGCGTGGTCGATCAGGTACATCCGCACGAGAGTCGCGATCTGGTCGTTGCGGCTGCGACCGGCGCGGAGGCGTCCGCCCAGGTCGGCGCCGACCTCGGCGATCAGCGCCGCCTCGAGGGCGCCGTGCACGTCCTCGTCCGCCGGTTGCGGCAGCAGGGTGCCGTCGGCGATGCGAGCCGCGAGGGCGTCGAGCCCCGCGTGCATCCGCGTCGCCTCATCCGGTTCCAGATACCCCGCGGCCTCGAGCGCGATCGCGTGGGCGTGGGAGCCGGCGATGTCGTACGGTGCCAGGATCCAGTCGAAGTGGGTCGACCTGCTCAGTTCGGCGAGCTCCGGGCTGGGACCTCCGGCGAAACGGCCACCCCAGAGAGCGCCCGCGTTCGTGCCGTGGCTTCCGCCGCCGTGCGCCGCGCTCATGGCTGATCCTGCTTGCCGATGAGCCAGACGAGCAGCGCCTTCTGCGCGTGCAGGCGGTTCTCGGCCTCGTCCCAGACCACGCTCTGCGGCCCGTCGATCACCTCGGGGTCGACCTCGTATCCGCGATCCGCGGGCAGGCAGTGGATGAAGATCGCTGCGGGGTCGGCGAGCGACATCGTGCCGGTGGTCACCTTGAAGTCGCCGAGGTCGCGCAGGCGCGCCGCCTTCTCCTCCTCCTTGCCCATCGACACCCACGTGTCGGTCACGATGACGTCCGCGCCGGTGGCCGCCTGCGCGGGATCGGTGAGGAGTGTGAGGGACCCTCCTGTCTCCGCGGCACGGCGGTGCGCATCGGCGACCACGTCCTCCCGCGGCGCGTAGGCGGCGGGAGAGGCGACGCGCACGTGCATGCCCGCGGTGACACCGGCCAGCACGTACGAGTGCGCCATGTTGCTGCGGCCGTCGCCGAAGAACGACAGCGTGAGGCCCTTCAGCTCGCCCTTGTGCTCGCGGATCGTGAGCAGGTCGGCGAGCAGCTGGCAGGGGTGGAAGTCGTCGGAGAGCGCGTTGATGACGGGGACGCGGGTTCCCTCCGCCATCTCCTCCAGGCCCGCCTGCGCGTAGGTGCGCCAGACGATCGCGGCGACCTGGCGCTCCAGCACCCTGGCCGTGTCGGACGGCGTCTCCTTGCCGCCCAGCTGGCTGTTCGCCGTCGAGATGATCAGCGGGGATCCGCCGAGGTCGGCGATCCCCACCGCGAACGACACGCGGGTGCGGGTGGACGACTTGTCGAAGATCACCGCGACCGTCTGCGGACCGGCGAGCGTCTTGTCCGCCCAGCGGTCCTTCTTCAGCTCGACCGCGAGATCCAGGATCTCGGTCTGCTCGGCGGTCGTGAGGTCGTCGTCGCGCAACAGGTGGCGGGTCATGCGTTGGTCTCCGTGAGTGCGGTGGCCGCGACCTCGGCGAGGGCGGCCGTGAAGAGTTCGATGAACTCGGCGATCTCTGCGTCGCCGATCGTGAGCGCCGGCGCGATGCGCACCGACGACGGGTTGGCGGCGTTGACGATGAGCCCGAGCCGCTGCGCCGCGGACACCACCTCACCCGCGACCGGAGCCGCGAGCGCCACCCCGATGAGCAGTCCGCGCCCGCGCACACCGGTGACGAGCGGCGATCCGATCCCCGCGATCGCCGCACGCAGCTGGGTGCCGCGGTCCCGGGAGTTCTGCACCAGGCCCGCCTGCTCGATCTCCTCGAGCACGGCGTTGCTGACAGCCGTCGCCAGCGGGTTGCCGCCGAAGGTCGACCCGTGCGAGCCGGGCTGCAGCAGCGTGGCCGCCGCGCCGAACACCACGAGCGCGCCGATCGGGAAGCCGCCGCCGATGCCCTTGGCCAGTGTGATCGCATCGGGCACGATGCCCTCGTGCTGGAAGCCGAACCAGTCGCCGGTGCGGCCGGCGCCGGTCTGGATCTCATCCACGATGAGCAGCGCGCCGTGCTTCTCGGTGAGCGCGCGGGCGGCCCGGAGGTACCCCTCGGGCAGCTCGAGCACGCCGGCCTCACCCTGGATGGGCTCGACGAACAGGGCGGCGACGCGGTCGTCGATCGCCGACTCGAGCGCCTCGATCGTGGCGGGGATGTGCTCCACGCCGCCGGGGAGCGGCTGGAACGGATCCCGCATGGACGCCTTCGCCGTCAGCGCGAGCGCGCCGATCGTGCGGCCGTGGAACGCGTTGTCCAGGGACAGGATCCGCGGACGCCGGGATCCGCCGTCCTCAGACAGCCCGTGCAGGCGGGCGAGCTTGAACGCGGCCTCGTTGGCCTCGGTGCCGGAGTTGCCGAAGAACACCCGGCCGTCCACTCCGGCGCCGGCCAGGCGCTTCAGGCGCGCCGCGAGCTCCAGCTGCGGCGGCGTCGCGAAGTAGTTCGAGACGTGCGCGAGCGTCGCGGCCTGGCGAGACACGGCCTCCACGAACACGGGGTGGGCGTGACCGAGCGCGGTCACCGCGATCCCGGCGAGGAAGTCGAGGTAGCGTCGCCCCTCACCGTCCCACAGGTGCGATCCCTCGCCGCGGACGAGCAACTCGAACCGCGGTCCCGCATTCAAGATCAGGTCACGGTCTGCATCCTGCTGCCAATTCATCCCGCCACCACCTCCGTTCCGATTCCCTTGCTGGTGAAAAGTTCGACGAGCACCGAGTGCGGCACCCGTCCGTCGATGATCGCCGCCGCGTGCACGCCCGACTCCACGGCCGCCAGGCACGCGGCCATCTTCGGGATCATCCCCGACTCGAGCGACGGGAGCAGCGTCTTCAGCTCCGTGGTGGTCAGGTGCGAGACCAATGATTCGCGGTTCGGCCAATCCGCGTAGAGCCCGGCGACATCCGTGAGGATCACGAGCTTGACCGCGCCGAGCGCCGTTGCGAGCGCAGCCGCCGCGGCGTCCGCGTTCACGTTGAGGGACTGGCCGGGATGGTCCAGATCCGGCGCGATGCTGGAGACGACCGGAACGCGCCCCGCAGCGAGATGGTCGTGCACGGGAGTCGGATCCACTTCGACGACGTCGCCGACGCGGCCGAGGTCGACTTCTTCGCCGTCGATGATCACGCCGCGTCGCCGACCGCCGAAGAGTCCGGCGTCCTCGCCGCTGAGGCCGGTCGCGATCGGCCCGTGCGAGTTGATCTTCGAGACGAGCTGCGGGTTGACCTGTCCGGTCAGCACCATCCGCACCACGCCGATCGCCTCGGTGTTGGTGACCCGGTAGCCGCCCTTGAACTCACTCGGGATCTCGAGCCGTTCGAGCATGTCGGAGATCTGCGGTCCGCCGCCGTGCACGACGACCGGCTGCACTCCGACAAAGCGGAGGTAGGCGATGTCCTGCGCGAACGCCTCCTGCAGCTCGTCGCTGATCATCGCGTTGCCGCCGTATTTCACGACGACGATCTGGTCGCGGTACCTCTTCAGCCAGGGCAGCGATTCGATCAGCGTCTGGGCTTTGATCGCCGCTTCCTCGGGGGCGGTGTCCTGGAGGTCGCTCATGAGGAGTACGCGCTGTTCTCGTGCACGTACTCGTGGGTGAGGTCGTTGGTGCGGATCGTCGCCGTCGCGTCGCCCGACTTCAGATCGATCACCAGGTCTGTGGCGCGGGGGGTGAGATCCACCTCTTCGCGCGGGCGGTCGGGGCCGCCCTCCGCGCAGACCCGCACACCGTTCATCCAGACCTCGGTGTCATAGGGGTCGAAGACGGCCCGGGTGGTGCCGATCGCGGCGAGCACCCGGCCCCAGTTCGGGTCGTTGCCGAAGATCGCGGCCTTGAACAGGTTGTTCCGGGCGACCGAGCGGCCGACCTCCACGGCGTCCTGCTCGCTCACCGCACCCCGGACCACGATCGTGATGTCGTGGCTGGCGCCTTCCGCGTCACCCTGCAGCTTCTTGGCCAGCTCGTCCGCGGCCTCCGTCAGCGCCGCCGCGAACGCGTCGAGACCGGGACGGATCCCGCTCGCCCCGTTGGCGAGCAACGTGACCTGGTCATTGGTCGACATGCAGCCGTCCGAGTCGAGCCGGTCGAACGTGACCCCGGTCGCGCGTCGCAGTGCCGCGTCCGCGTCGGCGGCGTCGACATCGGCGTCGGTCGTGAGCACGACGAGCATCGTGGCGAGCCCCGGGGCGAGCATGCCCGCACCCTTCGCCATGCCGCCGATGGTCCAGCCGTCGCGGCGCACGACGACCGTCTTGGCGACGGTGTCCGTCGTCATGATGGCCTCGGCCGCGGCCTGGCCGCCGTCCGCGCTGAGCTGGGCGATGCCGGCCTCGACGCCCGCGAGCACCTTGCCGCGGAACACCTCGTCGCCGGTCCCGATGAGCCCCGTGGAGCAGACGACCACGTCGCCCGCGCTCACCTCGAGCAGTTCGGCGGTCTTCTCGGCGGTGAGGTGGCTGGTCTGGAATCCGAATGCGCCGGTGAAGCAGTTCGCGCCGCCCGAGTTCAGCACGACGGCCTCGACCGTGCGATCGGCGACGACCTGCTGCGACCAGATGACGGGGTTGGCCTTGGCGCGGTTGCTGGTGAACACCGCCGTGCCGACCTTGCGCGGGCCGCGATTCACGACCACCGCGACGTCGGCCTTGCCGGTGGACTTGAGGCCTGCGGCGACTCCGGCCGCCTCGAACCCCTGGGGTGCGGTCACGCTCACGGGGCCACTCCGTTCGTGGTGAGCGCCGTGGCCTCGTCGAGGCCGAGCGCGATGTTCATGGACTGGATGGCGGCGCCCGCGGTGCCCTTGACGAGGTTGTCGACGGCGGTCACGACCACGACGCGGTTCGCGGCGCGATCGATCGCGAGCCCGATGAGCGCGGTGTTGGCGCCGAGCACGTCGGCGCTGCGCGGGAAGGATCCCTCCGGCAGCAGCTGCACGAACGTCTCGTCGCCGTACGCGTGCTGCCAGGCGTCGCGGATCTGCTGATCGGTCGTGCCCGGCACGATCGGCGCGGTCGAGGTCGCGAGGATCCCTCGGGCCATCGGCACGATGACCGGGGTGAAGGAGATCCGGATGTCTTCGGCGGCAGCTGCCCCCGTCGCGGCGAGCGCCTGCCGGATCTCGGGGATGTGCCGGTGCGTCCCGCCGACCGCGTAGGGGTTGGCGGATCCGAGGATCTCGCTGCCGAGCAGATGCGTCTTCAGGCTCTTGCCCGCACCCGAGGGGCCGACCGCGAGCACGGTCACGATGTCGGACGGATCGATCACGCCGGCGGCGACGCCGGGGGCGAGACTGAGGCTGACGGTCGAGGCGTTGCAGCCGGGGGCCGCGATCCGCGTGGCGCCGCGCAGCTTCTCGCGCTGCTTCACGCCGTCCACCAGGAGTTCGGGGACGCCGTAGCTCCACGGCTCGTGGAAGTCGCCGCCGTAGAACGCGTCCCACGCCGCCTCGGAGGTGAGGCGATGGTCGGCGCCGGCGTCGATCACGAGCGGCACGTCGCCGAGGGCATCGGTGTACTGGCCGGACTGGCCGTGCGGGAGGGCCAGGAACACGATGTCGTGCCCGGCGAGGATCTTGGGCGTGGTGTCCTGGAGGGTGAGGTGCGCCAGCGAGCGGAGATGCGGCTGGTGCTCGGAGAGCTTCTGCCCGGCGTTCGAGTGCGCCGTGACGGTGCGGATCTCGATGTCGGGATGGTTCGCGAGCAGGCGCAGGATCTCGCCGCCCGCATAACCGGATGCGCCGGAGACGGCGACGGTATACGTCATGCTTCCACCTTAACGGTCGGAGACGGATGGGCCGGGGCGGCGACACCGGCACTCCACCGCGCACGACGCGGGAGCGCAGGGTCGCCTAGAGTCGGCGGTCGCCCGAACGGCGTCGACGCACCACAACACCCGTGAGGGTGATCGTCTGCGGAGCCGGAAGCATGCGGTGACGATATCGTGCGGTGCCGCCCGCGACCAAATCGAGACCGCTCAGCCGCCGAGATCGGCGGCGGCGAAGAACGCCCGCTCATGCTCGGCCGAGCGCACGAAGGCGACGCGCATGCGCGTGCGCGTCTCCTCGTCGGCGGCCGCCGCATGTGCGGACACGATCCGGATCGCCTCGCGATTCGCGGCCGCGAAGACCGGATCCGCGTACTCCTCGATCCACGGCGCGAACGGATGCGACGAATCGCCCCCGGCCTCGGCGTGCAGCCGGGCGCCGACATCCGCGTAGATCCAGAAGCAGGGCAGCAGTGCCGCGATGAGCACCCCGTAGTCGCCGTCGAACGCCGTGCCGCGCAGGTGATCCAGGTATGCGGTGGTGACGGGCGACGGATCTGCGGCACTCTCGCCCGGCGACAGCAGGCTCTCGTGCAGCTGCAGCTCGCCGAGCACGGACTGCTCGGCCGAGCGGGCCCAGAACCCCTGCTCCGCGGAGCGCGGGGCGAGTCGCGCCGCTTCGGCCAGGGTCCTCGCGTACGCCCGCAGGTACACCGCGTCCTGCGCGAGGTAGCCGCGGAACGCGGCCTCCGGGAGCGTGCCATCGGCGAGCCGGCGCAGGAACGGCAGCTCGTCGATCGCCCGGCGCACGGGCGCGATGTGGTCCCACCACTCCGCGGCGACGTCGTCGGCGGGGCGTGCGACCGTGAGTCCGCCGCGCTGCCAGAGCCCGGCGAAGTGGCTGACCGGACCGTGCCCCGAGCCCACCTGCAGGGCGGCGCCCGCGGCGATCGATTCACGCAGCCACGCGCGGACCTCGGCGACGGCGGCGAACCAGTCGTGACCGGCCGCCCGGCGCGCGGCGAGCCCGGACGACAGCGAGCAGCCGGTGCCGTGCGTGCTGCGGGTGCGGATCCGCGCCCCGGGATATTCGCGGAGAACGCCCGCCGGCCCGACGAGGGCGTCCGGCGCTTCATCGCCGCCGAGATGACCGCCCTTGACCAGCACGAGCGCGCCGGTCGCCGCCGACAGCCCCCGGGCCTGCGCGAGCGCGGCGGGCCAGGTCGTCGCCTGGTCCTCGTGCACGAGAACAGCGAGTTCGGGCAGGTTCGGCGTGATCAGATCGGCGAGCGAGAGCAGTGCGCGCAGGGCCTGCTCGGCATCGGCGTCGAGCAGCCGGTCGCCGCTCGTGGCCACCATCACCGGGTCCAGCACGACCGTGGCAGGCCGGTGCGCGGTCAGCCAGGAGCCGACCTCGGCGATCACTGCAGCCCCGGCGAGCATGCCGATCTTCACCGCGTCGATCCGCACGTCCTCGCTCAGCGCGTCGAGCTGCGCGCGCAGGAACTCCGCCGGCGGCACGTGCACCCCGCTCACACCGCGCGTGTTCTGCACCGTGAGCGCCGTGATCGCGGCCATGCCGTAGCCGCCGTTGGCGGCGATGGACTTGAGGTCGGCCTGGATCCCGGCCCCGCCCGAGGGGTCGCTGCCGGCGATGCTGAGCACCCGGGGCGTCCCGCCGCTGCCCCACTCGCGCAGCAGCTTGCGCGCCGCGATCCGCGGATCCGTTGCGCTGCAGAGCGCGGAGACCACGGCGACGCCGGCGGCCCCGGCCCGGCGGAGGGCGGCGACGTCGTCGCGGCCCACCCCGCCGATCGCGACGCACGGCAGCGAGCTGGCCGCCGTGAACGCCGCGAACCCGTCCACCCCGAGCACCGGCGGGTGATCGGGTTTGGTGGCGGTCGGATGGATCACGCCGACGCCGAGATAGTCGACCGTGCCTGCGGGCAGGGCCCGTACGGCGTCGCGGTGCCCCGGGGTGTTCGCCGTGAGCCCGATGATCGCGTCCGGGCCGAGCAGAGAGCGCGCCACCGCGACCGACGCGTCGGATTGGCCGAGGTGGATCCCGTCCACTCGCGCCCCGCGCCGGCGCGCCTCGATCAGCGCCTCGAGCCGGTCGTCGACGACCAGCAGCGCCCTGCCCGCGATCACCGCGGAGAGCTCGATCAGCTGCGCCACGATCTCGGCGTCGTCCGCGTCCTTGTCTCTGAGTTGCACGATCCGGACCCCGCCCGCGACCGCGGCGTCGACGACGGCAGTGACACCGCGCTCGCCGCACAGGGCGCGGTCGGTGACGAGGTAGAGCGCCAGGTCGTCCGGGTTCAGGCGAGTCATGCCGCGACCGGAGCGGTCACGGCGACGCGGGCCCGCGCCGCCAGGTCTGCGGGCGCGACCGCCGCGAGGGCGTCGAGGAGGCGCACCGCGAAGGATCCGGGCCCGTCGGCCCCCTGCGCGGCGTCTTCGGCCGCGATTGTGTAGACGATCGTGGCTGCCGCCGCCGCGACCGCGGGTGCGTGGCCGGTCTGCCGGGCCGCGCCGAGGAAGGCGGCCATCACGGCGCCGAGGGCGCAGCCGCCCCCGGTCACCCGGGTGAGCAGGGCGTCGCCGTTGTCGATCCGGATCTCCGCGTCCGCATCGACGATGAGATCGATCGGTCCCGACACGGCGACCGCTCCCCCGGTGCGCGCCGCGAGCTCCCGTGCGGCGTCGGCCGCGGCCTCTGTGCCGTCCAGCGCATCCACGCCTCGCCCACCCGCGCTGCGACCGGCGAGCGCGAGGATCTCGGAGGCGTTGCCGCGGATCACGGTGGGGCCCAGCGCCAGCAGCTCGTGCGCGAGCGCGGTGCGCACCGGAAGGACGCCGATCGCGACCGGATCCAGCACCCACGGCGTTCCGGCCGTGCGGGCCCCGTTCGCGGCCTCGAGGCTCGCCGCCCGCTGCTCCGGCGTGGGAGTGCCGAGGTTCACCAGCAGACCGGACGAGATCCCGGCGAACAGGCCGGCCTCGCCCGTGATGTCCACCATCGCCGGGGCTGCCCCCAGCGCGAGCAGGACGTTGGCGGTGAAGCCGGTCACCACCGCGTTCGTGATGCACTGCACGAGCGGGGGCTCGGCCCGCAGTGCGGTGAGCAGGCTCGCCGTGGCCTCGACCACGGACTCGTCAGACAGGTGTTCCAGACGCGCGTTCATCGCGACATCCCTTCGCTAGTACGACCTAGATCAGGTTCGACGGGTGTGATCTCAGCCGCGGATGCGGCACCCCGTGTCACTGCTGGTCAGTCTAGCGATGCCGCCCTCACTCCCGGATCTGCGCCCCGAACCGCTCGGCCGCGACGGCGACGCCGGAGAGCTTCGCCTCGGTCGCCTCTGCAGCGGTCAGCGTGCGATCGTCCGCACGGAAGCGCAGGGCGAAGGTCAGGCTCTTGGATCCGGCCGGCACGCCCTCGCCGCGGTAGTCGTCGACGAGGCGGACGGACTCGAGAAGAGCGCCCGCGCCCTCGGACAGCGCCGCGCCCACCTCGGCGGCGGGGACACCCGCTCCGAGCACGAGCGACACGTCCTGCGTGGCTGCCGGGTAGGTCGACAGCGAGGCCGCGACGACGCGATCGCCGGCCAGCGCCAGCACGCCGTCGAGGTCGAGTTCGAGCACGACCGCGCGACCGGGCAGATCGGCATCGGCCGAGACCTGCGGGTGCAGCTCGCCGACGTAGCCGACCTCGGCACCGCGCACCTGCAGCACGCCGGCACGACCGGGGTGCAGCGCGGCGCGGCTGCCCTGCACGACGTCGATCACGACGCCGGCGGCGTCGGCGATCACGCGCACGGCGTCGAGCGCCTCGCTGAGGCCGTACTCCTCGGCGGCGCGGCCGGGCTGGCGGGGCGCGACGTGTCCGGTGAACAGGGCGGCGACGTAACGGGCCTGCGGCGGGATCGACGCGTCGAGCGCCGCGAGCGTCTCGTCCGAGGGACGCACGCCGAGCGGCGGCACCTCATCGGTGCCGTAGACCACGCCCGGAGCGGGCAGGAACACGACGCCGGTCTCGAAGATCGCCAGATCCACGAGGCCGCGCGCGATGTTGCGGTGCGCGGTGTGCAGCAGTCCCGGGATGAGCGAGCGGCGCAGGAACGGCGTCTGCGAGTCCAGCGGATTCGCCAGGCGCACCCCCGGAAGCTCCTCGCCGGAGGCGGATCCGTGCAGGTCGTTCTGATCCTGCGTGCTGAACGGGAACGCCGGGGTCTCGACGAGGCCCGCGGCGGCCAGCGCGTTCGCCACCCGGCGACGCCCCTGCTGCATCTCGGTGAGCCCACGGCCGGACGGCGGGGTCGGCAGCACGGACGGGATCCGGTCGAGCCCGTGGATGCGCGCGACCTCCTCGGCCAGCGTCCACTTGTCGGTGAGGTCGGGGCGCCAGCTCGGCGGGATGACGGTCCAGCCGGTCCCTGAGCCTGTCGAAGGGTCGACGGCGGTCACCTCGGCGCCGATCGTCTCCAGCGCGCCGGTGACCTCGTCGTCGGCGTAGTCCACGCCGATCAGGCCCGGCACGAAACCGGCGGGCAGCTCGATGCTCGCGAGGAAGACCTCGCCGAAGAGCGCGCCGCCCTCCTCGGTCAGCGTGCCGCCGGCGAGCTCGACCATGAGGTCGGCGACACGGCGTGCGGCCGCGAACGGGATGAGCGGGTCCACGCCGCGCTCGAACCGCTTGGAGGCCTCACTGGGCAGCTTGTGCCGGCGGGCGGAGCGCGCGATCGTGATCGGGTCGAACGTCGCCGCCTCGATCAGCACATTACGGGTGCTCCCGCTCATCTCTGTGGTGCCGCCGCCCATGACGCCGGCCAGGCCGATCGGGCCGGAACCGTCGGTGATGAGGAGGTCTTCGGCGCTGAGCGTGCGCTCCTGGCCGTCGAGCGTGACCATCTTCTCGCCCGCGGCGGCGCGACGGATCACGATGTTCCCGTCGAGCTTGTCGAGGTCGTAGCCGTGCACCGGGTTGCCGAGCTCGAGCATGACGTAGTTGGTGATGTCGATGAGAACGCCGAGCGAGCGCATGCCGGCGAGCGTGAGCCGCGCGATCATCCACGGCGGGGTCGGGCGGGACGGATCCACGCCGCGCACGACGCGGGTGACGAACTCGCTCGCGCCCGCGTTACCACGGATCGGTGCGGTGTCGTCGAGGACCGCGGTGCGTCCGGAGCCCGGCTGCAGCTCGGCGAAGTCGCGTTCGGCGGGATCGCGGAACGCCTCGCCGGTCGCGTGCGCGTACTCGCGGGCGATGCCGCGCAGCGAGAACGCGTAGCCGCGGTCGGGCGTGACGTTCACATCGACCGCGACGTCGTCGAGGCCGAGGAGCGCGATCGCGTCGGTGCCGACGGGGGCGTCGATGCCGAGCTCGGAGAGGATCAGGATCCCGTTGTGCTCGTCGCCCAGCCCGAGTTCGCGGGCCGAGGCGATCATGCCGTCGGAGACGTGCCCGTAGGTCTTGCGCGCGGCGATCGGGAACGGCCCGGGCAGCACGGCGCCGGGCAGGGTCACGACGACCTTGTCCCCCACCGCGAAATTGCTCGCGCCGCAGACGATGCCGCGGACACCGCCCTGGGCCTCGCCCACGTCGACCTGGCACCAGCGGATGGTCTTGCCGTTGGACTGCGGCTCGTCCTCGTAGGAGAGCACCTGGCCGACGACGACGGGTCCGGAGATGCCGAAGCCGATGAGCTCCTCCTCCTCGAAGCCCACGGAGACGAGCGCCGCGAAGACATCGTCCGGCGTGGCATCCTCAGCCACATCCACGTACTCACGCAACCACGAAAGCGGGACGCGCATCACACCACCATCCCGAACTGCTCGCTGAAACGGACATCGCCCTCGGCCATGTCGCGCATGTCCTGCACGTCGCTGCGGAACATGAGCGCGCGCTCGACGCCCATGCCGAACGCGAACCCGCTGTACACGTCGGGGTCGATCCCCGCCGCGCGCAGCACGTTGGGGTTGACCATGCCGCAGCCGCCCCACTCGATCCAGCGCGCACCGCCCTTGAAGGTGGGGTGCCACAGGTCGAGCTCGGCGGACGGCTCCGTGAAGGGGAAGAAGTTCGTGCGGAAGCGGGTCTTCGCCTCCGGGCCGAAGAGCTGGCGCGCGACGTGGTCGAGCGTGCCCTTCAAATGCGCCATCGAGATGCCCTTGTCCACGACGAGGCCCTCGAACTGGGTGAACACCGGCAGGTGCGTCGCGTCGAACTCGTCGGTGCGGTAGACCCGACCCGGGCACAGCACGTAGATCGGCACCTCGCGGTCGAGCATCGACCGAACCTGCACGGGGCTCGTGTGCGTGCGCATCACCAGGTGACGCGAGGACGGATCCACGTAGAACGTGTCCTGCTCCTGACGAGCGGGGTGGTCGACGTCGAAGTTCAGCGCGTCGAAGTTGAACCACTCGTGCTCGAGCTCGGGGCCTTCGGCGATCTCCCACCCCATGCCGACGAACACGTCGCTGATCTGATCCTGGAGCAGGGTGAGCGGGTGCCGGGCGCCGACGCGGGAGCGCGACGCGACGGCGGTGATGTCGACGCGCTCGGCCTCGAGCCGCGCGGCGGTCTCCGCCTCGGCGAGCTCCGCCTCCTTCGCGGCCAGCGCCTGCGTGACGCGTCCGCGCCCCTGGCCGATGAGCTTGCCGAACGCGGCCTTGTGCTCGGGGGCGACCTGGCGCATCGACGCGTTCAGGATCGCCAGCGGCGATCCCTCGGCGACGTGCGCGGCGCGCGCGGCCTTCAGTGCGGCGGAATCGGTCGCCGATCCGATCGCGGCGAGCGCGGCGTCGACGGCGGTGTGAACCGCCTCGGGGGTGATGTCAGGAGAATTCTGTGCGGTGTCGGACACGAGATGAGAGTCTACCGGCGCGCTCAGGGCCGCCCCGCTCGCGGTCAGAAGCTGCGCGGTCCCCCACCGGCATCGAGCCTGCCTGCCCGACTCTGCAGCGCGATCACCTCGGTCATGGTGGATTCGTCATCGGCGGCCGCGTTGCCACCGGTCCCGTGCGGTAGCTTCGGCGAGCGGCGCGTGCGCGCCTCGAGCCACTTCGCGATGCCGGACAAGATCAGGCACATCGCGATGTAGATGACGGCGACGATGAGCCCCGCCTGCAGCAGCGGACGGCCGGGCTGCGAGCTGAGGTACTTGGCGAAGTAGATGAGCTCGGGGTAGGTGATGATGAAGCCGAGAGCGGTGTCCTTCAGCGTCACCACGAGCTGCGCGATGATCACGGGCAGCATCGCCCCTACGGCCTGCGGCAGCAGGATGAACATCATCACACCGGATTTGCGGAGCCCGATCGCGTATCCGGCCTCCTTCTGGCCGCGCGGCAGCGACTCGATGCCGGCCCGCAGCACCTCGGCGAGCACCGAGCCGTTGTAGAGCACGAGGCCGATGACGACGGCCGCGTACGGCGACATCCGGAAGGTGCTGTCCGGGATCGAGTTGATGCCGTAGTAGAAGATCATCATCATGACCAGCACGGGTACGGCGCGCATCAGCTCGATCACGACGGTGACCGGCACCCGCACCCAGGCGTGCTCGGAGAGCCGCCCGATCCCGAGCAGGAACCCGAGCACGATGCTGCCGACGGCGGCAGCCAGGAACGCGCTGACCGTGGCCCAGAGCGCCTGCGCCATGCCCTGCCACACCAGCGTGTAGGTGAACAGGTTCCAGCGCGCGGCGTCGAACTGGCCGGTCGCCGCGAAACGGTAGACGACGAAGCCCAGCAGGGCGAGCACGACCAGTACGGTGACCGCGCCGAGGAGCCGGTTGCGCAGCACCGCGCGGGGGCCGGGGACGTCGTAGAGAACGGATGCGCCGCTCATCGGGCGATCCTCCACTTCTTCTCGAAGTGCCGCTGCAGCAGGCTCAGCAGCATCACCAGGACGATGAACACGACGGCGACCCAGAGCAGGATCTCCATGACGGTGCCGGGTCGGTTCGCGGAATCCGCGACCGTCGCGCGGAGCGCAGCGAGCTCGGCGATGCCGAAGCCGGCGGCGATCGTGGTGTTCTTCAGCAGCGCGATGAACACGCTCATCATCGGCGGAACGACCGAGCGGAACGCCTGCGGCATCACCACGAGCGTCATGACCTGGCCGAATGACAGCCCGATCGCGCGGGCGGCCTCGGCCTGGCCGACGGGGACGGTGTTGATGCCCGCGCGCAGCACCTCGGCGACGTAGGTCGCGGAGTAGATGCCGAGCGCGATGATCCCGAGCGGCAGGAACGGGATCTCCGGCAGGTCGAGCTTCGGATAGCCAAACACGAAGAAGAAGAACACCAGCGTCAGCGGGGTGTTGCGGATGAGGTTCACGTACACCGTCCCCACGCCGCGGGCGATCGGGACGGGTGAGACCCGCATGGCTCCGACGATCGTGCCGAGCACGAGCGCCAGCGCACCGCCGCCGAGGAACAGCACGATCGTGTTCAGGATCGCCGCGCCCCACAGGTCGAGGTTGCCCAGCAGTGCGTCCACGCGATTACTCCTTCAGGACGGGGAGGATGAGAGGGGTGCGGCCGGCGTGCCCCCCGCGCGCCGGCCGCAGCTTTTCAGCGGATGCGAATCACTTCTCGATCGCCGGCTGCGCGACCTTCATGCCGCTCGCGCCGAGGTTCTTCTCGAAGATCGCCTTCCAGGTGTCCCCGCCGTCGGTGAACATCGTGTTCACGAAGGTCTGGAACGCGGTGTCGCCCTTGGCGAGGCCCACACCGTACTTTTCTGTGGTGAACGGCTCTCCCACGACCTTCAGCTCGGTCGGGTCCTGGGCCGCGTAGCCGATCAGGATCGCCTGGTCGGTGGTGACCGCGTCGACCTGCTTGTTGATCAGCTGCTCCACGCATCCCGAGTACAGGTCGACGCCGACCGCCTTGGTGTCCGGGAAGTTCTGCTGGATGTTCTGCAGGGGGGTGGATCCGGTCGCCGAGCACACGGTCTTGCCGGCGAGATCCTTCTCGCTCTTGATCGTGTCCTCGCTCTTGCGCACCAGCAGGCCCTGCCCGGTGACGAAGTACGGACCGGCGAAGTCGATCACGGCCTTGCGCTTGTCGGTGATCGAGTAGGTGCCGACGTAGTAGTCCACGTCGCCGTTCACGATCGCCTGCTCGCGGTTCGCGGACGGGATCGCCTTGAACTCGATCTTGTCCTCGCTGTAGCCGAGGGACGCGGCGACCCAGCGCGCGATGTCGACATCGAAGCCGGTGCGCTTGCCGGTGGTGGCGTCCTTGTAGCCGAGGCCGGGCTGGTCCTCCTTGACGCCGATCGTGATCTTGCCGTTCTTGGTGATGCGATCGAAGGTGGGGCTGCCGTCGAGTTTGACGTCCTTGGCTACCTCGAACAGCGGCTTGTCGCTCGTGGGGCTGACGCCCTCCCCGGAGGCTCCGGGAGTCGTCGGGCTGCCGCTGTTGCAGCCGGTCAGGGCGAGCAGGGCGGCGACCGCGAGGCCGACCCCGGCGAGGGTGCGTGTCTTCAGCATGTGCGTCTCTCCTTGTGTGGTGCAGGGTGCTGCGGTGGTGTGCGATGGTCAGTGCGTGAGCAGCTTGGACAGGAAGTCCTTGGCGCGATCGCTCTGCGGGTTCGTGAAGAACTGCTCGGGCTCCGCCTCCTCGAGGATCCGGCCGTCGGCCATGAACACGACGCGGTTCGCCGCCTTGCGCGCGAAGCCCATCTCGTGGGTGACCACGATCATCGTCATGCCACTGGCTGCCAGCTCGATCATCACGTCGAGGACCTCGTTGATCATCTCGGGGTCCAGGGCGCTGGTCGGCTCGTCGAAGAGCATCACCTTGGGGTGCATGGCGAGCGCGCGCGCGATCGCGACGCGCTGCTGCTGACCGCCGCTGAGCTGGGCGGGCAGCTTGGCGGACTGCTGTGCGACGCCGACGCGCTCGAGCAGCTGCATCGCCTCCTTCTCCGCGTCGGCCTTTTTCATGCCGCGCACCTTGATCGGGCCGAGCGTGACGTTCTCCAGGATCGTCAGGTGCGCGAACAGGTTGAACGACTGGAACACCATTCCGACGTCGGCGCGCAGCTGCGCGAGCCCCTTGCCCTCGGCGGGGAGGCGCTCGCCGTCGATCGTGATGGAACCACTGGTGATGGTCTCGAGCCGGTTGATGGTGCGGCAGAGAGTCGACTTGCCGGATCCGGACGGGCCGATGATCACGACGACCTCGCCCTTGTGCACGGTGAGGTCGATGTCGGTCAGCGCCTGGAAATCGCCGTAGTGCTTCTGCACGTGGTCCACAACCACGAGCGGGGCGCCGAGCGCGGCGTGGGCGGCAGAGGGCGCGGCGGCAGGGGCATCGGTCATGGCTGACTCTCCGTTGAATCGACTGAGCCGGTGAGCCCGGCGGCGACCCGGTCAGGCTATGCGCCAGGCGCGCGCGGCGTCTCGATCCTTGAGCGTTTCTTGAGGAGGGGCGCCGGCGGCAGGGCGGGGCTCAGCCGTGCGTCTCGCGGTAGTACCGCATCGCCCCCGGATGCAGGGCGATGGGATCCGTGAAGATCGCCTGCCGGCGGTCGAGGAGCGCCGCTGCCGGCACATCCTTGGCGATCGTCGCACGGGCGTCGAACAGCACGCGGGTGGCGTCGTGGATGAGGCCCTCCGGCGCATCCGCCCTGGTCACCAGATAGTTCGGCACGGTCATCGTCACCGTGGACGCCGTGATGCCGTAGATCCCGATCGGCAGATCCGCCTGCCGGTACGCGCCAGCGTGGGCTGCGTTGACGGCGTCCACGACGGTCGGCGGGATCGACAGCAGCCGGATCGGCGTGCTCGCCGCGAGCTTCTCGATGCCGGGCGTCGGCAGCCCGCCGACCCAGAAGAAGCCGTCGATGTCGCCGCGCTGCAGCGCGGCGATCGACGCGGCGAGGCCGAGCTGCGGATTGCGGATCGTGGCCGCCTGCACGCCCGCAGCGATGAGGATCCGATGCGAGACCACCTCGACGCCGGAGCCCTGCGCCCCGAGCGAGATCGCCCGGCCGGCGAGATCCTGGATGCTGTGCACCGCCGACCCTGCCCGCACCACGATGTGCACGTACTCGTCGTACAGACGCGCGACCGCCACGATCGGGATGGCGCGATCGAAGGCCCCGGTTCCCGACACCGCGTCGGCCACGGCGTCGCCCTGGGCGAAGCCGAGCACGGCGGCTCCGGAACCCACCCGCTCGAGGTTGTCGACGGATCCGTTCGTCGACTGGGCCGAGAACCGCGCGCCGAGCTGCTCCGAGAGCGCGGCGGCGAAGTGCATGCCGTAGGCGTAGTACACACCGGTCGTGCCGCCGCCGGCGATCGTCTGCGGATGGTCGGCCCAGCCCCGATCCGACGGTGCGCACGCGGCGAGGGCGGCCGCGCACAGCACGCCCAGCACGAGGGCGATGAGGCGGCGCAGGAGCACGCTCATCGCGCCTCCGCCCCGGGCAGGTGCAGGAGCACGCGCAGACCCGAGCCGTCCGCCGCTTCGACCTGCAGCCGTCCTCCGACGGTGGCGAGCAGATCGGTGGCGATCGCCAGTCCCAGCCCGGAGCCGGGCGTCGCGTCGGTCCTGGCGCTGCGCCAGAACCGGTCGGTCATGTGCTCCCGCTCGTCATCCGGGATCCCCGGCCCCCGGTCGCGCACGGCGAGCACGCAGCCGTCCGCGGTGCGCTCAGCCGACACGTCGATCGTGCTGCCCGAAGGAGAGAACTTCACGGCGTTGTCGATCACGGCGTCCAGCGCGCTCTCCGCGATCGTCTCGTCGGCGGCGGCGGGGACGGGCCCGTCGAGCCGCAGCTCGAGCGCGACTCCCTTGGCCGCTGCGGCGTCGCGCCAGGCCGCAACCCGGCGCTCGGCGAGCGCGGCCAGGTCGATCGGGTCCTGAAGCGCTGCCCGGTCGGAGCCGCGGGCGAATCCCAGCAGGGTGTCCAGGATCCGGGTCATCCGCCGGCCCTCCTCGCGAGTCGCCTCGACCTCGCCGTCCCAGCTCTGATCGAGTCCTGTCGCGAGCGACTCGAGGCGCAGCAGCAGGGCGCTCAGCGGGTTGCGCAGCTCGTGCGAGGCGTTCAGCGCGAACTCCTGCTGCCGGGACACCACCCGTTCGATCTCCCCCGCCATCCGGTTGAACAGCAGGATCATCCGGCGCAACTCCGGGGGCCCCGTCTCGTCGGAGATCCGGGCATCCATGTCGCCGCGCTCGATCGCCTCCATCGCGAGATCCACCCGGTGCACCGGCTTGAGCACCCAGGTGGCGAGGCGCAGCACCACGAACAGGCCGGCCACGATCGCCAGCGCGCACACGATCGCGAGCACGAGCCACTGCCGCACGATCTCGGCCCGGGGAGCGTCCACCCGCGCCGACATCACGACGGCGCCGATCACGTCGCCATCGTCCACGATCGGCTCGACGAGGGACTGCTCGGCGAGCTGCCACGGCAGCACGACCAGCTCCGGCAGGTCGCTGCGGCGCCCGGACAGCGCCAGCTGCACCTTGCCGGCCGTCGGTTCGTCGAGCACGAGCGCGGCGTCGGCGAGCGGCGCCCACGGGCGTCCCGAACGATCCACCACGACCACGGTCGTGCCGTAGAGCTCTCGATAGCGCCGCAGCTCGCCGTCCAGCACGTCGGCGCTGGAGGAGCGCAGCGCCTGCCGGGCGCTGGTCACGAAAGTGCCGAGATCGCCGACCTGCTGCGTGTAGAACGCCTGCTGCACACTGCGCGACACGGCCCAGCCGTAGGCGCCGCCGAGCAGCAGCAGCACCGCGGCCAGCGGAACCAGCAACACGACGAAGAGCCTGCGGCGCACGGCTCACAGCCCCGTCAGGCGATAGCCGACGCCGCGCACCGTCTCGATGAGGGACGGACGGCCGATCTTGCGCCGGATCGAGGCCACGTGCACCTCCAGCGAACGCGCGAAGCTCTGCCAGTCGGTGTTCCACACCTCGCGGATCAGGCGCTCCCGCGGCACCGCGACACCGGGGTAGCGGGCGAGCACCGCGATGATGTCGAACTCCTTGCGGGTCAGCTCCACCGGCTCCGCGTCGACCAGCACCCGGCGCGCGACCAGGTCGATCCGGACGCCGTCGATGTCGATCCCGACGGGTCCGGTCTCCCCCGGCAGCGCCTGGGTGCGACGGGTGACGGCCTCGATGCGCGCGAGCAGCTCCTGCACGTCGTAGGGCTTGACGAGGAAGTCGTCGGCACCCGCGCGGAGCCCGCGGATCCGCTCGTGCACCTGACTGCGGGCTGTCGCGATGAGCACGGGGACGCCGCTGACCGCGCGGATCCTCCGGCACAGCTCGATGCCGTCGATGTCGGGCAGTCCCAGATCCAGCAGCACGACCTCGGTCTCGGTGCCCAGGAGCGCCATGGCGCTCTGTCCGTCCATCGCCCGTTCCGTGGCGTAGCCCGCTCGTCCGAGGAATCCCGCGAGGGCGTCACCCACGCGTTCGTCGTCCTCGACGATCAGGATCTTCATGCCGCGCCCCTTCGGCTCAGGCGCGCTGTGCGAACGCGCTCTCGTAGAGGCAGACGCTGGCGGCGGTCGCCAGGTTCAGCGACTCCGCCCGACCGAAGATCGGCAGCCGCAGGGCGCGATCCGCCAGAGCCAGCGCATCCTCCTCGAGGCCGTGCGCCTCGTTGCCGAACAGCCAGGCGGTCGGGGCGGAGAGGATCCCCTCGGCGCGCGCGGCGAGCAGATCGTCGCCCTTCACGTCCGCCGCGACGACCTGGAGGCCGGCGTCACGGGCGCGGTCCACCACGTCGGCGAGATCGCCGCCCACCGAGACGGGCAGGTGGAACAGGGATCCGGTGGTGGAGCGCACCACCTTCGGGTTGTACAGGTCGACGGTGCGCCCGGTCAGCACGACCGCGTCGGCGCCGGTGGCGTCCGCGGCGCGGATGATCGTGCCGAGATTGCCCGGATCGCGCACCTCTTCGCAGATCGCGACGAGGCGCGGCCGCGCGGCGAAGATGTCGCGCACCGAGGTCGGGGTCTGCCGGGCGACGGCCACCACGCCCTGCGGGGTGACGGTGTCGGCCATCGCGGAGAGCACGAACTCGGTGACGTATTCGAAGCGCACGTCTGCGGCCGTCACCGCGGCGCGCAGATCCCCGTGCTTGTCCCAGGCGGTCGGCGTCGCGAACAGCTCGACGATCGCGTCGGGCCGATAGGACAGCGCCTCGCGGACCGCCTGCGGTCCCTCCAGCAGGAACAGGCCGGTCTCGGTGCGCGCGCTGCGTTTGGTGAGCTTCGCGACGGCGCGCACGCGCGGGGATCGGGGATTCTCCAGCACGATCCCAGTCTAGGCAACACGAAAGGGCGCCGTCTGCAGGACGGCGCCCTTTCGCGAGGAGAAGTGCTTACGCAGCCGACTTGGGCGCGTTGACGTCCGCCGGCAGAGCCTTGCGGGCGACCTCGACCAGAGCCGCGAACGTCGCGGCCTCGTTAACGGCGAGCTCGGCGAGCATGCGGCGGTCCACCTGGACGCCGGCGAGACCGAGGCCCTGGATGAAGCGGTTGTACGTGATGCCGTTCTGACGGGCAGCGGCGTTGATGCGCTGGATCCACAGACGACGGAAGTCGCCCTTGCGCTTGCGGCGGTCGCGGTACGCGTAGACGAGGGAGTGGGTGACCTGCTCCTTCGCCTTGCGGTACAGACGCGAGCGCTGGCCACGGTAACCCGAGGCGCGCTCGAGGATGACGCGACGCTTCTTGTGAGCGTTGACGGCGCGCTTGACTCTAGCCATTTTGGTGTGTTCCTTACGTGAGATCGGGGCGCGTCAGCGGCCGAGGAGCTTCTTGGCGACCTTGGTGTCAGCCTTCGACAGCACCTGGTCCTGGTTGAGGCGGCGGGTGCGACGGCTCGACTTGTGCTCGAGGTTGTGGCGCATCCCGGCCTGCTGCTTCTTCAGCTTGCCGCTGCCGGTGATCTTGAAGCGCTTCTTGGCACCCGAGTGGGTCTTCTGCTTCGGCATCTTCTCTTCCTTCGTATGGCGCCCATATAGGCGACAGGGTTCTTCCCGCGCGCTGCGGGAGGTCTGTGTGGGGTTTCTCGCTCTGCGCGGATCACTCCGCGGACGCGGCGGGAGCGGCGGTCTCTGCCGCCTCGGGTCCCTTTGCGTCACGGGCGGCCTGCTTGTTGGCCGCGCGCTGCGCGTCGCGCACCGCGTTCTGCTCGGCCTTCGCCTCGGACTTGTTCTTCAGCGGGGCGACGACCATCACCATGTTGCGTCCATCGATCGTCGGGTTCGACTCGACCGTGCCGAACTCAGCCACGTCCTCGGCGAACTTGCGCAGCAGTCGCACACCCTGCTCGGGACGCGACTGCTCGCGACCGCGGAACAGGATCATCGCCTTGACCTTGTCGCCGGCCTTGAGGAAGCCCTCGGCGCGCTTGAGCTTGGTCGTGTAGTCGTGCGCCTCGATCTTCAGACGGAAGCGCACCTCCTTGAGGATCGTGTTCGCCTGGTTGCGGCGAGCTTCCTTCGCCTTCTGCGCGGCCTCGTACTTGAACTTGCCGTAGTCCATGATCTTGACCACGGGAGGCTTCGAGTTCGGGGCCACCTCGACGAGATCGAGGTCGGCTTCCTGCGCAAGACGCAGTGCGGCCTCGATGCGGACGACGCCGATCTGCTCACCCGCGGGGCCGACGAGGCGGACCTCGGGGACGCGGATGCGCTCATTGGTGCGGGGATCGCTGATGCGGACTCCTTAGACGATGGTTTTCGGCCTCCATGATCCGGATGGATCACGGGCGAAAGCGGAATCGTCCCACCCGCCGACACTCAGACGTCGACGCCCACCCTCCACGAGTTGCCTCGTGGCCGGCCGGAGCCGGACTGCCGACGTGAATCGACGGGGTGCTGGACCCGGTAGCCTTGAGCGGCAAGCGCGGGTGGGAAGTGAATCCTCTTTCGTGCCGGGACCTGAGTCCCGGAGCCCGCAGAAGTCTATCAGAAGGCGGCACCCAGAGTGACCATGCACGCGTCCGAGTCCCCCGAGCACGTCTCCCCCCTCGTCGATGACGCCGACGGCGTCGCCGCGGGCGCCGCGCGCGACATCGCCGACGTCGCCGCCGTCGAGGTCATCACCACGGCCGCCGTGCATCTGCTCAGCGCCGCCGCCGTCAAGGTCGGGCTCGCGGACGATCCCGAGACGCAGAAGGATCTGGACGAGGCGCGCAAGCTCATCAACGCCCTCGCCGGGCTCATCACCGCCGCCGCGCCGGAGATCAGCGACATGCACGCGCGCTCGCTGCGCGACGGCCTGCGCTCGGTGCAGCTGGCGTTCCGCGAGGCATCCTCGATCCCGGATCCGATCGGTCAGGGCCCCGGCGAGAAGTGGACCGGCCCGGTCAACTGACCCGGGTTCGCCTCAGTCGCTCGCGCGCAGGCGCACAGTGAGCGAGTCGACCAGCACGGCGATCCGATCGTCCGTCGCCCAGCGCTGCGCGAGCCGCGCGAGCACCGCATCGAGCGTCTCGCGGTCGAGGCCGTCGACGAGTTCGAGCGTGACGATCAGCTCGGGGCCGCGCAGACGCGCCTCCGGATCGCCGGCCGAGACGGAGACGTCGATGACCGCGAGTTCGCTGCCGACGCTGTCCTGGAGCCCCGCGTAGACCTCGGGTGAGAGGAAGCTCGGCTCCCAGGCCTGCGCCTGCGCGACCGCCCACACGGCCGGCCGGCGCAGCACGAACTCCGTCTCGGATCCGGGATCCAGCACGATCAGCTCGGCATCGCCGGATGACGCGGACAGCGCCACCCGCGCCGCCTCGACGGGAATCGGGCGTGCGACCGGATCCCACGAGCGCAGGGTGTCGACGCTCGTGAACGCCGGCTGCACCGTGCGCCCGTCGGGAGCGGCGACCGTGACGAGCGAGAGTTCCTGCGTCTTGTCGACCACGAGGCCCGAGGGGACGACGCCCTCCTCTCCCTTCTCCGCGACCAGCGGCACCAGCACCCTGGCCGATCGGAACGCGTCGACGACCTCGGCCTGGGAGCCGTCGCCGGCACGGAAGCGCGTCAGCGCCAGCCAGAGGGCAGGATCCGCGGATCCGTCATCGGTGGCGTTCGGGTTCGGCTGGAAGGCGCGTCCCTCCCAGGGCACGCCTGCGGAATCAGTCTCCCGCGACATCCAGCGCCTCGGCCAGGGTGAACGCGCCCGCGTAGAGCGCCTTGCCGACGATCGCGCCCTCGACCCCGAGCGGCACGAGTTCGCGCAGTGCGGCGATGTCGTCGAGGTTGGCGATGCCGCCCGAGGCGACGACCGGCTTGGGGGTGCGCGCCGTGATCTCGCGGAGCAGGTCGAGGTTCGGCCCCTTGAGGGTGCCGTCCTTGGTCACATCCGTGACGACGTAGCGGCTGCAGCCGGCGTCCTCGAGGCGATCCAGGACGGTCCAGAGGTCACCGCCCTCCTTCGTCCAGCCGCGTGCCGCGAGCGTCGTGCCGCGCACGTCGAGCCCGACCGCGACGGCCTCCCCGTAGCGCGCGATCACATCGGCCGCCCACTCCGGGTTCTCCAGCGCGGCCGTGCCGAGGTTGATCCGCGCGGCACCGCTCTCGAGTGCGGCCTCGAGGCTCGCGTCGTCGCGGATCCCGCCGGAGAGCTCGACGTTGACGTGCCGGAACTGCTTGATGACGCGGCGCAGGATCGCGGTGTTGCTGCCGCGTCCGAAAGCGGCATCGAGATCGACGAGGTGGATCCACTCCGCACCCTGATCCGCCCATTCGGCCGCGGCGTCCATCGGGTCGCCGTAGCTGGTCTCGCTGCCGGCCTCGCCCTGGGTCAGGCGCACCGCCTGACCTCCGGCGACGTCGACCGCCGGGAGGAGGGTCAGCGAAGGTGCCTGTGCGAACTCGTTCATGTCGTCCTTGATGTGTTGATCGTTCGGGGGATGCTCAGAGCGTCGAGATCCAGTTCCGGAGCAGCTGGATGCCGGCGTCGCCGGACTTCTCCGGGTGGAACTGGGTGGCCGAGAGCGGGCCGTTTTCGACCGCGGCGAGGAACCGCGAGCCGTGCGTCGCCCAGGTCAGGCTCGGCTCGGGGAACGGGGGGATCACGTCGAGCTCCCAGGACTGCGCGGCGAAGGAGTGCACGAAGTAGAACCGTTCGTGCTCGATGCCGCGGAACAGCACGCTGCCCGCACCGGGCTCGACGGTGTTCCAGCCCATGTGCGGCAGCACCGGCGCATCCAGCTCGGTGATCACGCCCGGCCATTCGCCGAGCCCGTCGACCTCTGCGCCGCGCTCGACGCCGTGAGCGAAGAGCACCTGCATGCCCACGCAGATCCCGAGAACCGCGCGCCCACCGGCGAGACGTCGCTCGATGATCTCGTCGCCCCGATGCGCGGCCAGCGCCTCGCGCACGGCGGCGAACGCCCCGACGCCGGGGACCACGAGCCCGTCGGCCTCGAGCGCGGCCGTGCGGTCGCCGGTGAGCTCCGCGTCGGCGCCGGCGCGGATCAGCGCCTTGACCGCCGAATGCACGTTGCCCGAGCCGTAGTCGAAGACCGCGACGGTGGGCCGGCGGGATCCGCTCACAGCGCACCCTTGGTGGAGGGCACGCCGGAAACCAGCGGGTCGAGCGCCTTGGCCTGGCGGAACGCGCGCGCGAACGCCTTGAACTCGGCCTCGGCGATGTGGTGCGGGTCGCGTCCGCTGATCACGCGCACGTGCACGGTGAGCGCCGCGTTGTAGGCGATCGCCTCGAACACGTGGCGCACCAGGGAGCCGGTGAAGTGGCCGCCGATGAGGTGGTGCTCGTAGCCGGCCGGCTCGCCCTCGTGCACGAGGTACGGGCGACCGGAGATGTCGACCACGGCCTGCGCGAGCGCCTCGTCCAGCGGGACGAGGGCGTCGCCGTAGCGGGAGATGCCGGACTTGTCGCCCAGAGCGTCGCGGATCGCCTGCCCCAGCACGATCGCGACGTCCTCGACCGTGTGGTGGGCGTCGATGTGGGTGTCACCCGAGGAGCGGATCGTGAGGTCGGTGAGCGAGTGCTTCGCGAAGGCGGTGAGCAGGTGGTCGAAGAACGGCACGGAGGTGTCGATGTGGCTCTGGCCGGTGCCGTCGAGGTTCAGCTCGAGCTCGACCGTCGACTCGGACGTCGAGCGGGTGCGGCGGGCGATGCGAGCGGTCATGACGCCGATCCTACCGAGGCCAGCGCCTCCAGGAATGCGGTCGTCTCCGCCTCGGTGCCCGCGGTGACCCGGAGGTGGCCGGGGATTCCGACGTCGCGGATCAGCACGCCCTTGTCGTACAGCGCCTGCCAGGTCGCGGCGGGATCGGCGACACCGCCGAACAGCACGAAGTTCGACCAGGACGGGTGCGGCTCGTAGCCCAGCGCCTCGAGGGTCGCTGAGATGCGGTCCCGCTGCGCCACGATCTCGTCGACCATGGCGAGCATGGTCGGGGCGTTGCGCAGGGCGGCGATGGCGGCGGCCTGTGTGAGAGCGCTCAGGTGATAGGGCAGCCGGACGAGCCGCAGCGCATCGATGAAGGCCGGGTCCGCGGCGAGATAACCCACGCGCGCACCGGCGAACGCGAACGCCTTGCTCATGGTGCGCGACACGGCGAGACGCGGGCGCCCCTCGAGCAGCGTCAGGGCCGAGGGCGAGTCCTTCGGAGCGAACTCCTGGTACGCCTCGTCCACGATCACGATGCCCCGGGCGGCCTCGTAGACGGCCTCGATGACGTCGATCGGCAGGGGCGTGCCGGTCGGGTTGTTCGGGGCGCACAGCAGGATCACGTCGGGCTGATGCTCCTCGACCTGCGCGACGGCTTCGGCCACGGTGAGCTCGTAGTCGGGGTGCCGCACCCCGGCGACCCATCGAGCCCCGGTGCCCTGCGCGAGCAGCGGATACATCGAGTAGGTGGGGGCGAATCCGAACACGGTGCGGCCGGGACCGGCGAACGCCTGCAGGATGTGCTGCAGCACCTCGTTCGAGCCGTTGCCGGCCCAGATGTTGGACGCCTCAAGACCGTGACCCAGGTAGCCAGCGAATGCCTCGCGAAGTTCGGTGAACTCCCGGTCCGGGTACCGGTTCACGTCGCGCAGCGCCACCGCGATGTCGTCGAGGATGTCGCTCGCCACCGCGTCCGGCACGGGATGCGTGTTCTCGTTCACGTTGAGCGCCACCGGGAGGGGCGCCTGCGGTGCGCCGTACGGGCGCAGGCCGCGGAGATCGTCGCGGAGCGGGAGGTCGTCGAGCGAGACAGTCACCCTGCAATGCTAAGCGGCGCCACGTGGCTATGACGTCGGATGACGCGTCAGCGCCCCGCCGTGGAGTACTGCGCGGGGATCGCGAGGTGCTGGCCGACGCTGATCACGCCGCCGTCGATGAGGTTCAGCTTCGAGATCGCGGCGACCACGTCGCGGGGGTCGACCTTCGGCGCGACCTCGCCCGCGATGGACCAGAGCGTGTCGCCGGACTGCACGGTGACCGTGGCGAAGGTGTTGGCGCCGGTCAGCTCGCCGGACGCGAGCGCCGAACCGCCGCTCACCGCAGCGAACGCGATCGCCGCCGCGATCGGGAGCGTCACCAGCGCGGCCAGCACGCGCCGACCGCGCGCCGTGATCCGCAGACGCGTTCCGGAGACTCCGGCGGAACCGAGCGACGGGGCGAAGGTGATGCTGCTCATGGTGCTTCTCCTTAATTGTGCTGTCGGTCCGCTCCCCCGGAGGGAGTCCCTCTGTCTGAGGGAACATCCGCTCCGGCCTCTGGGGAGACGAACCTACGTTCCGAAGATACTTTCGACTTCGAACATCTGTCAAGCGTTCTTCGAACATCGCTTCCACGACATCTCCGACACGCTCGAACAGATCTTCCGAATCCGTGTCTCTCTCGGATACGGTTTCGATATACAGACCTCACCACGGACCACCGACATTCGAATCGAAGGAGATGTCATGAACGGCAGCGCGAGCCCTGAGCCCGAGGCCCCGCGGACGCGGCGCCGGAAGAGCCTGAGCGCGAAGCAGATGGCGATCCTCGAGGTCATCCAGACGTCGATCGCACGCAACGGGTATCCGCCGAGCATGCGCGAGATCGGCGACGCCGTGAACCTGAAGTCGCTGAGCAGCGTGACGCATCAGCTCGGGCAGCTCGAGCTGAGCGGCTATCTGCGCCGCGACGCCGGCAAGACGCGCGCCATGGAGGTGCTGATCGATCTGCCGGCCCTGTCCGGCGAGAATCCGGCGGACGCTGCTCCGTCCGTCGGCGATGCGGCCCTGGTGCCCCTCGTCGGCCGGATCGCCGCCGGCGTGCCGATCACGGCCGAGCAGCAGGTCGAGGAGATCTTCCCCCTCCCCCGCCAGCTGGTGGGCAAGGGCGAACTGTTCATGCTGAAGGTCTCCGGAGAGTCCATGATCGATGCCGCGATCTGCGACGGCGACTGGGTCGTCATCCGCTCGCAGAACACCGCGGAGAACGGTGAGATCGTGGCCGCGATGATCGACGGCGAGGCCACGGTGAAGACGTTCCGCCGGCGCGACGGCCATGTCTGGCTGCTCCCCCGCAACAGCGCGTTCGAGCCCATCCTCGGCGACGACGCCGTGATCCTCGGCAAGCTCGTGGCGGTGCTGCGCGCCGTCTGATCCACGTCACGCGGCAGAGGCCGCCCCGGGATGATTCCCGGGGCGGCCTCTTCTTCGTGTGGCGGTCAGACCGCGACGACGATGTCCTCACGGACGCGGCGGGTGGCCTCGACGATGTTGCGCAGCGAGGCGTTCGTCTCCTCGTAGCCGCGGGTCTTCAGACCGCAGTCCGGGTTGACCCAGAGCTGACGTGTCGGGATCTCCTCGACCGCACGCCGCAGCAGCGCCTCGATCTCGGTGGTCTGCGGCACGCGCGGCGAGTGGATGTCGTAGACACCCGGGCCGATCCCATGGTCGAAACCGCTGGCGGCGATGTCGGTGACGACCTCCATGCGGCTGCGCGCGGCCTCGATCGAGGTCACGTCGGCGTCGAGGGCGCGGATCGCGTCGATCACCACGCCGAACTCCGAGTAGCAGAGGTGCGTGTGCACCTGCGTGGCGGTCGCCGCACCCGCCGTGGAGAGGCGGAAGGACGCGACGGACCAGTCCAGATACGCCGGCTGATCGGCCTTCTTCAGCGGCAGCAGCTCGCGCAGCGCGGGCTCGTCGACCTGGATGACCGCGATGCCGGCCTCCTCGAGGTCGGCGATCTCGTCGCGCAGCGCCAAAGCGACCTGGTTGGCGGTCTCGGCGAGCGGCTGGTCGTCGCGCACGAACGACCAGGCGAGGATCGTGACCGGCCCGGTCAGCATGCCCTTCATCGGCTTCGCGGTGAGCGACTGCGCGTACTGCGACCAGGCGACGGTGATCGGCGCCGGGCGGGACACATCGCCCCAGAGGATCGACGGACGGGTCGCGCGGGATCCGTACGACTGCACCCAGCCGTTCTCGGTGACGTCGAAGCCGTCGAGATTCTCGGCGAAGTACTGCACCATGTCGTTGCGTTCCGGCTCGCCGTGCACGAGCACGTCGAGGCCCAGTTCCTCCTGCAGCGCGACGACACGGCCGATCTCCTCGCGGAGGAACCCGTCGTACTCGTCCGCGGTGATCTCGCCGCGGATGAACTGCGCGCGGGCGCGGCGGATGTCGCCGGTCTGCGGGAAGGATCCGATCGTGGTGAGCGGCAGCGCCGGCAGCGCCAGCGCGCTCTCCTGCGCCGCGACCCGGGCGTCGTAGTCGCCGCGGTCGAAGTCGGCGCCGGTCAGTGCGGCGGTGCGGTCGCGGACGGCGTCGACGCGCACTCCGGGTGCGCTCAGGCGGTCGGCGAGGGCCGCAGAGGCGGCGTCCAGCTCGCCGGCAATCGCGTCGCGTCCTTCGGCGAGGCCGCGGGCGAGCGTGGTCACCTGCGCGACCTTCTGGTCGGCGAAGGCGAGCCAGGCGAGCAGGCGCGCGTCGAGCTTGGTCTCGTCCTCGACGTCGTGCGGCACGTGCTGCAGCGACGTGGAGGTGGACGCCGCGACGCCCGCGGCACCGAGGCCGCGCAGCGCCTCGAGCGTGTCGAAGGCCGCGGCGAGGTCGCCGCGCCAGATGTTGTGCCCGTCGATCACACCGCCGACGAGCACCTTGTCCGCGAGGCCCGCGACGGCGGCCGGGACCGTGCCGCGGACGAGGTCGAGGCCGATCGCCTCGATCGGAGCGGCGGCGAGCACGGCGAGGTTGGCGTCCAGCGCCGCGTAGGGCGCAGCGACGAAGATCGCCGGGCGCTCGGCGAGTCCGCCGAGCACCGCGTAGGCGCGTGCGGCCGCGGCGCCGAGCTCTGCGACGGAGGCCGGCAGGGACTCGCTGACCAGGGCGGGCTCATCGATCTGCACCCACTCGGCGCCCGCGGCCTTCAGCGCCGTGAGCAGCTCGGCGTAGACGGGCACCAGGTCGTCGAGGCGGGACAGCGGATCGAAGCCCTCCGGCGCCTCGTCCGCGGCCTTCGCCAGCGCGAGGAACGTGACGGGACCGACGATCACCGGACGGGTGCGGAAGCCGGCCTGCGCCGCCTCCTGCACCTGACGCAGGATCCGGTCGCTCGAGAGCGAGAACACGGTGTCGGGCCCGATCTCGGGGACCAGGTAGTGGTAGTTCGTGTCGAACCACTTCGTCATCTCGAGCGGGGCGCGCTCCCCCTCGCCGCGGGCGATCGTGAAGTACGCGGGCAGGCCGATCGTGCCGTCGGCGGAGCGCAGATCCTCGAACCGGGCGGGAATCGCGCCGACCGTCACGGCGGCATCCAGCACCTGGTCGTAGTACGAGAACGACTCCGGGATCGCCGAGTCGGCACGTCCGAGTCCCTGCACGGCGAGGCGCTCGCGGGTGGCCGCGCGGAGTCCTGCGGCAGTGCTCTCCAGCTCGGCCTCGTCGATCCGTCCGCCCCAGAACGCCTCGACGGCCTTCTTGAGCTCGCGCTTGCGGCCGATTCGGGGATAGCCCAGGACGGTGCCCTCGGGGAATGCGGTCATGACGGTCCTCTCTGACGGAAGGGGGGAAGGGTGCGGCTCAGCGCGCGCTGGTGGATTGGAGGATGCCGGCGTCCTCGAGGACGCCGAGCACGGTGCGGTGCTGGTTGAACGCGTACAGGTGCACACCGGGCGCTCCGCCGTCGACGAGCTCGCGCACGAGCGCGGCCGCCTGCGCGATGCCGATCTGGGTGCGCCCCTCGACGGTGGGTTCGACCTCGAGTGCGATGGACAGCTCGGCGGGCAGCTCTTCGCCGCTCAGCTCCAGCACCCGGTTCAGCCGTGCCGGAGACGTGATCGGCATGATCCCGGGCAGGATCGGGATCGTCACGCCCGCGCGACGGGCGCGCTCAACGAACGCGAAGTAGTCGTCGGCGTGGAAGAAGAGCTGCGTGATCGCAAGGGTTGCTCCGGCCGCCTGCTTGGCCAGCAGCGCCTCGACGTCCTGGTTGCGGTGCACGGACCGCGGGTGTCCGTTCGGGTAGGTGGCGACCGCGATGTTGACCTTCTTGCGCGGGGTGACCTGCACGGCGCCCGGCACCCCGGGGATGGGCCGTTCCTGGTACGGCGCGCGCTCGGCCTGCGCGCGATCGATCAGCTGCACCAGCTGCGCCGAGCTCTCCAGGTCGCCGAGGAACGGCTCGCTCTCATCGAGGGGCGGGTCCCCGCGCAGGGCGAGGAAGCTGAGGATCCCGGCATCGAGGAACTCCCGGATCAGCCGCGAGGCGCCCGCGTAGGTGCTGCCGACGCAGGTGAGGTGCGCGAGCGGCTCGACCGTGGTCTGCTCGCGGATGTAGCGCAGCACGTCCAGCGAGCGCCCGCCGACCGATCCGCCGGCGCCATAGGTCACCGAGATGAATCGCGGCGACGCCGTGGCGAGCTGCTGGATGGTCTCGTGCAGCGCCTCGACCGGTGCCGGGGTGCGCGGCGGATACAGCTCGAAGGAGATCGGCACGCGCGGCGAGGCCGCCCCGGTCGGGGCGAACGGCGGCGCGTCGAAGGACATGTCTCTCCTGGGTCGGGGCGGTCACCCCACGCTAAGGGGCCCCGAGACGCGGCGCGTGCTGTGTTTCACCATGTGTCGGCGACGGGTGCCGGTGCGCCGTGCACCCGCATCGGCAGCGCTCTACGCTCGAAGCATGACGCCCCTGCACGGATCCTGGCCTTCCCCGCTGTCCGCGGTCGACCTCGCCGTCGCCGGCGTCAAGCTCGACGGGGCACGCTACGGCGCGGACGGCATCTGGTGGAGCGAGTCCGTGCCGCAGGAGCGCGGCCGGCTGACCGTGCGGCGTCAGGATCCGGACGGCTCCGTGCACGAGGTGCTGCCCGCACCGTGGAGCGCGCGGTCGCGCGTGCACGAGTACGGCGGCGGCGCATGGACGGTCGCCGAAGACGGGACGCTGCTCTTCGTCGACGGCGAGGACCAGCGCGTGCACCGCCTGGATCCGGGTTCCGAGGTCCCCGTCCCGCTCACCGCGCCGGGGCCTCGCTACGGCGGCCTGCGGGTGCAGCAGAACCGGCTGTTCGCCGTGCAGGAGGATCTGCGCCCCGAACAGCACGAGCGCGCCATCGCGGAGATCCCGCTGGACGGGTCTGCCGCGGATGACGACGCGGCCGTCGTCCGGGTCGTTTACCGCGGCGGGTTCTACGCCCATCCCTCGCTCTCGCCCGACGGGACCCGTCTCGCCTATGTCGTCTGGCCCGACACGCGTATGCCGTGGGAATCGGCGCTGGCCTGCGTCGTCGACCTCGCCACGGGGGCGGACAGCGCGATCCCGAGCCGGGCGGCGCTGCAGCCCGAGTGGCTCTCCGACGACGAGGTGCTGTTCGCCGACGATGCGACCGGCCGGTGGAACCTGCACCGGGCGCGCATCGGCGCGCAGCCGGTGCCCCCGATTCCGACGCCTCCCGCCACGAGAGAGGACTCCGTCCCCGTGGACGCCGACACCGGCGGCGGACTGTGGGTGCTCGGCCAGCGCTGGTTCCGGGTGCTCGACGACGGCCGGATCCTCGCGGTGCGCACGAACGGATCCGACTCGCTGGTGCTGCTGGATCGGGACGGTGCACTGATCCGCGAACTCGACGTGCCGTTCGACGCCGACCTCAGTCTGGAGGACGCCCGCGGATCGCGTGTACTGGTCATGGGACAGGGTGCGCGGGTCACCCCCGGCGTGTGGGAACTCGACGTCGATGCGGGGACGGTCCGCGCGATCCGCGGCGGGGATCCGGTGGATCCGGCCTGGGTGCCGGGAGCACGTCCGGTGACCTTCGCCGGTACGCACGGCCCCGTGCACGCGTTCGACCACGCCCCCGCGAACCCGGAGGTCTCCCCCGTTCCGGGCGCGCTGCCGCCGTACATCGTGCAGGTGCACGGGGGCCCGACCGCGCACTCGGCCGGGGCACAGGCCGGATGGATCACCTACTTCACCAGCCGCGGCATCGGCGTGCTGGAGGTCAACTACGGCGGGTCGACGGGCTACGGCCGCGACTACCGCACGCGCCTGGACGGACAGTGGGGTGTCGTGGATGTCGACGACGTGCTCGCGGCGGCGCGGGGCCTGGCCGAGGCGGGGATCGCGGATCCCGCCCGCATCGCGATCCGCGGCGGCTCCGCAGGCGGCTGGACCGTGCTGTCGGCGCTGGTGCGCGGCGGCGTGTTCGCGGCGGGGATCGACCGGTACGGGGTCGTCGACCTGCGCCTGCTCGCCCAGGAGACGCACGACTTCGAGCGGTACTACCTCGACGGGCTCGTCGGCCCGCTGCCCGAGGCCGAGCAGACGTACATCGAACGCTCACCGCTGACGCATGCGGACCGGATCGACGTGCCGGTGCTGATCCTGCAGGGCGCCGACGACGCCGTCGTGCCGCCGTCACAGTCGGAGGCGATCCGTGACGCGCTCGCGGCCCGCGGTGTGGCGCACCAATACGTGCTGTTCGCCGGCGAAGGGCACGGCTTCCGGCAGGCGGACACGATCATCGCGGCGGCGGAGGCCGAACTGCGCTTCCTGGGCGGAGTGTTCGGCTTCGACCCGATGCCCTAGGGCTATTCGCCGATGCGGTTGCGCGAGCGCATCGCGCGCTCGGCCTCGCGGGTGTCCTGGCGTTCGCGCAGCGTCTGCCGCTTGTCGTACTCGCGCTTGCCCTTGGCCAGGGCGATCTCGACCTTGGCGTGGCCGTCGGAGAAGTACAGCCGCAGCGGGATCAGCGTGTAGCCGCCCGCGGAGACGGCATGCGAGAGCTTCGCGATCTCCTCCTTGTGCAGCAGGAGCTTGCGGATCCGCTTCGCGGAGTGATTCGTCCAGTGCCCCTGCGAGTACTCGGGGATGTGCACGGCATCGAGGAACACCTCATTGCCCTTGACGAACGCGTAGCCGTCGGTCAGGTTCGCGCGGCCTTGACGCAGCGACTTCACCTCGGTGCCCGTGAGCACCAGCCCCGCCTCGTACGACTTCTCCAGGTTGTAGTCGTGACGTGCGCGACGATTGGTCGCGATGACCTTCTCCCCGCGTTCCCTGGGCATGACGAACTCCTGATCCTCTGCCGCGCGGGCGCACGGCAGCCAGTCAGCCTATCAGGCCCGCAGCCAGCGGCGGATCGCGAAGCCGGCACTGAGCGCGGCCAGGATCACGCCGATGCCGATGAGCACCGGCACCACGAGCGCCGCATCCTGCAGGCCGACCCAGGTGGTGATGAACGGAACCCGCTTGCTCAGATAGTCGTGCACGCCGAACTGCACGCCCAGCAGCACCGCGATGCTCGCCAGCACGGATCCGATCACCGCCGCGAACACGCCCTCCAGGACGAATGGTGTCTGGATGAATCGGTTGGACGCGCCCACGAGGCGCATGATCCCGATCTCACGCCGTCGCGCATACGCGGACAGCCGGATGGTGGTCCCGATCAGGAGCACGGCGGCGATCAGCATCAGCACCGCGATCCCGACGGCGATGTAGGTGGCGACCGTGAGCGCGTTGAACAGCGGATCCAGATACTCGAGCTGGTCCTTGACCTGGTCGACGCCCTTGAAGCCCGCGAACGCCTCGACGAGCACGGGCGACTGCGTCTGGTCCTTCAGGTTGACCTTGAACACCGCGTTGACCTGGTCGGCCGTGAGCACCCCGGCGTAGTCCTTGCCGACGAGCTTCAAGGTCTCCTGATAGGCCTGATCGGCGGTCTGGAAGCTGCTCTTCGCGATCAGCGGCTTGAGCGTGTCGCCCGCGAGTTCGGCCTGCACGGCGTTGATCTGGTCTTGGGTGGCCGCGCCGCCGGCGCAGTCGGCCGAGGTCGACACGGAGGAGCACATGTAGATCGCGACCTGCGCGCGATCCTGCCAGTACGCCCGCATCGTGCCGATCTGCCCCTGCATGAGGATCGCCGCGCCCACGAAGGTGAGCGAGACGAAGGTGACCAGCACGACCGAGATCACCATCGATGCGTTGCGGCGCAGCCCCGACAGGGCCTCGCCGAGGATGAGTCCGATCCTCATGACACGGGCCCCACTTCCTCGTCGTCGCCCGTATCGAGCCCAAGCCGGTCGGCGACGCCCAGTTCGGCGAGGTCGACGGCGGGGAGCGTGAGGGGATGGGTGGCAGGACGCGCGTCGTCCGCCGGCTTCACCATGGGCTGGACGGGCTGGGCGGGCTGGACGGGCTCGGCGGGCTGGGCCGGCTCGGCGATCGCGGCCTCGGTCTCGCGGTGCACCTCGCGCACGGTCTGCAGGGCGGCGGTCGCCGCGGCGCCGCGGATCGTCTCGGGCTCCAGTCGCGGCACATTGGACGTGTCGCCGTAGCCGCCGCCGACCTCATCGCGCACCATCTCGCCGTCGCGGAGCTCGATCACCCGGCGCTGCATCTGGTCGACGAAGGCAGCCTCGTGCGTGGCCATGAGCACCGTGGTGCCGCCCGCATTGATCCGGGCGAGAAGCTGCATGATGTCGACGGAGGTGCCGGGATCCAGGTTTCCGGTCGGCTCGTCGGCGAGCACGATCTGCGGGCGGTTCACGATGGCCCGGGCGATCGCGACGCGCTGCTGCTCACCACCGGACAGCTCGTGCGGCAGTCGCTTCTCCTTGCCGGACAGACCGACCAACGCGAGCGCCTCCGGCACCGCCTGCTGGATGAATCCGCGCGAGGCGCCGGTCACCTGCAGTGTGAACGCGACGTTCTGGAACACGGTCTTCGACGGCAGCAGCCGGAAGTCCTGGAAGACGGATCCGATGCTGCGGCGGAAGTAGGGGACCTTGCGGTTCGCGATGGTCTTCAGGTCGCGGCCGAGCACGGCGACGCGCCCCGAGCTGGGCGACTCTTCGCGGAGGATGAGCTGGAGGCAGGACGATTTCCCGGATCCCGACGCACCGACGAGGAAGACGAACTCGCCTCGCAGCACCTCGAAATCGACCCCGGACAGCGCGGGGCGCTTCGTCCCGCGATAGCGCTTGGTGACGTTCTCGAATCGGATCATGGCGAGTCGAGCCTAAGCGCGTCGCGCGCGGAGCCCCGCGAGCGACACCCCGCTCGCGCCGCCGCGCCGCCATGAGATAGCAGGATGACGGCCCGATCAGAGCCGGATGTAGATCGGCGGGCCGGAGCTCGCCCACGGGGCGTGGTGCTCGACATAGCGGCCCCAGTCCGGCGCGTCGATGATCCCCCCGGCACCGTCCCAGATGCCGATGTGTCGCCCGGGCCACCACACCAGGTCACCGGCCCGGGCTTCGCCGGCGGAGATCACGGTCCCGAGCGCGGCCTGGTTGTCGGCGCCGCGGGGCAGGCTGATGCCGAAGTGGCCGAACACGTATTGCACGAGGCCGTCGCAGCCGAAGGAGTCGCTCGGGTCTGCGCCCCACCCGTAGGGCACCACTCCGACGAACGTCTCGGCGTAGGCGACGATGGCATCGCCGGAGTAACCCTGCCCAGCGGCCACGGATCCGGGAGTCTGGGCGCTCAACGAGGCCGGAGCCGCCGTCACGACCGGGGGCGGCGGGGTGTACACGACGTCGAAGACATCACGAGACGACGGCTGCCCCTGCGCGACAGCGGCGACCGTGAAGGACTGCGGCGCGACCACAAGAGACACCGTCGGGTGTGCCGAGAGAGTGTCTGCCGGGTGGAAGGCGTACGCCGCGGTCGCGGCCACCGGGACGATCAGGGCTGCTATCGCAGACGCCGCCGCTGCTCTGCGTATCGGGAACATCGCGCTTCACCCTACGCGGCCGCGGCGGAAGTCACCAGCTGATCGCCTCAGTCGTCGTCATCTTTCCGCTTGCGCCAGCGGATCCCCGCTGAGATGAAGCCGTCCAGATCGCCGTCGAACACCGTCGACGGGTTGCCGGACTCGTAGCCGGTGCGCAGGTCCTTCACGAGCTGCTGGCCGTAGAGGAAGTAGGAGCGCATCTGGTCGCCCCAGCTCGCCGTGATGGTGCCGGCGAGTTCCTTCTTCTTCGCGGCCTCCTCCTCCTTCTGCAGCAGCAGCAGGCGGGTCTGCAGCACGCGCATGGCGGCGGCGCGGTTCTGGATCTGCGACTTCTCGTTCTGCATCGATACGACGATGCCGGTCGGAAGGTGCGTGAGGCGCACCGCGGAGTCGGTCGTGTTGACCGACTGACCGCCGGGGCCGGACGAACGGAACACGTCCACGCGGATGTCGCCCTCGGGGATGTCGACCTCGGTCGCCTCCTCCATGAGCGGGATGACCTCGACCGCCGCGAACGACGTCTGGCGCTTGTCGGCGGATCCGAACGGGCTGATCCGCGCCAGGCGGTGCGTGCCGGCCTCGACCGACAGCGTCCCGAACGCGTAGGGTGCGTCGACCTCGAAGGTGGTCGACTTGATGCCGGCGCCCTCGGCGTAGGACGTGTCCATGACCTTGACCTTGTACTTGTGCCGCTCGGCCCAGCGCAGGTACATGCGCAACAGCATCTCGGCGAAGTCGGTGGCGTCGTCCCCGCCCGCGCCGGAGCGGATCGTGATGATCGCGCTGCGGTCGTCGTACTCGCCGTCGAGCAGCGTCTGCACCTCGAGCTGATTGACCGTCTCAGTCAGCGAGGCGAGCTCGGCGCGCGCTTCGGCGGCGGAGTCCTCGTCCTCCATCTCGTTGGCCAACTCGATGAGCACGTCGAGATCATCGAGGCGCTGCTCGACGTCCAGCACGCGCTTCAGGTCGGCCTGCCGGTGACTGAGCGCGCTGGTCACCTTCTGCGCCTTCTCCGGATCGTCCCAGAGGTCCGGCGCACCGGCCTCCTCGCTGAGGCGGGCGATGTCGGCGCGAAGGCCGTCGACATCGGCGACCTCGCGGATGTCGCCGAAGGTCTGACGGAGGGCCGCGATTTCGGCGGAGAGATCAAGTTCGAGCATGGCACTCCAGAGTATCGCGCGCGGTGATGGGCGCGGGACCACTGGACGATCGCGCTCGTCGCCACCCCGACCTGTACATCGCTGACGCGGATCCCGACTCACCGACATCACGCTCCGCCTGCAGCTGTCCGAAGACCACGTGCGCGCGGCGGATCCCTCGCCTGCGTGCCGGATGCCGAGCCTGTCCCCGCGCGGGTCTAGCGTGGAGGCGTGGCGGAACGGGCGATCCCTCGGCGAGCAGTCGACGTGCTGTGGTCGTTCGGACCGATGGTCTACCTGCCCACGCTGCTGTTCTCGCTCGGCGAGGGTGCGGTGGTGCCGCTCATCCCGGTGATCGCGGCAAGCCGAGGGGCGACCCTCGCCTCTGCCGGACTCATCGCCTCCGCACTCGTCGTCGGTCAGCTCTGCGGCAACATCCCGGCGGGATGGCTGGTGGCGCGGGCCGGGGAGCGGATCACGATGGTGATCGCCGGATCCGTCTCGCTCATCGGCGTCGTAGGCAGCGCCCTGGCGCCCAGCCTGGCCCTGTTCAGCGTCGCCGTGTTCGTGGTCGGCATGTCTGCGGCGGCGTTCGGGCTGGCCCGGCACGCGTTCATGACCACCCGGGTGCCGGTGCAGTTCCGGGCGCGGGCGTTGTCGCTGCTGGGCGGCTCATTCCGCGCCGGCATGTTCGTCGGACCGTTCCTCGCCGCGGCCCTGCTGTCCCTGTTCCACACCGAGACGGCAGCCTTGTGGTTCTTCGTCGTGTGTCTGGCGGCTCTGATCCTGCTCGTGCTGTTCGGCCCCGATCCCGAGACGCAGGCCGCACCCGCGGAACACGAGTCGATCCCGACCGAGGACACCGGCGAGGCCGTGACCGGGTCGATCCCCCTTCGACAGTCTCAGGCACCCGGTACCGGCGTGTTCCGCACGATGTGGCGCAACCGGGGCGTGCTGTCGCGACTCGGCCTCGCCGCCGCGAGCCTCTCTGCGGTGCGCTCGGCACGCCAGGTTGTGCTGCCGCTGTGGGGCGTGTCGATCGGGCTCGACGCCTCGTCGATCGCCCTGGTGGTCGGCGTCTCCGGCGCGATCGACTTCGCCCTGTTCTACGCAAGCGGGCAGGTGATGGACCGGTTCGGCCGGCTCTGGGCGGCACTGCCCGCGATGGTGCTGATGGGATCCGGATTCCTCGTGCTCTCGTTCACCCATGACGCCGACACGAAGGTGCTCTGGTTCGGCATGATCGCCGCCGTGCTCGGCGTCGGCAACGGCCTGTCCAGCGGGATCCTGCTCACGCTCGGCGCGGACGTGGCCCCGCAGAACGAGCCCGCTGCCTTCCTCGGATCCTGGCGCACGCTGACCGATGCGGGCGGCGCGGCTGCTCCCCTGGTGTTCTCCGGGATCGCCGCGATCAGCTCGCTCGCCCTGGGAGCCGTCGCGATGGGCGTGATCGGGGTGGTCGGCGCGATCGGATTCCTGCGCTACATCCCCCGGTTCGTGCCGAGACCTCCTGCGCAGTAGTGCACTCCCGCGCAGCGGCTCACTCCAACGCTGTGCGACTCGTGCCTGTGGCTTCGATGGTGAGCATCGCGGGCACGAACTCGCTGAGCAGCGGCGGAGTCCACTGCGTGCGCACCGTGACGCGGGCCGAGACGCCGTCGGGAGTGCCCGCGGACGTGAGGGTGACGCCGTCGTCGAGCACTCCGAGCACGGCTGCCGCCTGAGCGCCGATCTCCTCGTCGTCCAGTCCGGCGCGGATCGCGTCGCCGTCGACCTGGAGGCGGAACCCGTCCGCCCCGGCGAGCGCGGCGGCATCGGCGACCGAGTCGAGCCGCTTCTGCGCGATGTACAGGTCTGTGGCGCACACGCACACGTAGATCAGCGCGATCGCCAGCACCAGATAGCCGAGGATCAGCGGCATGATGCTGCCGCGGTCATCGCCGAGCAGCCCCGGCCTCACGACCGGGCGGTTCATCCGACGACCCAGGTGCGCGACACCTTGTACGCGGAGGACGCCTGCACCGGGACGCTCGCGATCCTGTCCAGGCCGAACACCGGCGGCATCAGCGGCAGCGCCACTCCGGCCCGGATCGTCACGACGACTGTCGCCCCTGCGGACGGGCACGCCGCACCGGCCGGTGCACACCGGATGTCGAGGTCGACCGCGGCCGGATCCATGCCGTACTCCGCGATGGCGGTCTGCACCGCTGCCTCCGCTCGTGCGCTCGCATCCGCGACGTCGACCGCCGCGCTCATGGTCCGCGCCGCATGCCGGGCCGCCGATTCGACGCCGAGCACCTGCCCCTGGATGGTCCCGAGTGCGAGCACCAGATACACCAGCGGCACGAGCAGGATCACTCCCAGCGCGATGAACTCGAGCGCCGCGGATCCTGCCTCGCGCCCGTCCGGATCCTCAACGACCATCGGCGGTGAGGCTCTCCACGGGCGCACGTCCGGTCACCTCCAGCGCGGCGGAGACGCCGAGGAAGCCGATGAGCGGCAGGGGCGCACGCACGGTGACCTCCATGGTCGGAACGCCCAGCGCGGTCGTCTCCCGGACGCTCACGTCCTGCGCGTAGGCGTCTCCGACAGCGCGTGCGATGACGCGCGCCGTCCGCTGCGCCCCCTCGCCGGGATCCGTGTCGGCGAGAGCCGCGACGTGGGCTCCCTCGACAGCCGCGTCATGCACGACGTTGCGCACGTACAGGACGAGGGCGAACTGGATGACGCCGAGCGTGAGGGCGGTCAGCAGCACGCCGACGAGCACGAACTCGACCGGGCTGGATCCCCGATCGTCGAACGTGCCGAAGTCGTGCCGGTCGCCGCGCATGATGCCTCAGAGCCCGCTGACCCGCGAGATCGCTTGCTCGAACAGGTTCGTCAGGGCGGGCCCGGCGACCGCCCAGATCAAGACGACCAATCCCGCGGTCATCAAGGTGATCAGCACCCATCCGGGCACATCGCCGCGCTCCGGATCGTCGTCGAGCGCGCCGTACGGCAACGCGGAGTCGAGGTCGGTGTTCATGGCGGTTCCTTTCGTGGAGGCCGAGGCCGAGGTCGAGAGCTATCCGAGCCCGAGCCGGAGGATGAAGACGCCGGGGAAGACGGCGAACAGAACGCTCAACGGGAGGATCGCGAAGACCAGCGGCAAGAGCATCAAAATCTCTTTGCGACCGGCCTGTTCGATGAGGCCGCGCTTGGTCTCCTCGCGGGCGTCCGAGGCTTGGGCCTGCAGCACCGAGGCGAGCGGAGCGCCGCGTTCGAGCGCGGCGACGATCTGGTCGGTCGCCCGTGACAGCGCAGGGATCTGGAGCCGATGTGCACAGTCGCCGAGCGCATCGGCGAGCGACGATCCGGTGTTGACGGAGAGGATCACACTGCGAAGCTCCGCGCTGAGTTCCCCGGATCCGGCAGTCGCGACCCGCCGGATCGCATCCGGAAGTCCCTCGCCCGCCGACAGACAGAGCGCGAGGAACTCGAGCACGGTCGGCAGCTCCTCGGTGAGCCGCGCCAGGCGTGACTTCGCCCGCGCGCCCAGCAGCGCCTCGCAGCCAACTCCTGCGATCGCCGCCGACAACAGCGGCAGCAGCACCGCCGGCGCGGACAGCCGCCCGGCGAGCACCAGAGACAGAGTCGCCACGGCTCCGACGCCGAGGCCCGCCAGCACCCAGGCCAGCTGACGGCTGCGGAACCGGGTCGGTCCGCCGGGCAGGCCCGCCTGCGACATCCGCAGCGCGACACCGGCGTCGCCGCCCCCGAACAGGCCGAAGACGCTCTTGATCCTGGCCGCCCAGGATCCGCCGGCCGGCATGCGCCACGGCAGCCGATCGATCGGGTCGCCGTCGTCGATGATGTCGCGCAGGTGCGGGGCGATGCGCGCGCTGAGACTCGCCGTGCGCCAGCGCGGGAATGCCGCCAGAACCAGCAGGAGCCCGGCGGCCAGCACGCCGCCCAGCAGGACCGCGACAGCGAGATCGCTGACCCCGCTCATCGGAACCACCGCCTCGGCTCGGGCAGCCGCCCGATGCGCAGCATGATCCGGAAGGCGATGAACGACACCGCGGCTCCCACGAGGATCAGTGCGACGCCCTCCGGACTCGTGTACGCCTGTGCTCCCTCCGGCCGCAGCAGCAGGAGCACGAGGATGACCCAGGGTGCCACCGCGCCGAGCACCGCGGCCCCGCGGATCCAGGACTGTCGGGCCTCGACCTCGGCGCGCAGAGCTGCCTCGGCCCGCACCGATGTCGACAGCGACCGCAGCACCGTGCTGAGCTCGGTGCCGCCGACCTCCCGCGCCATACGCAGCGTCTCGACGATGCGGTCGCCGACAGGATCCGCGAGCCCCTCCTTGAGCGTGACCGCCGCCGCGTCGAATCGACCCGTGGCGTGCAGGTCTCGCGCGAACGCCGCGAACGCCGGACGCAGCGGCCCCGGCGCTGCGTCCCCCAGGGCGGCGACCGCATCGGGGAGCGGCATGCCCACACGGATCGAGGCGATCAGCAGGTCGCACACATCCGGCCACAATCCGCGCCGGAGCCGGAGCAGCCGCTGCCGACGGCCGCGCAGGAACATCACCGGCGCCGCCGCACCGGCGACGGCGAGGACCAGTGCGAAGGCAGCCGTGCCGGTGACCAGCCAGGCGACAGAGCCCGCGACGAGCGCGCCGGCGACGATCGCGACGACGAGGACGCGGCCATCCGTGCGGAATCCCGCTTCGCGGAGCAGCCGCGTGGCGGCCCCGGCACGAGGTGCGCGTTCGACCTTGGCGCGGGGCCACAGCCAGGGCGACGCGGCGAGCAGGAGGCCGGCTGCGAGGAGCGCTCCGAGCAGCAGCGTCATGCGATCTGCTCCCGGTACGCGAGCCGGCCCGCGCCTTCATCGCGATGGATCACGCGGTGCTCGATCCGTCCGCGCTCGTCGACCCCGAGCGGTTCGATCACTTCGGCCACGCGCCGGCTCCCGTCGGCTTCACGCCGGCAGTGCACCACGAGGTCGATCGATCCGGCGAGCGCCGGTGCGATGAACGCCCGGTCGATGTTGCGCCCGGCCAGCAGCGGCAGCATCGACAGCTTCTCGAGGGCTTCTGCGCCCGAGTTCGCGTGCACGGTCGCGGCTCCCGGGATGCCGGTGTTCAGCGCCAGCACCAGATCGAGCGCCTCGGCGTCGCGCACCTCCCCCACCACGAGCCTGTCCGGGCGCATGCGCAGCGCCTCCTTGACCAGCCGGCGCAGCGTGATCTCGCCGGTTCCCTCCATGCTCGCCTGCCGCCCCTGCAGGGCCACGAGATCAGGGGCCTCCACCCCGAGCTCGAACGTCTCCTCGACGGTGATCACCCGCTGCTCCGCGCATTCCGCGACGAGCGCCGCGAGCAGCGTGGTCTTGCCCGCATGGGTCGGGCCGGACACGATGACGCTGCGCCCCCCGTGCATGGCCTCGGAGAGCAGCGCCGCGACGGAGGCGGGAACCATGCCCTGCGCGACCAGGCTGTCCAGGCTCCGGTAGCGAGGCAGGAATTTGCGGATGTTGACCGCCCAGGATCCGCGCACCACATCGGCGATCGCGACGTGCAGGCGGGAGCCGTCCGGCAGCGAGGCGTCGACGAACGGCTGCCCGATGTCGACGCGACGGCCCGTCGAGTGCAGCATCCGCTCCACGATGTCGCGCAGCTGCGCCTCCGTGAGCGTGATCGGGACGCGCTCGCTGCGCCCCTCCCTGGCGACGAAGACCCGCCCCGGTCCGTTCAGCCAGATCTCCTCGATCTCGGGATCCTCCAGCAGCGGCTGCAGCGGACCGTATCCGGCGACTCCCGCGAGGATGTCCCGCACGCACGCGGCCTCGTCATCGATCGTCGCGGTCCCGCGCGCGAGCGCCTGATCGTTGTGCCGCCGCACCTCGAACTGGGCGATCCGCCTGGCCTCGTCGGGGTGCACAGACGGATCGGTGCGCTCGGCTCGCAGACGCGCGCGCACCCGCTCGGTGACGGATGCGGTGGTCAGGCTCACCAGGGCATCGTCGCAGGATCCGGGGATCAGGCTCGAAAGTTATCCACAGGCCCCGCCGCGAGGCGCCCATCAGCTGCTCGGTAGACTGATCGCACTCGCGGGAGTGGTGAAATTGGCAGACACGCAGGATTTAGGTTCCTGTGCCTCCGGGCGTGTGGGTTCAAGTCCCACCTTCCGCACACGAGGTCAGGATGCGGCGCGCTGATCCCGCAGTCGCCACACCTCGCCGAGGGGCATGTCCTCCGGCTCACCGACGCCGCCGAAGCTCTGCACGTGCTGGTTGATGAACTCCTGCCAGCGCAGGTTCGCGGGATCGTCGTCCAGCGCCCGCATCGCCGCACCGAAGTCGTCGCAGTCCACGACGTGGAAGAGGTCTCGTCCGTCGCGCCAGATGGTCCAGTCGTGGATCCCGAGACGTCCGAACGAGGCGACCAGGTCGGCGGGGATCGTCTCATGATCGCGCTCGTAGCCGGCCTCGTGGCCTTCGCGGATCAGGGAGCGGAGAGCGACGCGCATGCGGGATCCTTCGTCGACGGGCAGTTCGTCTCAGCCTAAGTCCGGCCGGTCCGCTCTAGACTTCAACACATGCCGGGAACCTCCGGTGTGCGCCGCGCGAATCCCGCGCGGCCGCGAGACCCAGCGACGACACCACGGACGGGATCCACCTGTGCACCACGCCGCCCTCATCCCCTGGCTCGACCCGAACACGCTCATAGCGGGCCCCTGGGCGCTGCTCATCGTGCTGGGGATCATCTTCGCGGAGACGGGTCTGCTGATCGGCTTCATCCTGCCGGGCGACACGCTGCTGATCACCGCCGGGCTCCTCACGCACACCGTCGACGTGTTCCACCTGAACATCTGGCTCGTCTGCACGCTCATCGCCGTGGCCGCATTCATCGGCGGTGAGGTCGGCTACTACATCGGCCACAAGGCGGGACCGGCGATCTTCGAACGCCGAGAATCTGGAATCTTCAGCGCCAAGAATGTCGAGCGCACGAACCACTTCTTCGACCGTTTCGGCGGTCTCACGGTCATCATCGCTCGCTTCGTTCCCGTGGTGCGCACTTTCGCCCCCGTCGCCGCAGGCGTCGGGAAGATGCCGTGGCGTCGCTACAGCCTGTATAACCTCATCGGTGCTGTTCTGTGGGCATTCGTCATGACGATGATCGGCTACGTGATCGCATACATCCCGTGGGTCGCCGATTTCGTCACGAAGTACATCGACGTGATCCTGCTCGGGGTCGTCGTGCTGACCCTCGGGGTGACGGCGTGGCACTACTTCAACGAACGCCGCAAGGCCAAGAAGGAGACCGCCGCGGGCACCCCTGTCGTCGAGCCGGAGATCTGAATCCGGCTCAGCCGACGTCGCGCCGGGCTTCGTCAGTCGTCCCGGCCCGCGCCGCGCGTGACTTCTCCACGCTCGCCCGCAGGGCTTCCATGAGGTCGATGACCTCGCCGCCCTTCTCGGCCGGCGCGAACGTCTCCTCGGTCTCGTAAGCCTCGCCCTTCTCGATCTTCGCGTCGATGAGGGTGCGCAGCTCGACCTGGTACTCGTCGACGAACGCACTCGGATCGAAGTCGGCGGAGAATCCCTCCACGAGCGTCGCGGACAGCTCGAGTTCCTTCTCGGTGACCGCGACCTCCTCCTGCAGCGCCGGGAAGTCCGCCTCGCGCACCTCGTCGGCCCACAGCAGCGTCTGCAGCACGAGCACATCGCCGCGCACGCGCAGCGCCGCCAGGCGCGTCTTCTGGCGCAGTGTGAAGCGCACGATCGCCGTGCGATCGGTCGCCTCGAGGGTCTTGCGCAGCAGCACGTACGCCTTGGGCGACTTCGAATCCGGTTCCAGGTAGTAGGCCTTGTCCAGGGTCAGCAGGTCGACCTGGTCGGAGGGCACGAACTCGACGACGTCGATCTCGCGGCTGCGCTCGGCGGGCAGCGAGTCCAGGTCCTCCTTCGTCAGCACCACCGTCTGCGACTCGTCCTGATAGGCGCGATCGATCTCGGAGTAGGCGACCGTCTCGCCGCACACCTCGCACACGCGCTTGTACCGGATGCGCCCGCCGTCCGCATCGTGCACCTGGTGCAGCGAGACGTCGTGGTCCTCCGTCGCGGAGTACACCTTGACCGGCACGTTGACCAGGCCGAAGGTGAGCGAGCCCTTCCAGATCGTCCTCATGGCACCAGTGAACACCACCCGCGCGGCCTCGGATAGCCTGACGGCATGGCAGACGGCCCGCAGTTCGTGCGCATCGGCGAGCGGCGGCTGCGCGTGACGAACCTCGACAAGGTGGTCTACCCCGACGCGGGCACCACCAAGGGCGAGGTGATCGACTACTACGCGCGGATCGCCCCGCTGCTGCTGCCGGCGGTCGCCGGCCGGCCGGTCACCCGCAAACGCTGGGTCGAGGGCGTCGGAACCGCCGAGGATCCGCAGGGGTCGTTCTTCGCGAAGCAGCTCGAGCCCGGCGCGCCGTCCTGGATCCGCCGGCAGGCGATCCCGCACTCCGGCGGCGCCAAGGACTACCCCCTCATCGACGAGGTCGCCACCCTGGTCTGGATGGCACAGGTCGCCGCGATCGAGCTGCACGTGCCGCAGTGGCGCTTCACCGCCGACGGGAGCCGAGGCAATCCGGACCGGCTCGTGCTGGATCTCGATCCGGGCCCCGATGTGACGCTCGCGCAGTGCGCGGAGGTCGCGCTCATCGCCCGCACGATCCTTGTCGGCATGGGCCTGGATCCGGTGCCGGTCACCAGCGGCAGCAAGGGGATCCACCTGTACGCGGGCCTGCCCGGCGACCGCACCAGCGACGAGATCTCCGCCGTCGCGCATGCCCTCGCCCGCGCCATCGAGGCCGATCATCCCACGCTGGTCACGAGCGTCATGACGAAGACCCTGCGCGCCGGCAAGGTCTTCCTGGACTGGAGCCAGAACAACGGCAAGAAGACCACCATCGCCCCCTACTCGCTGCGCGGCCGCCCGCAGCCGTGGGTCGCCGCCCCCCGCACCTGGGCCGAGCTGGAGGATCCCGCCCTCCGCCACCTGCGATTCGACGAGGTCCTCGAACGCGCCGAGTCGGGCCTGGACCCGTTCGCCCCGCTCTCGCACCCAGCCCCCACACCCACCCCCGAACACGCGGGCCGGCCGACCGACCGGAGCGCAGCGATCGGTCCGTCGGTCGCGCAGGCATCGGGTCTGGCGGGAGCCGGCGATCCGCGAGCTCGCGAGCGGATCACCGGCGGGGGACTGCGCGACCGACGGACCGATCGCGGAGCGGAACCGCGCACCGATCCTGAGCCCGGACACACCGTCCCCGCATACGCGCCGATGCTCGCCGAGCACGGCACGCCGGGCACCGCCCGCGGCCTGGGCTGGGCCGAGATCAAGTGGGACGGGATCCGCGCGATCGGCACCTGGTCGGAGGGGCGCTTCCGGCTGCGGTCGCGCAGCGGCGTCGACATCACCGACCGCTATCCGGAGCTCACCGCCGACGGCGCCCCCGGCTTCGCGATCGGCGAGGCCGTCGTGGACGGCGAGATCGTGGCGATGGATGCCGATGGCCGCCCCAGCTTCTCGCGCCTGCAGGACCGCATGCACCTGACCCGGGCGCGGGAGATCGAGCGCGAGGTGATCCGCACGCCGGTGCGCTACCACCTGTTCGACCTGCTCCGCCTCGAAGGGCACGACCTCACCGGCCTGGCGCTGCGGGACCGCCGCGAGCTGCTGGAGTCGATCGCCGCGGATCTGCCGGCGCCCGTCCTGGTGCCGCCGGTCTTCGATGACGTCGAAGCCGCCCTGGCCACCAGCGCCGCACTCGATCTCGAGGGCGTCGTGGTGAAGGATCCTGCCTCCGGCTACGCGCCCGGGGCCCGCACGCCCCACTGGCTGAAGATCAAGCACACGAAGACCCAGGAGGTCGTGATCGTCGGGATCCGTCCCGGCAAGGGCGATCGCGGCGGGCGCATCGGATCACTCCTGCTCGCGATCCCCGACACCCGCCTGCCGTCAGGGCTCCGCTACGTCGGCCGGGTCGGCACGGGGTTCACCGACCGCGCCCTCAAGGATCTGAGCGCACGGCTCGACCCGCTGCGGGTGATCGCACCCGCCGTCGACGGCGTCCCTGTCGCCGACGCCTCGGACGCGCTCTGGGTGCGTCCCGAACTGGTCGGCGAGGTGGAGTTCTCGAACTGGACCCCGGATCTGGTGCTCCGGCACGCGCGCTGGCGGGGGCTGCGGCCGGACAAGACGCCGGGCGAGGTCGTGGTCGAGGACTGACCCTTCGAGAGCCTCAGGCGTGCACGGCCTCGCAGTCGCCGGCGCCGCCCTGACCGCTCGCGTCCGGTTCGATCTGGAAGGTCGAGTGCTCGACGTCGAAGTGCTCCTCGAGGCAGGTCTGCATCTGCAGCAGCAGCGCAGACGCTCCCCCGTCCGCGAGCGCCTCGGGCTGCACGGACACGTGCGCGGTGAACACCGGCGCACCCCGGGTGAGCTGCCACACATGCACGTCGTGCACGCCCGTCACGCCCGGGTACTCGAGCAGGTGCCGCCGGATGTCGCCCACCGCCGTGCCCTTGGGGGCCGACTCGGCGAGCACGGAGAACACCTCGCGCAGCAGCGAGATCGCGCGCGGGACGATCATCGCGGCGATGATCAGCGAGGCGATCGCGTCGGCGGGCGCCCAGCCCGTCGTGATGATCACGATCGCCGCGACGATCACCATCGCGGAGCCGATCAGGTCGCCCATCACCTCCAGATAGGCGCCCCGCACGTTGATGCTGGTGCGCTGGGCGGCGCTGAGCAGCCACATCGAGATGCCGTTCGCGACCAGGCCGACCACCGCGACGATGAGCATCAGATTTCCCGCGACCTCGACATCGGCCGGGTGCAGCAGCCGGGAGATGCCCTCGAACGCCACCCAGGCCGAGAGCAGGATCAGGATGATCGCGTTGATCAGAGCGCCGAACACCTCCGCGCGCTGATAACCGAACGTGCGCCGGTCGTCTGCGGGGCGGGCGGCCACCGCGCTCGCGATCAGCGCGATGACCAGCGCCGACGCGTCGGTGAACATGTGCGCGGCGTCGGCGAGCAACGCGAGGGATCCGCTCAGGATCGCGCCGACCACCTGCACGAGCATGATCACGCTCGTCAGCGTCAGGGAGATCGCGAGCAGGCGGCGATGGCCTGCGGAGCGGATCCCGGTGGCGGGTGCGTGATCGTGCATGCTTCCAGGGTAGAGCGGGGATGACCCGGTCGGAGCGGTTTTCGCCTAGTCGGGAATGGGGATGATTCTCAGTTGCGGTGGACGGTTCAGAGCCCCGCGAGCAGCGGCACCAGGGCGACGAAAGCGCGGGCGCGATGCGACTGGGCCTGCTTCTCCTCGGCGGTGAACTCGCCCACTGTGCGCTCGGCACCGCTCTGCCCGTCGGGGACGAAGATCGGGTCGTAGCCGAAGCCGCCATCGCCGACGGCCGCGTGCGCGAGGCGGCCGGGCCATTCGCCGCGGACCGTCCATTCACGCCCGTCCGGCAGGACCAGCGCGATGACGCTGACGTAGTGCGCGGAACGGTGCGGATCCGCGACGTCGTGCAGCTGGTCGAGCAGGAGGTCGCGGTTCGCGATGTCGTCCTTCTTCTGCCCCGCCCAGTAGGCGGAGAAGACTCCGGGCGACCCGCCCAGCACGTCCACGGCGATGCCGGAGTCGTCGGCGAGCGCCGGAAGCCCGGTGTGGGCGGCCGCTGCGCGGGCCTTGATGAGGGCGTTCTGCTCGAACGTCACACCGTCCTCGACGGGCTCCGGACCGTCGTAGCCGACGACCTCGAGATCCGGCCTGGTCGCCGCGACGATGCCGCCGAACTCGGCGACCTTGTGCGGGTTGTGCGTCGCGAGGACGATCCTCACGCTTCGGTCCCTGAGCCTGTCGAAGGGGCCAAGACAGCCAGCTGGCGGTCGCGCAGATCTGCGCAGCCGTTCACGCCCAGTTCGAGCAGCGCGTCCAGTTCGCGCTTGTCGAAGGGCGCACCCTCGGCCGTGCCCTGCACCTCGACGAACAGACCGCGGCCGGTGACGACGACGTTCATGTCGGTCTCGGCGCGCACGTCCTCGACGTAGGCCAGATCGAGCATGGGCTCGCCGTCGATGATCCCGACCGACACCGCGGCGACCGAGTCGCGGAGCACCTGCGACTTCTGCCCGATGAACTTCTTGCGCCGGCCCCACTCGATGGCGTCGGCGAGGGCGACGTAGGCCCCGGTGATCGCGGCGGTGCGCGTTCCGCCGTCGGCCTGCAGCACGTCGCAGTCGATGACGATCGTGTTCTCGCCGAGCGCCTTCGTGTCGACGACCGCGCGCAGGGCGCGGCCGATCAGGCGGGAGATCTCATGCGTGCGCCCGCCGATGCGGCCCTTCACGCTCTCCCGGTCGTTGCGGTCGTTCGTGGCCCGCGGAAGCATCGCATACTCGGCCGTGACCCAGCCCTTGCCCTTGCCGCTGAGCCAGCGCGGCACGCCGTTCGTGAACGACGCCGTGCACAGCACCTTGGTGTTGCCGAAGCTGATCAGCGCGGATCCCTCGGCCTGGGCGCTCCAGCCTCGCTCGATCGTGATCGGGCGGAGCTGGTCCACGGTGCGGCCGTCTTTGCGGATGGTGGACTCGGTCATGAGAACTCCTTGAGGTGGGGAAGGTCGATGACGCCGGTCTGCACGAGCTGCACATCGCGCACCTCCTGGCCCATCAGGCGGTTGGCGAGGGCGGTGAACTCGGCGGCGGATCCGCCGGTGGCTTCGTACACGTAGCGGGGGCGGGCGTCCGGCGGAGCGAGCAGATCTCCGCGCACCAGCTGCCGGTACACGTCGCCCGCGGTCTCGTCGTCGCTGGAGACGAGGGCGACGCCCTCGCCCATCACGTAGCCGATCGCGCCGCGCAGGAACGGGTAGTGCGTGCAGCCGAGCACGAGCGTGTCGACGTCCGCGCCGCGCAACGGCGCGAGGTACTCCGCGGCCGTCGCGAGCACCTCCGGGGTGTCCGTGATCCCGGCCTCCACGAACTCGACGAAGCGCGGGCAGGCCGCGGCGTGCACCGACAGCGTCTCATTCACCTCGAGCATGTCCTGGTATGCGCGCGATCCGATCGTGCCGACCGTGCCGATGACCCCGATCCGCCCGTTCCGGGTCGTCGAGATCGCGCGGCGGACCGCCGGTCCGATCACCTCGACCACCGGCACGTCGTAGCGCTCTCGTGCGTCGCGCAGCATCGCCGAGGACGCCGTGTTGCAGGCGATCACGAGCATCTTCACGCCCTGGTCGACGAGCGTGTCGAGCACCTCGAGCGCGTACCGGCGCACGTCCGCGATCGGCTTGGGCCCGTACGGCGAGTGCGCGCTGTCGCCGATATAGACGAAGGACTCGCGCGGCAGCTGAGCCCGGATCGCCCGGGCGACGGTGAGACCGCCGACCCCGGAGTCGAAGATCCCGATCGGCGCGTCGTTCATGATGCCCCAGCCTAGCCGCTGCGTCCCTCGCGCTCCGGCCGCGATGCGCGTCCTATGCTGTGGATCATGACCGCGTCGAGCGCCCTGAAGACCGATCGCTACGAGCTCACGATGCTGGAGGCCGCGCTGCGCGACGGCACGGCCGCCCGCCCCAGCGTGTTCGAGCTGTTCTCCCGCCGGCTCTCGGGCGGACGCCGGTTCGGCGTCGTGGCGGGCACCGGCCGCCTGCTCTCGCTGCTGCGCGACTTCCGCTTCGGCGACGACGAGCTGCGCTACCTGCGCGACGAGAAGGTCGTCGACGCCCCGACGCTGCGCCATCTAGAGGCCTACCGGTTCGCAGGCTCGATCCGCGGCTACCGGGAGGGCGAGCTGTACTTCCCGGGATCCCCCATCCTCACCGTCGAGGGCACCTTCGCCGACGCCGTGATCCTGGAGACCCTCGCGCTCAGCGTGCTGAACCACGACTCCGCGGTCGCGACCGCCGCGTCCCGGATGAGCATCGCCGCGGGCGAGCGTCCGCTCGCCGAGATGGGCTCGCGCCGGGCCGCCGAGGACTCCGCCGTCGCCGCCGCCCGCGCCGCGTTCATCGCCGGCTTCGGCGCCACCAGCAACCTCGAAGCAGGCCGCACCTGGGGGATCCCCACGATGGGCACGGCCGCGCATTCCTGGACCCTGCTGCACGACAGCGAGGAGGACGCGTTCCGGGCGCAGATCGCCGCACTCGGCACCGACACGACCCTGCTCGTCGACACCTACGACATCCGTCAGGGCGTCGAGACTGCGATCAGGGTCGCCGGAACCGGGCTCGGCGGGGTGCGGATCGACTCCGGCGACCTGCCGATCGTCGCCGGGGCGGTACGCCAGCAGCTCGATGAGCTGGGCGCGACCGGAACCAGGATCACGGTCACGAGCGACCTGGACGAGTACGCGATCGCGTCGCTGGCCGCGTCGCCCGTCGATGCCTACGGCGTCGGCACCTCGGTCGTGACCGGCTCGGGCTACCCGACCGCGAGCATGGTCTACAAGCTCGTCGCCCGGCAGGGTTCGGACGGCGGCTGGGTCGCGGTGGCGAAGGCCTCCCAGGACAAGGCCTCGAAGGGCGGCCGCAAGGCGGCGTTCCGGATCGTGTCGGACGGCGTCGCGCAGTCCGAGACCGTGGTCGTGTCGGACGGCTTCGAGGATCTGGACTCCCCCGCGGCGCACCCGGACGGCCGCGCCCTGCAGGTGAGCTTCGTGGACGGCGGCGAGATCGACACGGCGTTCGAGGGCCCCGCAGGCACGCTCGCCGCGCGCGAGCACCATCTGCGGGTGCGGGAAGAGCTGCCGGTGCGCGCCCTCGCGCTCAGCAAATCGGATCCGGCGATCCCGACCGTCTACCTCGACGCGGACTGAGGATCCTCGATCCCGACGGTCCCTGAGGCTCTCGCAGGGTCAGCGCACCAGGGACTCGTAGATCTCCTTGCAGGTGGGGCAGACGGGGAACTTCTCCGGGTCGCGGCCCGGGGTCCACTTCTTGCCGCACAGCGCACGCACCGGCTTGCCCGTGAGCGCGGACTCGAGGATCTTCTCCTTCTTCACATAATGGGAGAACCGCTCGTGGTCTCCGGGCTCCTGCAGCTCCTCGTTGAGGAGCTGCTCGAGTTCGCGATCGAGGGTGGCGACACCGCCCTGATCCGGGGCGTCCAGCGGAGTGCTCATGCTGGCGAGTCTAATCGCGCGAGCGCGAAGAGGCGCCGGTGCGGTGCGATCCGCGGGCTCACGCGCTCTCGACGAACTCCATCAGCGGGGCACCGCGACGCTCGAACGCCAGCCCGCCGAGGAGCACGCCCGCGACGAGCACGACCACGCCGGTGCCGACGCCGACCCACAGCGTGGGCGCGGTGGCCAGCGCGGGATCGTCCATCGCCGACCAGGCGAGCAGCAAGGTGGGCACGCTCAGCAGCAGCGCACCGAGGAGGGATCCGGCCTGGCCGACGGCACCGCCGCGCGATCGCTGCGGCTGCTGGAACGGGCTGTCCCCCGGCCGCGACACGGCATACGGGGCGAGTGCGGAGAAGATGCTGGACAGGCCGAGCCCGGTCAGCAGCAGGCTCGCCACCACGCCGATCAGGATCGGCAGGGCGGACCACCGCGAGATCACGGCCAGCGTCACCGGGATGGCGATCGCGAGTGTCGGCACCGCGAACAGCAGGACGGGCACGAGCCGGCCGAGCCGGTCCGGCACGCCGCGCACGCCGCTCGCGACGTGGATCCAGAACGCCGTGGAGTCGTACGCCACGTCGTTGTGCGGCAGCCAGCCGAAGAACAGCGCGATGATCGCCACGGGGAGCGCCGCCGCCACCTCCAGCGGCACTCCGGCCACGAGCAGCGGGATCACGGTGAGCACGCCCGCGATCGGCACGATCACGACGTTGACGAGGTAGCGGCCGTCGCGCAGCCAGTACACCAGACTGCGCGCCGCGACGGCGCCGAACGCGCTCGACGGCAGCAGGCCGAACCAGCCGAGGCCGGGCCGCTCGCGGACCGTCTGGGCGCGATCCGTGCGGCGCAGGGCCCGGCGCGCCAGCATGAGCCATGCTGCGGCAGCAACGGCGGCGGTCAGCACCGCGATGACGAGTGCGGTCCACAGCCCCGAGGAGTCCCCCGTCACGGCGAGGAAAGGGAGCGCCGCGGCCGCGCCCAGCGGCGTGTAGCCCAGCACGTCCGCCACTCCGTGCAGCACGGGCGGCACGGCCCCGTCCCAGCCCAGCGACGCCACGAAGACGCAGACCGGCACGGCGACGACGATGACGGCCAGCGCGAACAGCGCGGTCAGCTCGCGCGAGCGCCGCTCCGGGAGCACCACGGCGCTGAGCGCCATCCCCACCCGAGCCGCCAGCACCGATATGACCAGGCTCAGCACCCCGGAGAGCACCGCGATCGTCCAGGGCGCGCCGAGCGCGATCCCGAGGACGACGACGCTCACCTGCACCACGAGCAGCGCGAGGCTGGGCACGCTCACGAACGCGGCGAGCGCGAGGATCGCGGGAAGCCGGCGCTCGTCGACTCCGAACACGACGAACCGGCGCGGATCGAGCTGGTCGACGGATCCGGCCAGGATCGGCGCGACGAAGAAGCCGAGCACGACCGCCGAACTCCCGAGCACGACCACGGTGTGCGCCGCAGCCTCCGAGCTGTGCGCGAGACTGCGGATCGCGAACACGGCGACCAGGGTCGCGGCAATGGTGAGCACGAGGGCGATGACGGTGCGCGTCACCCGACTGCGGTCACCGCGCAGCGCCCCGAGCGCCAGCATCAACCTCAGTCGGAGAACGTGTGCAACCACTCCAGCCCCTCCACCTCTCCGGCGGAGCCGGACAGCTCGACGAAGCGCTGCTCGAGCGTCTGCCCCGCACGCACCTCGTCGACCGTGCCCTCGGCGAGCACCTCGCCGCCGACGATGATGGCGATCCGGGAGCACACCCGCTCGACGAGGTCCATACCGTGGCTGGACAGCACCACCGTGCCGCCGTGCGCGACATACGCGCGCAGGATGTCGAGGATCACGCCGGAGGACACCGGATCCACCGACTCGAACGGCTCGTCCAGCACCAGGACGCGGGGCGAGTGGATCATGGCGCCGGCGAGCATGATCTTCTTCGTCATGCCGGCCGAGTAGTCCGAGACCACCCGGCTGAGCGCGCCGGTGAGATCGAAGGCGCGCGCGAGGTCGGCCACGCGCTTCTCCACGACAGCGGAGGGCAGCCCGCGCAGCAGCCCGTAATAGTGCAGCAGCTGGCGTCCGGTGAGCCGGTCGAAGGTGCGCAGGCGATCGGGCAGCACGCCGAGGACCTTCTTCGCGGCGAGCGGATGGACGGCCTGATCGATCCCGCTCACGCGCACGGTGCCGGCATCGGGGCGCAGCAGCCCGGCGATGATCGACAGCGTCGTGGTCTTGCCCGCGCCATTCGGGCCGACGATGCCGTAGAAGGATCCGGCGGGTACGGTCAGATCGATCCGATCCACCGCGACGGAGTCGCCGAACCGCTTGACCAGCCCCCGGACCACGAGCGCGTGGCCCGCCGGCGCGTCCGGCTCGGCCGCCGTCTCGACGACCTCTGACACGGGTGCCACGTCCGGTTCCGGGGCGACGACCTCTGTGGGCGCGGATACCACCGCCTCCGGCGCGATCGGCGCCGTGGTCCCCCGTTCAATGTCCACAGGAGCATCATCCACTGCCGGAGTGGTCGAGGGCGAGAGCTGGTCGATGATCGGCGCGGCTTCCTCCGGCGCGATGATCTCCTCGGCTGCCCGGGCTGTGCGGGCGCTCGGTCGGCGGGCGGGCGTCGCACGTGGCGCACTCGCCTTGACCGCGGCGACCTTCGCCGCCGACTCCTTCGCCTCCTCAGCGACGGCATCCGCCCTGGCCGATGCCGCCTTCTCGGCCGTCGCCTTGGCCGTCGCGGCGCGTACCGCGGCCGCGCGTGCGGCGGCGCGCTTGGCCGCAGCCGCGCGCGCCGTGTTCGACTGCACCTCCGCCTTCACTCGCGCGGTGTCCGCAGCCGTGCGAGGGCTCTTCGCAACGGGCCGACGGGGTTTCGTGGGCGGGGAGGAGTCCTGAGGCGAACTGGGGTCGTTCGGTGCGGCGCTCACCCCTTCACGCTATCAATCGAGGTGGTCGACATCGATCCCGACGACACGGGACGTGACATCGGAGACCGATTCCCGGTCTCCCCAAGCTGGGAAAGTTCTGTGCACCCCATAACGGAATGGCTACACGACCGGCTTCTCCCGCTCGCTCTCAGGGTGGATCGATAGCATCTTCCCTGGCACGAGGAAGTGTCCCATCGGTGAAGTAACCGTGAACACAAGTAACAGGAGCAGTTCTGTGACTCTTCAGACCATCATTCTTGCCGCAGGAATGGGATCCCGCCTCGGGCGCTCCCTCCCGAAGCCGCTGACCGAGCTCAGCGACGGGCGATCCATCATGCAGCAGCAGCACGACAACATCCACGCGGCCTTCGGCGACGATGTCCGCATCACGTCGATCGTGGGCTACCGCGCCGAGACGATCATCGAGGCGTTCCCGGATGTGAACTACGTGCACAACGAGCGCTACGACCAGACCAACACGTCGAAGAGCCTGCTCCGCGGGCTGGCGGCGACCGGCCGCAAGGGCGTGCTCTGGATGAACGGCGACGTCGTGTTCGACCCGCGCATCCTCGGCCGCGCCATCGACTTCATCGAGCGCGACCAGTCCTTCGTCACCGTGAACACCGCCAAGGTGAGCGACGAAGAGGTCAAGTACACCGTCGACGCCGAGGGCTACATCAAGGAGCTCTCCAAGACTGTGCGCGGTGGCATCGGCGAAGCGGTCGGCATCAATTACATCTCGTCGCGCGACAAGCAGGCCTTCATGCGGCAGCTGCAGCGTGTCGAGGACCAGGACTACTTCGAGCGCGGCCTCGAGCTCGCCATCGTCGAGAACGGCCTGCTGCTGGAGCCGATGGACATCTCCGACCTGTACGCGGTCGAGGTCGATTTCGCCGAAGACCTGGAGCGCGCGAACCAGTTCGTGTGACCTGATCCTTCTTCACCGAGGAGCCCGTGCCGTCCGGCACGGGCTCCTCGGCGTTCGGGGCGGGCTCGGGGTCTTCGCAGACGGCACCCTTAGGCTCGGATCATGGGGCGGACAGACGACAACGGCACGGGCGCGGTCCACAGGGGCAAGGTCCAGCGGATCCATTCGCTGCCTGATGACGCGCCGTGGGCCGGCGGCGTCCCGCCTGCGGGATCCGACGAGCATCCGATGGTGATCCGCGGGCTGGACCGGGTGCTCGCCGTGCAGCGCCCCCTCGTGCTCGCGCACATCCGCAGCATCCGGCTGCGCCACCCCCATGCCTCTCCTGCCGAGATCATCACGCTGCTGGAGCGCCGCTATCTCGCCGCCGTCACCACGGGCGGGGCTGCCGTGGGCGCGACCGCGGTGATCCCCGGGGTCACCACAGGCGTGACGCTGGCGTTGTCCGGGGTCGAGACGGCGGGCTTCGTCGAGTCGACGGCGCTGTTCGCGCAGTCGGTCGCGGAGGTGCACGGGATCTCGGTGACGAATCCGGATCGCGCGCGTGCGCTGGTGATGACTCTCATGCTCGGCAAGGAAGGCATCGACCTCATCCGGCAGCTGGCCGGCCAGGCCGCCGGGAAGGGCGCTGCCCGCCCCGCCTACTGGGGCGAACTCATCACGAAGTCGCTGCCCCGCGCCGCGGTCGGCCCGCTGGCGGATCGGCTGAAGAGCATGCTGATCCGTCACTTCGCGGCCGTCGGCGGCGCGTCCTTCATCGGCAAGGCGCTGCCGTTCGGCATCGGCGCGGTCATCGGCGGCGCCGGCAACCACGTGCTGGGGCGGCGCGTGCTGACCACGTCGCGTCGCGCGTTCGGGGTGCCGCCTCAGCTGCTGCCCGCCGAGCTCGAGCCCGTTCCTGGTGCCGAGCGCATCGAGCGCAGAGTGGCCAGGGGCGCGCAGGTGGCGGGATCCGCCGTAGCCGGTGCCGCCGGAACTGCAGCCCGCGGCGTCGGCGTCGTCGGCCGTCGTGCGCAGGAGCTCGTGCGCCGCCGCAGGACGCCGATCTCTGCACCGGAGGCACCGGGCCCGGCGCTGCATCCGGATCCGGCCTCGACCGACGCCTGACCGCTCCGCACACGAGCTCTTCGGAAGAGGTTCTGCACAGTCTCCGTATACAGCGGCCCGGGCGGACTCCGCACGTCGGGACCCGCTCCTAGCGTGACGGCATGACACGCAGCCCCGGCCCTCCCCCCGCGCGACCCGGCCATCCGGATCCGTCCTACCCTGTGCCCTGGACCGTGGATCGCCGTGACCGCACGCACCCCGTGGTCACCAACGCCGGAGCGAGGATCGACTTCGTGCGCGTGTTCGCTCGCACGACGCACGACCCGGGTCGCACGCAACTCTGGGGCCGCGTCGCCGCCGACGAGAAGCTCGAGATCTGCCTGTGCGACACCGACGTCGACGATGTCGTGATCACGCTCGCCTGGTTCCGCCCCGACGACGGCCTCGAGTACGTGTGGCGGTTCGTGGTGTAGCCGGTGACCGATCCGGCGCGGTATCAGCCCTTGCCGCGTGCGCGCTGGCGATTATTGCGCCATAGCCCCCGGCGATACGACGCGAATTCCCGCGCGCCGGGCGGCCTCGGCGAGCTCGCGATCGTAGGTCACGATCTCCTCTGCGGCGAGTCGCAACGCGATCGTCAGGTGCAGCGCATCGGCAGCACGCAGGCCACGGTGCGTCCCAGCCGCGACGAAGTCGCCCCGGGTGACATCGATGAGTTCGATCGTCTGCAGGACGTCGGCGATCTCTGCAGAGGTGACGCCACCTCGCCGTACCGCAGCGCAGTGCAGTTCCGTGTGAAGCAGTCACGCCGCGACCAGATCGACGCCCTCCGCAGTCGCCAGGTAGCCGAGCGCTGCCGACTCGCGTTCGGCGAAGCGCGCCTTCATCGCTGCCGATGTGTCGCCGTGGACCAAAACCATCAGTAGCCGCGCTCGTGCCCACGGACATCCGCGATGATGTCCGCTGTCGTCACGCCATCGGGAAGCTTCGCGCGCACGATCTCACCCAACGAGCCGCGATCTCGCGTCGCCGGGCGCGTCTGCCCCGCCGCACGGAGTTCATCCAGTACGGAACGGTGGATCGGGGAGAGGTCCGCGACCGGCTCGCCGCGGTTCGTCACAGTGATCGTCTCTCCAGCCTCCACGCGCCGAAGCACCTCGGCGCCGTTGTCGCGCATCTCGCGGTGGCTGATCGTCGACATGCGAACAGCGTAACTCCGCATAGCACCGCGAGATCATGTGAGGACTTCGATGCGAGCTCTGCCACCGAGCCGCGGCGTCCGCAACGGATCCACGTGCGGAGGTGGCAGGAACCACACCTTGCCGAAGACGCTGTCACCCTCGATACGGATTTCCCAGCCGACATCGTGGATGAGGTGTTGGCAGGTCTCGCAGAGCAGCACCCCGTTCGAAAGATCGGTGGGCCCGGCGTCTCGTGACCACCAGCGGATGTGATGCGCCTTCGTCATGCTGGGCGGGAGGCCGCAGAACGCGCACCCTCCGTCGCGCTCTCGCAGCGCGAGCTTCTGCGCCGGGCTGAACAGTCGCCGACAGCGGCCCCAGTCCAGCACTTCGCCGTCGGACCCGCAGACCCACGGGATGACTCCGCCATCGGCGGCCATCCGCCGGACCGTTGCGATGCTCACCGGCTGCTCGATCCCGTCGATCAGACCGGATCCAGTGTCGCTCTCGAGATCCTGCAGATCGACCCGGACGACGACGGTGGCCCCGTTGAGGCTTTCGACACTTTCACACGACAGGGCGTGTTCGGCGAGATGCACCAGCGCATCCGCCTGGATCGCCGTGAGATCATGGCGATCCGCATCTGGCGCGTTCCGGTCCCGCCCGTCTCGCTTCGCGGCGAACTCGGCCGACACGAAACCGTGGATCGCGGCCTGCACCGGAGCGCCCCGCTCCGGATCCAGGACGGCGTTGATGTGCAGCATCCCCGCTCGCTGGAACATGCGCAGTGACGCCTGCCCGCGAAGGTCGCCCTCGCGCGGCTCCACGCCGTCCGGGTCGAGATGCGCTTCCAGGCGAGTGATCATCTTGCGCACCTCGTCGAGGGAGAGCCCCGGCGCCTGATGCACGAGGAACACCTCGGCCTCGGCGACACACTCCCGGCCGACCTTCGGGATCATCCGGTCCAGGAACGTCAGGATCAGATCGGCTGCGGGTGCTCCGATCCGTCCGGCACGCAGCGCCTCACGCACGTCAGGGAACTTCGCCGGCAGGGCCTCCCCGATCAGGTTGGTACGGGGCGCCGTCGCCTGCCCGACCTTCACCAGACGCACGGCGTCGCCGGTGGACGCGCCGGTCGTCATCGCGATCAGCTGAGCGGCGGTGCGGAAGCCCTGCTGCTTCGCCAGCGACTGCGGACCCAGCTCGCGTCGGGACTCAAAGGCCACGCTCGCGGCGACCTCCGAATGCACGGCATCGGCGGTGCGCTTGAGCTGCCCGATCGCGTCGTTCACCGCGATCAGCTGCGCTCGGGAGAGGTCGCTCCCCGACCCAGCACCGGCCCACGTCTGCTCGAGGAGCCTTGCGGCTTCGAGCAGAGGGGCGAGGGTGTTGGACATACCACGATTCTACCAACTATCGAACATTTCTTCTAGATCACTCGACCCCTTTTTTGGCTACTGAGCTGGTTCTTTATTCCGAATCACCCCGCTGATGGTTTCGATTGAACAAGCCATGCAGGCGGGACGTGAAAGGATCGACGGGTGAGCCAGAGCGATCCTTCCCCCCGCAGTCCGGGAGTGCCCCTCCCGGAGGACAGCGGGGTGTCGTTCGTGATGCCGGTGCTGAACGAGCGCGCCTATCTCGAGCACGCGGTGCAGTCGGTGCTCGCACAGGATGTCACAGGTCCCACCGAGCTCGTGCTGGCCCTCGGCCCCTCCACCGACGGCACCACCGAGGTCGCCGAGCGCCTCGCGGCCGCGGAGCCGCGGCTGCGGATCGTGCACAACCCCGCCGCGGACATCCCGGTCGGCCTGAACGCCGCGATCCGCGCCAGCGTCCACCCGACGGTGATTCGGGTGGACGCGCACTCCGAGCTCTCCCCCGGCTACGCGCGCCAGGGCCTCGCGACCCTGAACCGCACGGGAGCGGCGAATGTCGGCGGCGTCATGCGCGCCAACGGTCGCACGCCGTTCCAGGCAGCCGTCGCCCGCGCCTACAACTCCCCGTTCGGCCTCGGCGGCGGCAGCTATCACGGCGGCACCAAGGAGGGTCCGGCAGAGTCCGCCTACCTCGGCGTCATGCGCCGCGCGGTGCTGGAGGAGATCGGGCTGTTCGACGAGTCCATCCGGCGTGGCGAGGACTGGGAGCTGAACCTGCGCATCCGCCAGGCCGGATACGCCGTGTGGTTCGACCCGCAGCTCGCCGTGACGTACTGGCCCCGCGAGAGCTGGATCCGCCTCGCCCGCCAGTTCCGTGCGACCGGCGCGTGGCGCGGAGAGCTCGTGCGCCGCTACGGGCGCCGCAACGGCGTGCGGTTCTTCGCACCCCCCGCGCTCGTGCTGATCGTGGCGCTCGCGCTGATCGTCGGAGTGCTGCAGCTGACCGGCGTGCTCGCCGGGATCGGATCCGTGCTCGCCTCAGTCGTGTACCTCCCGCTGGTCGCCTACGCCCTGCTCGTGATCGCGATGGCGCTCGTGCGCGGCCGTTCCACGGATCCGCCGCGCAGCCCGCGTGAGCGCGTGTGGACGCTGGCGGTGCTACCGACCATGCACCTGTCATGGGGGCTCGGCTTCCTCACCGGCGTGCTCCGCGGTGCGCACGACACGGTCGACGCCTCGCGCCTGGGCACGCGCAACACGCCGCTGCCCTGAGCACCTCGAGAGGTGTCAGGCGTCGAGCCAGCCGTGATCGACGATCCGGTCCACGACGCGGCGCGCAGCGGATCCGTCGTCGCGGCCGTTGAACTGCGCCTGCCAGGCGACGTAGCGGGGCGCATGCGCGGCCACCGCTGACACGTCCTCGAGCGCGGCGATGAGCTCGTCCTGCGTGCGCACCAGCGGCCCCGGGGCGCGCTCGGCGAGATCGAAGTAAAAGCCGCGCAGCGTGCCGCGGTAGTGATCCAGATCGGGGACCAGGAAGTACATCGGCTTGCCTGTCGCGCTGAAGTCGAACATCACGGACGAGTAGTCCGTGATGAGCGCGTCTGCGACCAGGAGCAGCTCAGCGGTGTCCGGGTGCCCGGTGACGTCGATGACCCGCGCACCGGCATGATCGCGGCCCGGGCGGATGGTCCGCGAATGACCGCGCACCAGCACGACGGCGTCGGCGGCCGCGGCGAGCGCGTTCGGGTCCAGGAAGTCGACCATCTCCGTGCGGTCGTCGCGCCAGGTTGGGGCGTACAGCAGCACCCGCTCGTCCGCGTCGATGCCCAGCGCGGTGCGGATCCGGGCGGCGTCTCCGGTGCTGAGCAGGTCGTTGCGCGGATAGCCGTCGACCCAGATCGGCCGGCGCAGGAACGCGTACGCCTTGCCGAGGACTCGTGCGGCGTACGGGTTCTGCGCGAGCAGCGCGTCCCAGCGCCGCGATTCGCGCAGCACCGCCAGCCAGCGCCGCGGATGGAAGCCGGAGCGGTGCAGCGCGAGCCGCTTGAGCGGCGTGCCGTGCCAGGTCTGCAGCACCCGCTGACCGGGCTTGCGGTCGAACCGGCGGCGCAGCCAGTCGTTCACGACGAGCAGCCGCGCGTCGGCGCGAGCCCGCCACCACTCCGGGGACCCCTCGATGACGGCCACGGCGCCCTCCGGCACGGGCACCGACAGATCCACCACGCTCCAGTACCGGGTGACCCCGGGGGCGCGCCGGGCGAGCTCCCGATCGATCGCCCCGGGGTTGCAGCCGCTGCCCTGGCCGTAGAAGGACTCGAAGAACACGGCGTTCTCCCGTGCGCCCGGCAGCGAGACATAGCGCCCCTCAAGTGCGAGGCGGCCTTCCGCTGTCTCGTAGGCGGGGTCGATCGGCGGGGCGATCCGGATCCTCCCGCCCTCCGCCGACACCCGCAGCCGTTCGAGGAGCACCGGATCCAGCCGCACGTCTTCGATCGGGGAACCATCGAGGGTGAGCACGTAGTCCCCGCTCGGCAGCGGCAGCTCGGGTCCGCCCCAGCGCGACACGTGCAGCGGCACGATCGCGGTCCAGCCCTCGACACCGTCCACCGCGGCGCCGTAAGCCGCGGCGCGCGACCCGAGCAGCTCGACCGAAACGGGAGCGGGCCCGGAGCCTGCGATCAGCAGCGACTGCTGCGCCTCATCGACGCGGACAGTGGTCATGCGTTTCCTTTCGGTGCGGTGCGGTGCGGGCGAGGATCGCCGCGAGGACGCGCTCGGCGTTGCGGCCGTCGCGGTGCGCGTGCATTTCGGCGCTCAGCTGCCGCGAGCGCGCGGCCCGGCGGGCGGCCTCCGCACCGCCCGCGAGTGTCTGCTCGAGCTGGGCGACCGCCTCTTCCCAGTCGGAGGCAGGATCGTCCCCCGCGACGTCGGCGTAGCGGCCGTAGAAGCCGCGGGTGCGCGCGTACTCGTCCGGATCCGGAGCCAGGTAGACGACGGGCATGTCCAGCAGTCCGACATCGTAGGCGAGCGAGGAGTAGTCGGTCATGAGCACGTCGACGGCCGGGAGTACGGGTGTGATGTCGGGCACCAGCGCGGAACCGATCGCGCGCACCAGATCGGTCTCGATCGGCGGACGGTAGTCGCCCTCGCCGAGCGGGTGCGAGCGCACCAGCAGCACGGTGTTCGTGCGCTTGAGCATCGCGACGATCCGCTCCCACTCGGCATCCGAGGGCACGGCGGGGTCGGCGGCGCCGTCCCGCCAGGTCGGCGCGTACAGCACGACCTTGGCGTCGTCCGGAATCATCCCGACCGCCGTATCGCGGAGGGTGACGGCCTGCGCCCGGCGTACCGCGGGTTCCCCCGCAGAGAGCACGTCGACGCGCGGCTCGCCGGTCACGAGCACCTGCTCCACGCCGAGCGCGAAGGCCGACTCGAGCCGCCCGCGCGCACGATCCGAGGCGGCCGGCAGCACCCGGATGCGCCGGGTCTGCGCTCGATACAGGGCGCCGATGAGACGCTGCAGGGGCGCGAAGCGCGGCAGGAAGGCGCTCTGCACGGTCGCCGGGGAGTCCAGGCCGATGCGCTTGAGCGGGATCCCGTGCCAGAGCTGCACGAGGAACGCGCCGGACGTGGCGTAGCGGTTCGCGTCGCCGAATCCGTGCGTGACCACGACCACGCCAGCACGGGCGGTCACCCACCAGCCGCGCAGGCCCCCTTTGGGGATCGTGCGGATCCCGAGCGCGCCGGCGTCGCGAGCCTCCCGCGCGGAACCGGTCAGCCAGAGCGGGCTCTCCCCGACCGCGGACGCGGCCGTCCAGAGCGCGAGGGCGCCGTCGCCGATCCCCGCCCCGCATCCGATCACCCAGCCGCGGCCGCGCGGGATGACGAGGGTGCCGAGGCGTCCGGCGAGGTAGAGCGGGATCCGCAGCAGCTTGCCGGCGTTGCCCGCACGGAAGGAGAAGGACGCCACCCCGCGAGCCTATCGCGGGGTGGCGTCCTTCTCCTTCGTGGTTCGAGCGGGGCAGCGCCCGGGTCAGGAGCGGCGGATCACTGGGAGAGCGTGCCCAGCGTAACCGTCACATCCTGAGACTGTCCGTTGCGGTCGAACGTCAGCTTCGCGGTGCCGCCGCCGGCGATCGCCCGCACCTGCGCGGTGAGGTCGCTCGCATCGGTGATCGGCGTGCCGTTGAAGCCGGTGACGATGTCGCCCGCCTGCAGGCCGGCCGCAGCCGCGGCGCCGCCGTTCGTGACGGAGGCGATCGCCGCGCCGACGACCGTGGCGCCCTTGACGCTGCTCGCGTCCTGCACCGACGCGCCAAGCAGGCCGTGCGTGGCCGTGCCCTTCGCGATGATGTCGTTCGCGATGCGGTGCGCGATGTTCGACGGGATCGCGAATCCGACGCCGATGTTGCCGGACTGGGCGGACGAGGACGACGAGGATCCGGTGCTCGCGATCGCGACGTTCACCCCGATCAGCTTGCCGTCGCTGTCCACGAGCGCTCCGCCGGAGTTGCCGGGGTTGATCGCCGCGTCGGTCTGGATGACGGCGATCGAGATCGTCGCCGTCGCGCTCGACGAGCCGGATCCGCGGCCCGGGATGTCGAACTGGAACGGCTGCTGGCCGTCCGGGTTCGGGCTCTGCTGCGGTGTGCTGCCGCCGCCGGACGGCGCCGCCGAGGACTGGATCTGGATGCTGCGGTTCAGCGCGCTGACGATCCCGGTGGTCACCGAGTTCGCGAGGCCCAGCGGGGCGCCCACGGCGACGGTCATGGAACCGACGTTGAGCTTCGACGAATCGGCGAACTCCATCGGCGTGAGGCTCGAGCCGTCCTTGACCTGCAGCACGGCCATGTCGTAGGTCGGGTCGATGCCGACGACGGTCGCGTCCAGGATCCGTCCGTCGGACGTGGTCACGGTGATGGTCGGGTTGGAGACCTGGCCGTCGAGCGTCGCCACGTGGGCATTGGTGAGGATGTGGCCCTGTTTGTCGAGCACGATGCCCGATCCGGAACCCGCGGCGCTGGACCCGGTGACGTTGATGGTGACCACGGACGGCACGGCCTTCGCGGCGATCGCGGTGGCCTGGGAGACCGATTCGGGGTTGTTCACCGTCACCGTGCTCGGCCCGGTGGCGGTCTTGGAGGGCGACGACGAGGCCGTGAGAGCGCCGTAGCCGACGGCTCCTCCGACGCCGGCGATGCCGCCGACCAGCGCGGCTGCGATGACGATGGCGGCGATCTTGCCCCCGCCGACGCCGTTCTTGGGCTTGTGGGCGGTGGCCACCGGTGCGGAGGCGACCGGACCGGTGACGACTCCGAAGGCCGCGCCGGCGGGTGCCGTCGCCTCGGTGGCGGCCGGGAATCCGTATCCGCCGGTCGGCGGAATCGGCTGGGTCGGTGCCGTGCCGGCGGCGTCCGCGGGTGCGGGGTGGCCGGGCACGGCGGGGGTGGACGAGAACGCCGGGGGCACGGAGTGTCCGGCGTCGGGGTGCGGCGTCTGCTCGCTCATTTTCTCTGCTCCTTCGAACCTTGCCCTTACAGACTGACGTTCGATTCTGTGTTTTTCTTATGCTCGATGGGAGATTCCGCTATGCCGTTACCCTGGGCGGCATGAGAAACCTGCACGGGGCGTGGCGTCGGACGGCCGCAGGCGCGGGCCTGCTCTCTTCCACGGGCGACGTCGCTCCCACCATCTTCGCCGAGATCTCCGGGCTCGCGGCGCGAACCGGCGCGATCAACCTCGGTCAGGGCTTCCCCGACGAGGACGGCCCCGCCGAGGTGCTCGAAGCCGCGCGCGCCGCGATCCTGGACGGCGCGAACCAGTACCCGCCCGGGCGCGGCGTGCCCGATCTGCTTCATGCGATCGCTGAGCACCAACGGCGCTGGTACGGGCTCGCGGTGGATCCGGACCGGGAGATCCTCGTGACGGCGGGCGCCACCGAGGCGATCGCCGCGGCGCTCCTGGCCCTCGTGGACGGCCCCGCGGACGAGATCGTGGTGTTCGAGCCGTTCTACGATTCCTACGCCGCCATCGCGGCGCTCAGCGGCGCCACGCTGCGGACGGTTCCGCTGCGCCTGCCCGACTTCCAGCCGGATCCGGCGGAACTGGCCGCCGCTGTCACCGACCGCTGCCGGGTGATCCTCGTGAACGACCCGCACAACCCCACCGGCGCCGTGCTCTCCCCCGAGATCCGCGCCGAGATCGTCCGGCTCGCCACGCGGCACGACGCCGTCATCGTGACCGACGAGGTGTACGAGCATCTCGCCTTCACGGCGCCGCACGTGCCCCTCGCCACGATCGAGGGCGCCGCCGAGCGCACCCTGACGATCTCGTCGGCGGGCAAGACGTTCTCGGTGACCGGATGGAAGATCGGCTGGATCCACGGCCCTGCCGACCTCATCACCGCCGTGCTCAGCGTCAAGCAGTTCCTCACCTACGTCAACGGGGCGCCGTTCCAGCCGGCAGTCGCCGCGGGCCTGCGCCTGCCGGACGCGTTCTTCACGGGTGCTGCCGAGCGGCTGCGCGCCAAGCACGACCTGCTCGCCGAGGGCCTGACGGCGGCCGGCCTCGAGGTGCACCGCCCCGACGGCGGGTACTTCACCGTGGCCGATGCGACGGCCATCGGCGGCGCGGATGCGGCCGCGTTCTGCCGTGCGCTGCCCGAGCGGATCGGCGTCGCAGCGATCCCGCTCACGGCGTTCGTGCGCCCAGAGCACCACGCCCGCTACCGCGGGTTGGTGCGCTTCGCCGCCTGCAAGCGGCCCGAGGTGATCGCCGAGGCCGCCGCGCGGCTGGCGGGACTGCGCGGGTGACTGAGATCGCTCAGCGCGGCATGACGCGGTAGCGGCGCAGCCGCAGCACCGGATTGACCTCGCGCACCCGGGCGATGAGGTCCGGGTCGAGTTCGGCGACGGCGATCCCCTCAGAAGTGCCGATGCCCGCGATCGTGACGCCCTGCGGATCGATCACCGCGGAACGTCCGACACCGATCGGGGTCGGGTGATCGGCGGCGATGACGTACGCCGTGTTCTCGATCGCGCGGGCGGCGAGGAGGGTCATCCAGTGCTCCTCCTTGAGCGGCCCGCGCACCCACTCGGCGGGCACGACGATCGCATCGGCCCCAGCGTCGACCAGCGTGCGGGCGACCTCCGGGAAACGCAGATCGTAGCAGGTCATCAGGCCGAACGTCAGGCCGGCGACCTGGAACGTCGCCGCGGATCCGAGCTCACCCGGCTCGATCCACCGCGACTCGGTCTGCCCGAACGCGTCGTACAGGTGCTGCTTGCGGTAGACGGCGAGGATCCCGGTCGCGTCCGCGGCCACGAGCGTGTTGCGGATCCGTCCCGCGTCCGCCCGCTCGACCATCCCCGCGACGATCACGACGTCGTGACGGGCCGCGAGCTCGCGCAGCCGGGCGGAGAAGGGTCCGTCGAGCTCCTCCGCGTGCGCGGCGAGGGACTCGTCGAAGGGATCCGTGAAGAAGCTGGAGTACTCCGGCAGCACGACCAGGCGCGCCCCCCGATCCGCCGCGAGCGCCACGAGCTCCCCGATCCGTTCTCTGTTCGAGCCGCGGTCGGCGACGGGCGCGAACTGGCAGACGGCGACGGGCATGATTGCGGCGGTCATGGATCCCATCATCCCGCACGATCCCGCGACAAACCGCGCCCTCCGCGCGCCGTGGTGGGAAAATGGAGACACTGGCCCGCGGCACGTCACCGGAGCCGGAGGAGGCGGTTCCCATGATCCCGCTCATCATCATCTCCCTCGCCGCGATCGTCGTGATCATCGTGTTCTTCATGGCGGCCCGGATCGTGCGCCAGTACGAACGCGGTGTGGTCCTGCGCTTCGGCCGGCTGCACAATGTGCGCGAGCCGGGGATCCGGTTCATCTTCCCGATCGTCGACGTCCTGATCCCGGTCTCCCTGCGGATCGTGACGATGCCGATCCAGTCCCAGGGCATCATCACCAAGGACAACGTCACCGTCGGGGTGTCCGCCGTGGCCTATTACCGAGTCATGGATCCGGTGAAGTCCGTGATCGCGATCGAGAACGTGCGCTCGGCGATCGACCAGATCGCGCAGACCACGCTGCGCAAGGTCGTCGGCCAGCACAACCTCGATGAGACGCTCTCCGACACGGCGGCGCTGAACGTGAACATCCGCGAGATCCTCGATGTCACGACCGTGGACTGGGGCGTCGAGGTGACGCTCGTCGAGCTCAAGGACATCCTGCTGCCCGACTCGATGAAGCGCGCGATGGCGAAGCAGGCCGAGGCCGAGCGTGAAAAGAGGGCGAAGATCATCGCAGCGGAGGGCGAGGCGCTCGCCGCCGCCCAGCTGGGCACCGCGTCCGACACGATGATGTCGCACCCCCTCGCGCTCCAGTTGCGGACCCTGCAGACGCTGGTCGAGATCGGCGTGGACAAGAACACTCTGGTCATCGCGCCGGCGCCGCTCGTGAATTCGATCGGCGACGTGATGAACATGATCGACCGGGAGGCCGCCGTCGCTCAGATGCGTGCGCACTGAGTGCCGAAACTCCGAAAGAACGCACGAATGCCGAAGGCCCCCTGATCGGATTTCTCCTGATCAGGGGGCCTTCTCTTGTTGCGGGGACAGGATTTGAACCTGCGACCTCCGGGTTATGAGCCCGGCGAGCTACCGAACTGCTCCACCCCGCGGCACAAGGAATAGCCTAACACGGGATCTCACAGGGCACCAATCGGGGCCTACTTCGTGGTGGTGCTGGACGACCCCTCGAGCTGGATGAGCCGGTTCACCGCGTCGGTGAGGGCCTTGTCCTGCACCGCGAACGCGCTCAGGTCCCCCGCCTTGAGAGCGGCGTCACGCGCCAGCATCGCGGCCTTCGCGTCCTGCAGCGCGGCCTGGATCGCGGCGGTGTTGCCGGACGGCGTGGTCGTGCCGCCGGTGCCGGGAGACGGTGTCGGGTTCGGAGTCGGCGTGAGGTTGCCGTCACCGCCGGTCGCGCCCGAGTCTCCGCCGAACAGCTGGTCCAGGGCCTGGGTCAGCGTGTCTGCGAAGGCGATCTTGTCACCGAAGGCGACCAGGATCTTCTGCAGGCGCGGCAGCTGCGTGCCCGATGACGCCTGCACGAACACGGGCTGCACGTAGAGGAACCCTCCTCCGACGGGAAGCGTCAGCAGGTTGCCGTGGATCACCTCCGACTGGCCCTGTTTCAGCAGGTTGAGCTGCTGGCCGACCGTCGTGTCCGAGTTGAACGTGTTCTGCACCTGGCCGGGGCCCGGCACCGTGGTGTCCGCGTCGATCTCGAGCATGCGCAGCTTGCCGTACGAGGCGGACTTCTTGCCCGCCGTGGATCCGGCGTCGGCGTCGACCGAGAGGTAGCCCATCAGCACGTTGCGGCTGGTCGAACCCTGCGAGGCGGGGATGAAGGTCGTGTACATGGAGAACTGCGAGGCCGTCTGCCCCGGCATCTTCATGGTGAGGTAATAGGGCGGCTGCAGCTTCGGGTTGCTGGTGTCGCTCTGCGGGTCGTTCGGCGTCTCCCACTGGTTGTCCTGGCGGGCGAAGGAGGCGGCGTCGTTGACGTGATACGTGCCGAGCATGGCGCGCTGCACCTTGAACAGGTCCGTCGGGTAGCGCACGTGGCTCATCAGCTGGGCCGACATGTCGCTGATCGGCTTGAGCGTCGACGGGTAGATCTTCTGCCAGGTCTTCAGCACCGGATCCGTCGGATCCCAGGCGTACAGGGTCACCTTGCCGTCGTAGGCGTCGACGGTCGCCTTGACCGAGTTGCGGATGTAGTTGATGTCGTCGGTGACAAAGCCCGGCGCCGTGTTCACCGAGTCGCTGATCGCCTTCGGCAGGTTCACGCTCGAGGAGTACGGGTAGCTGGAGCTGGTGGTGTAACCGTCCACGATCCACACGATGCGGCCGTCCACGATGCTCGGGTACGGGTCGCCGTCGAGCGTCAGGTACGGCGCCGCCTTGGCGACGCGCGTCGCCGGATCCCGGTCGTACAGGATCTGCGAGTCGGCGTTGACGCCGTCGGAGAACAGGATCTGCTCGGACTGGAACTTCAGCGCGTACAGCAGCTTCGTGAAGAAGTTGCCGATGCGGGGCCCGCCGTCGCCCGTGAACGTGGTCTTCGTCTGGCTCTCGCTGGCGTCCTTGCCGCGCGGGTAGTCGATCTCGGTGGGTGCGGTGCCCTTCGGCGCGCCCACGATCGAGTACGCCGGCGACGACTCGCCGAAGTACACCCGCGGCTCGTACTTCTGCGAATCGGTCAGGGCGCCAGAGGTCGGGATCCCGCGCTCCAGGAAGACGGGTTCGCCGTCATCGGTGCGCTGGTTGCCGGCGGCGGCGACCAGCCCGTAGCCGTGCGTGTAGACGAGGGTGTCGTTGTTCCAGGTCTGGCTGCCGATCCGGGAGGTGTCGATCTCGCGGACCGCGACGACCGCGTCCTGGGTCTTGCCGTTGATCGTGTACCGGTCGACGTCGAGGTTCTCGGGGAACTTGTAGTAGCTGCGGTACTGCTCGAGCTGCTGGAACGTCGGCGGGATCACGTTCGGATCCATGATCCGGATCGAGGCGGTGGTGTCGGCGTCGCTGCGCAGCTGTCCCGCCGCGGCGGTGGTCTGCGCCTTGAACGGCGTCGTCTGCACGCTGTCGAGTCCGTAGGCGGCCTTGGTGGCCTTGATGTTGCGCTCGTAGTACTGCGCCTGCAGCTGGTTCTGGTTGGGCTTGACCTGGAAGGTGTTGACCGCCCACGGGTAGCCGACGCCGACCACGAGGGCGGCGACGATGAGCAGCGCGGTCGCGGCGAGCGGGAAGCGCCAGTGGCCGATCACCGCGGTGATGAAGAACAGCACGGCGACGAGGGCGGCGATGATCGCGAGGATCGACAGCCCGGGGATCACGGCGGTGACACCGGTGAAGGCGGGGCCGGTGATCCGATCCTCGGGCGAGGTCAGGGTCTTGAACCGGTCCATCCAGAGGCTCACGGCCTGCACCAGGAGGTAGAGCCCGGCGATCACGGCCAGCTGCACGCGCGCGGCCTTGGAGATGCGCAGCTCGCCCTGCCCGATGCGCACGGATCCGTACAGGTAGAGCACGACGGCGGAGACGATCAGGCACAGGATCAGCACGGCCGACACGAAGCCGAGCAGCGCCTGGTAGAACGGCAGCGCGAACAGGTAGAACCCGGTGTCGAGTCCGAACTGGGCGTCCTTCTGGCCTGTGGCGACGCCGTTCGCCCACTGCCAGACGGTCTCCCACTGTCCGGCGGCGGCGAAGCCGGAGAACAGGCCGAAGAACACCGGCATCCCCCACATCGCCAGTCGGCGCAGCGGCTCCACGACCTCCTGGTAGCGGTCCAGCTGCGAGCTCAGCCGCACGTAGACGGGCCGCAGCCGGTAGGCGAGCTGAATCGCGATGAACATCGGCACCGCCATGCCGAGGAAGCCGATCGCGAACATCACCGCCGTCGCGATCCAGCGCGTGGTCAGCACCTGCGCGAAGTTCAGCTGGTCGTACCAGAGGAAGTCCGTGTACATCGAGGCGAACACGAAGAACGCCGCGATGAGCACCGCGAGGATCACCACCGTCGCGAGCACGATGCGTCGGGTGGTGCGGGGCGCGGCCGGATTCGATTCCGAGGAGGTGGTCACCGTCCCATCCTAGGTCGGGCTCTCCTGGGCATCCTTCGTGCCGGCGACCCCGGCTTCGCCCGTCGCGAACGCCCGCATGCTCCGTGCGCGGTCGGGCTACTTGACGTCGGCGGCCGTGCAGGTGGGCAGGGCCTTCACGTCCCCGCCGTCCGCGATGACGGTGAGCGCCTTGAGCGACTCGCCCAGGCTGTCCGTGCGGATCACCGTGAGCCCCGCGGGAACGTGCCCGTACACCTCGTTGCAGTTCGATCCCGGAGCGAGGAAGTAGTCCGCGCCCGCCGATCGTGCACCGTACAGCTTCTGCCGGATGCCGCCGATCGCGCCGACCGTGCCGTCGGCCGTGATCGTGCCGGTACCGGCGACCTGCGTGCCGCCGTTCAGCTCGCCGGGGGTGAGCGTGTCGATGATCCCGAGCGCGAACATCATCCCGGCGCTGGGGCCGCCCACGTTGTCGAGCTGGAGCTTCACATCGATCGGGAAGTCGTACTTCTGCTGCAGCGTGATGCCGAGCAGCCAGGTCGCGGTGCCGTTGGAGTCCTGCTTGCGCGGGGTCACCGCGACGTCCTGCCGCTTCCCGTCGCGCTCGATCGTCAGCGTCACCGGCGCGCCGTCGGACTTCTGGATCTGCGCGCGCAGGGCGTCCGCGTCGGCCGGGTTCACGCCGTCGACGGCCACGACGACGTCCGTCGGCTTCAGCAGGCCGCTCGCGGCCGATCCGTCCACCACGGAGGCGACCTGGATCGTGACGGGAACGTCGTGTCCGAGCTCACGCAGCGCGGCGGCCGTCGCCTCCTGCTGGGAGTCGACCATCATCAGCTGATTGGCCTGGTCGCGCTGCGAGGTGGTCACGCCCTGGGGGAAGACCGCGTCCATCGGGACGACGGCCCGGGACGGATCGAACCAGGCCAGCACCAGCTCCATCCAGGATGGCGGATGCTCCCGGTTGCCCACGACCTGCACGGTCGTGAGATCCAGGGATCCCTTCGTCGGATAGGTCGTCGCGCCGTTGACGGCGATGAGCGGCTCGGACTTGCCCTGGGCGTCCTGCACCTTGCCGAGCGTGTTGAACACGGGCCCCGGCTGCTCGATCACGAACGGCAGCGGCAGGAACGTGAGCACCAGCAGCGAGGCCAGCGACACGATGAACGCCACGAGCCCGATGCGGGTGGCGCGCCCGGCGCGGCTGCTCGTCACGGTGCCTCCCAGGTGACCGACGGATGCTCGTTCGCGAGCGGCGTACAGCGGAGCGGCCCGGATCCGGGCCGCCGATCAGTTCGTGCGTCTAGCGTAGTCAGCACGGGCTATACACGTGCTGAGAGGGACTGGGCGATGGCTGAGAACGACCCGAATTCCGAGGACTTCCTGCAGTTCCTGCGGCGCATGCTCGGCGAGAACGCGGAAGGCATCGACCTGAGCGCGCTGCAGGGTCTGGAGGGGATGAACCTCGACCCGGCGATGATGCAGCAGATGATGCAGCAGATGCAGCACGCCATGAACACGGACCCGTGGGAGACCACCCTGCGCCAGGCGCTGCACATCGCGAACCGCGACGGGCTCGGCATCGACACGGGTGCGCGCTCCTCGCTCGCCGACGCCTTCGCCCTCGCGGATCTGTGGGTCGGCGAGGCCACCACGATCTCGGAGCTGGCCGCTGCGCCACGTGCGCTCACCCGCGGCGAGTGGGTCGAGCAGACCCTTCCGGTGTGGAAGGAGATCGCCACCCCCGTCTCGACGAGCATCGCGGACGCCCTCATGACCGCGCTGGAGGGGCAGACTCCCCAGGACATGCAGAGCGTGGTGCAGGGCGCGGGCCGGCTCATGCGCGGGATCGGAAGCTCGGTGTTCGCGGCGCAGTTCGGCCAGGTGCTCGGCAACCTCGCGCTCGAGGTCGTCTCCGGCGGCGATGTGGGGATTCCGGTGCTCCCGGCAGGCACGGCGGCCGTGATCCCGCAGAATCTGGCCGCGTTCGGCGAGGGCCTGGAGATCCCGGAGGACCAGATCGCGCTGTATCTGGCCGCCCGAGAGCTCGCCTACGCGCGGCTGTACCGGCACGCGCGGTGGCTGCATCTGCACGTGATGACGCAGATCACCGAGTTCGCGAAGGGCGTCACGGTCGACATGGACGCGCTCGAGGATCTCGCGAGCAGGCTCGACCCGAGCGATCCGGAGGAGCTGCGCCGCGCGATCGAGGGCGGCGCGCTGCTGCCGGCGCAGTCCGAGGCCCAGCGCGAGGCGCTGGAGCGGCTGGAGAACCTCATCGCGACGATCGACGGCTGGGTCGACGTGGTCACGACGCAGGCCACGTCGCGCCTGCCGGACAGCACGCGGATCGCCGAGGCCGCGCGTCGCCGCCGGGCCGCCGGCGGACCCGCGGAGGATGCGCTGGGTGCGCTGGTCGGCCTGCAGATCCGGCCGCGGCGGCTGCGCGAGGCATCCGCGATGTGGCAGGCCGTCACCGACGCCGTCGGCATCGAGGCGCGCGACGCGCTGTGGGATTACCCCGATCTGATGCCGGACGCCTCGGACATCGACGACCCCGCCGCTCTCGTGGCCCGGCTGCAGGCGCGCGCCCGCGGCGAAGAGCCGGCGCAGGACGAGATGGACGAGGCCCTGGAGCGGCTGCTCAGCGGCGACGACTTCGGTGGCCCGGCGGAGGGTGGCGACGAGGACGACCCCGAGAGCGGCTCCGATGGGGATGGATCCGGCGAGAAGCCGGTCTGAGCGGGTTATCCACCGATTCCGCATCGCGCGCCCGCCGCGCTCGCCGGCGCAGTCATGATCGTGGCATGACCACGACGCTTCACCTCGATCCGGCGCACCCCGTGCTGTGGCGCGACGCGGACACCGTGCAGTTCGGCCTCGACGCAGCCCTGACGCTGCCCGTCGAGGGCCCCTGGCTGCCGCGGCTGCTGCATCAGCTCTCCCGCGGCGTGCCGGAGCGGGGCTTCGAGGTCCTCGCGCACGGACTCGGCGCGCCCCTGCCCGCCGCGCGCCGGCTGCGCGCCCTGCTCGACCCCCTGCTCATCGCGGACGCCGCACGGCATGCGGTCCGGCTGGTCGCCGCCCCGGTCGTCGGCGCCAGGACGGTGTTCCGGCTCGAGGAGGCCCTGGACGACGCCGGCGTCGACGTCGTGGACGACCCGTCCGCGCCCGCCCTGCTGATCCGGCATGGCGCGGTGCCCGCGCGGGACGCGGTGTCGTCGCTGTCCGAGGACCGCCCGCACCTGCCGGTGTCCTTCGACGCCGGCGGCTCGACGGTCGGGCCGCTCGTCGTCCCCGGCCGCACGCCCTGCCTGTCCTGCCGTGACGCGCACGACCGCGATCGGGATCCCGCGTGGGCGGCGCTGCACGTGCAGCTGCTCGAGCGCGATCCCGGCCGTATACCGCTCGCGGGCATCGCCGCGGCCGCCGCCGCGGTCGGCGATCTGCTCGCCGGTCACGCGGATGCGGTGCGCGCCGGCGTCGGCCTGCAGATCCGGATCAGCCGCGCCGGGCCCCGATCATCGCGGACGGCGGAGTTTCACGCAGAGTGCGGCTGCCGATCTCCCCGAGGAATCGCGAGGGACGACGTCCGCCCCGATCTGCGTCCCGCGACCACGTCATCGTCAGCGTTCGCGCGGCCCGCGTGATCCCCACGTAGGCGAGCCGGCGCTCCTCGTCGATCGCGTCGAAGCCGCTCGCGTACGAGATCGGCAGCAGGCCCTCCGAGCACCCGATCAGGTAGACATGCGGCCACTCCAGGCCCTTCGCGGCGTGCAGGGTCGACAGCGTGACGGTGCTCAGCACGGGCTCGTGCTGGTCCTTCGCCCGCGCGAACAGGTCGTCGGCGAAGGTGCGCATGCTCGCCTCGGCCGGGGCGTCCTCGGCGAGGCGCAGCACCGCGCGGCGAGCCTCCCACGCGTCACGGAGAGCTCCGCCCGCCTCGGGCGGCTCGTCGGTGTAGCCGAGGCCGCGCAGCACGTCGCGGACGGCGGGCAGGAACGAGTGCTGCTGCGGAGCGACCGCGGCCGCGCGCAGCGCCTGGACGGCCTGGCGCACCTCCGGCATGTCGAAGAAGCGCCGGCCGCCGAGCACGGTGGCCGCGACGCCGGACGCGGCGAGCGCCTGCAGCAGCGCGCCGGACTGCGAGTGCGCGCGGTACAGCACGGCGATCTGCTCCGCCGGCGCCCCAGCCGCGATCCGCGCCGCGATCGCGGAGGCCACCCCCCGCGCCTCCTCGGCATCGCTGTCGAACGCGATCACGGATGCGGTCTCCGCCACCTCGTCGGACGGCGGGTTCGCCGGTGCGGCGGCGAGTTCGAGCGCCCCAGGCCGGCCGTGCATGAGCGCGTTCGCCACCTGCAGCACGGGTTCGGCGGAGCGGTAGTTCGTCTCCAGCCGCACCACGGTGGCGTCGGGGTGGCGGCGTTCGAACTCCAGCAGATAGCGCTGGTCGGCGCCCGCGAACGAATAGATCGTCTGCGAGGCGTCGCCGACGACGCAGAGGTCGCCGCGATCCCCGAGCCACAGCTCCAGCAGCCGGTGCTGCAGCGGCGAGACGTCCTGGAACTCGTCCACGGTGAAGTGCCGGTACTGCTCGTGCACGGCGGCCGCCACCCGCGGCTCGGCCTCGAGCATCCCCGCGCAGGCCAGCAGCACATCCTCGAAGTCGAGCTGATGCCGGTCGTCCTTGAGCGTCTCGTAGGCGCGGGACAGGTCGGCGACCTGCGTCGCGTCGAAGCGGCCGATCGAGCGTCCTCGCTGCGCGGCCTCGTCGATCGAGATCATCGCGACCTTGCGCCATTCGATCGCGGAGGCGATGTCGCGCAGGGTGGCCTTGTCGGGCCGGATCCGCAGCAGGTCGGCGGCCTGCGCGAGCAGGCGCACCTTGTTGTCGACGATCGCGGGTGCGGGAGCACCCGCCAGCGACGGCCAGAAGAACCCGAGCTGCGCGAGCGCCGCGGCGTGGAACGTGCGCGCCGCCACGCCCTCCACGCCGAGCCGGCGGAGCCTTCCGCGCAGCTCCCCCGCCGCCTTCGCGGTGAACGTCACCGCCATCACCCGCGACGGCGAGTATGCGCCGGTCTCCACGCCGTGCGCGATCCGGTGCGTGATCACGCGCGTCTTGCCCGTGCCGGCGCCGGCGAGCACCGCCACGGGGCCGCGCAGCACGGACGCCGCCTCGCGCTGCCGCTCGTCGAGGCCGTCGAGCGCACTCACCGCCGGTACCAGTCCAGGATCAGTCGGTGCGCGATGGAGGCCTCCCCCGGCAGCCCGACCGGTCCCGCGCCGGCCAGGGCGGATCCGATCTCCGCGCGGGTGAGCCAGCGCACGTCGATGATCTCCTCGCCGTCGCCGCGCGCCGCGGATCCGTCGGCCACCGTGGCATGGAAGCCGACCATGAGGGAGCGCGGGAACGGCCAGGGCTGCGAGGAGAAGTACGCGAGATCGCGCACGCGGACACCGGCCTCCTCGAACAGCTCGCGATGCACCGTGGTCTCGAGCGACTCGCCCGCCTCCACGAACCCCGCGAAGCACGAGTACATGCGACCCTTCCACTGCGCGTTGGCGCCGAGCAGCAGGCGTTCGCCGTCCGCGCTCTGCACCGCGACGATGACCGCGGGGTCGGTACGCGGGAAGTGCTCCCGGCCGCAGGAGACGCACCGGCGCGACCAGCCGCTCTGCCGCAGTTCCGCGACGCCTCCGCACACCGGGCAGAACCCGGCGTCGCGCAGCCATCCGGCGAGCGCGATCGCGGTGACCAGGACGTCGGCCTCGAACGCGCCGAGGACCGGCAACGCCTCGCGCAGGTCGCCCCAGCGCGGCGCGAACGAACCGTCCGCGTCGGTGTCGTCGTCGGGATCCTGCAGGGCGAGCAGGAGTCCGGATCCGTCCGCGCGGCGGCCGAGCAGGGCCCAGTGCCGGGTCCGCGCGAGCACGGGGTCGCCGGACGGGAGGAAGATCAGCCCGTCGCCCAGCGGCACGCGGCGCTCGCGCACGACCAGCACGTCCGTGCTCGGATCCGCGCGGAGACGAGCGAGGGCGTCCGAGTCGTCGCGCCACTCGGCGGCTCGGTCCAGGGCGGTGTCCTGCGCGTGCATCGTGTCCTCTTCTAGGCGTGGCGGGCCCGGCGAGGACGAGGCTCGACCTACCCTGGTGACATGGCTCGCTCACCTTTCACTCTAGCCGCGGCGGTCACGGCAGCGGTGCCCGGAGCCGATGTCGTCGGCGCCCGTGCGCTGTCCGCAGACGGTGACGCGCGCTTCGACTCGGCCGTCGCCACGCTGGCGGACGGCCGGGAGGTGGCGATCCGCGCCTCGAGCGATGACGACACGGCGGCAGAGCTCGCCCGGGAGAGCCTCGCCCTGCGGGCGCTGACCCCGGGAGCGCGAGCGATGCTGCGCTTCGCTGCGCCTGAGCACCTCGGCGACGGACGCGTGGGCGATGCCCGCGCGCTCGTGACCACGCTGGTGCCGGGGTTCCAGATCGACGCGGCAGAGATCCCTGCCGGCGCCGGTGCCGCGGTCGCGATCGGCAAGGCCATCGCGGGCGTGCACGCCCTTCCCGTCTCCGTGGTGCGCGGCGCGGGACTCGCCGAGCGCACCCCCGAGCAGGCGCGTGACGAGGTGCGCACCCTCATCGACCGCGCGGCCTCGACCGGACGGGTCTCCGCACGGCTGACCGTGCGCTGGCGCGAGGCGGTGGACGCCGACGAGCTGTGGCGCTTCGAGTCCGCGGTGACCCTCGGCGGCGCGCACGCGGAGTCGTTCCTGTTCGCCGACGACGATGAGCGCGGTCCGCGCGTGGTCGGAGTGATCGGCTGGCATGCGCTGTCGATCGGCGATCCCGCCGTGGACCTGGCCTGGCTCACCCTGGCCGCCGATGCACGGTCCGACGTGCTCGACGCGTACGCATCCGCGACCCTGCGCGCGCCGGACCCCGGTCTCGGCACGCGCGCGCGGCTGCTGGCCGAACTCGAGCTGGCGCGCTGGCTGCTGCACGGCCATGACACCCGGCGCTCCGACATCGTCGATGACGCCGCGACACTGCTCGACGCTCTCGCCGACGGCATCCACGACGATCTCGCGCCCCGGCACCACCCCGGCGCCGGGGTGGACGAGGCGATGTCCGCGCTCGACCGCGTCCCCGAGCGCGCGCCGAACCCGATCGACACCTCGATGCAGACCGACACGTACGACGCGGCCGCATTCGCCGGTCTCACCGCCGATGACACCTCGGCCTTCGGCCCGCGCGGAGGACAGCGCGACCCGGAGTCGTCCGCGCCCGAGGCGTCCGAGGCGTCCGACGAGCACGCCGCCGTCGAGGCCGCGAGCGACCACGAGGCGACGGGCCCGATCGCGGATCTCGACCCGAATGCGACCGCAGAGCTCGGCGAGCTCCGCGACGAGCTGACGGGTGACGAACGTCAGACCCCCCGCCCCCGCACGCTGCTGCCCAGCGAGGGCGGCATCGCCGGCGAGGAGACCGACGTCGCCGAGGCTCAGCGCGCGGCGCGCGCCGCGTTCCAGCGCTGGACCAGCGCCTCCTCGGAATAGACCCGGTCGTCGCGGATAATCAGATCGTCCGCGACGTAGAACAGCGCGACATCGATCTCGTCGAGCGGCACGCCGAACCGGCGGTGATAGGCGAGCCGGTACAGCGCGAGCTGCAGCAGCCGCTCCTCGCGCTCGGCCGCCGTCGCCGGCGGGCGGCCGGTCTTCCAGTCCACGATCTCGATCCGGCCGCCGCGATCCGCACGGCGGTACACAGCGTCCAGCTTGCAGATCACGATCCGCGGCGGCTCCCCTGCACCGACCGGCAGGGCGAAGTCGATCTCGGTCTCCACCGCGATGGGCAGCAGCGGCGCCCATTCGCTGCGCTCGAAGATCTCGCGCAACCGGGCGAGATCCTGCTCGTCGGCCAGCGCGATCTCGTCTGCGCCGCTCCCGCGCTCGGCCGAGAGCTCGCCCGGCCCGGCCTGGTCGTCGTCGAGATCCCACAGCGCATCGTCGAGCGACGTGCCGACGCCCACCGCGCCGGAGCGGTGCTCCACCCAGGCGTGGAACAGCGTGCCGAGCCGGGTCTGCCGATAGGGCCGTTCCGGCATCGGCCGGGTCAGCGAGCGGATCGTGCCGCCGTAATCGGTCACGTAGTCCTTGAACCGCGAGGCGGGCACCCGCGTGGGTGCGTCGGCGACGACGCCGCGCTGCCGCGCCGCACGTTCGGCGAGCAGGCGCTCCAGCTCCTCCGACGGGGCGGGGGCGACCGGCGCGGCCATCGCGGCCCTGACCTCCTCGGCCGCCGCCGACACCCGGGCGCGCCGCCCGCCGAGCGGATCCATCGGCCAGACGCTGGTGCGCGCGGCGCCCTCGTACGGGTTGTCCTCGCTCGCAGGGCCTGCGATCGGGTCCAGTCCGAGCACGTCGATCGCTTCGAGCAGGTACGGGCTGGGCTTGCGGACCGACTTCTGTCCCGACCAGTGCGATCCGGTCAGCAGCAGATCGGTGCGCGCGCGGGTGATCGCGACGTAGGCCAGCCGGCGCTCCTCGGCCCGCTGATAGTGGCGATAGCCGTCCTTGAACCTCCGCAGGGCTCCGCCGTGCGGATAGGCCTTCGTCACGCCGGCGGCGAGCGCATCCAGTGCCGCCTTGTGCCGCTTCTTCTGGTCGTCCCCTGCGGCGTCCATCGCGGCCCGTGGATCCCACTCGAAGCGCGGCAGCGCGTCCCGGTCACCGCGCAGATCGAACGGCACCACCCCGAAGCCGAACCAGCCCTGCGCGTCGACGATCCGGCCCGGCAGCTCCTCCTCCACGAGGCGCACGACGGCGACGGCGTCCCACTCCAGGCCCTTGGAGCCGTGGATCGTGAGCAGCTGCACGACTCCGGGCTCGGGCGGCTCCGTGCGCGGCATGAGCTCATCGGTCATCTCGGCCTTGTCGAGCCAGGCGAGCAGGCTCGAGATCGTGCCACGATCGTCGGCGGTGAGGAACGAGCGCACCTCGTCGCCGAAGGCACGCAGCTGGGTCGCCGCGACGCGCGCGGGGCCCCGGCTCTCGTTCACGGCGAGCTCGATGTCCAGGCGCAGCTCGACCTCGATCAGCCGGATGAGCTCGAGGATCGGCTGCCCCGCCGCGCGGCGCAGCCGCTCGAGCATCTCCCCCGCCGACCGCAGTCGCGCCCGCCCCTCGGGACTGATCCGCTCCAGCAGCCGGTAGTCGTCGCGGCCGGTGCGCACGAAATCCACCGCGTCGATGATCGACACGGCCTCGTCGGCGCCGCGCGAGGTGCGCAGCCGCTCCTTCAGCTCGTCGCCGAGCGGGGCGAGGGCGCCGTCGCGCACGGCGAGCTCACGCGCCAGGTCGTACAGCGCGGCCATGTCGGCGACGCCGATCGCGAACCGCGGGCCGACCAGCAGCCGGATCAGGGCGGATCCGGCGGTCGGGTCGTGGATCACCCGGAGCGCGGAGACGACGTCGACGACCTCGGGGGTGGCGAGCAGGCCGCCGAGCCCGAGGATCCGGTGCGGGATCCCGCGGGCGGCGAGACCGCCTGCGAAGGTCTGCATGTGCCGCTTCGAACGGAACAGGATCGCCCCGGTGTGCGGCCTGCCGGTGGCGACCTCATCATGTGCGGCGCGGAGGCCGTCGAACCAGGCCGCGACCTCGGCGGCCTCGTCATCCACGGTCTCGCCGAACCGCACCCCCACCCGGCCCGCGCCGGAACCGGGACGCGCGGCGAGCTCCGGCACGGCCAGGCTCGGCTGCTGCAGCGGGAGCAGCACGCGGTTCGCGACGTCGAGGATCCGCTCGTCGTTGCGCCAGCTCGTCATCAGGCTGTACGTCTCGGAGTTCTGCTGATCGGCGAACGTGCGACCGAACGCGTACAGGTTGTCGGCGCTCGCACCGCGCCAGCCGTAGATCGACTGATGCGGATCGCCCACCGCCATCACGGCGCCGTCGCGGAACAGGGCCGACAGGAACCGGGTCTGGATCACCGACGTGTCCTGATACTCGTCCAGCAGCACGACGCGATGCTGCAGACGCAGCTCGGCGCGCACCTCCGGGGCTGCCTCGACGATGTCGAAGGCGCCCCCGACCTGATCGGCGAAGTCGAGCACACCTCGGCGACCTTTCGCGGCGATGTACTCGCGCACGAGGTCGGCGAGGATCGGCATCGTCCTCAGGTTCACCACGGCCTTGTCGACGTCGGCGTTCGAGCGGTAGTCCTCGAAGGCGTCGGCCTGCCGCCGCGCGATCCGGACCATGTCATCGATGTCGACGCGGTGGTCGAGCACATCGCCGGCGAGGCGCTGCACGGCGTCGATCACGCCGCCCAGGGCGCGATCCACCTCGTCGAGACCCGGAAGCTCCGCTCGCAGCACCACGGCGCGGGCGATCAGCCAGGACGCGGACTGGCTGAGCATCGCGGCATCGGGGTCGCGGCCGATGTGCGCGGCGTGCTCGCGCACGATGCCGTCGGCGAACGCGTTGTAGGTCGACACGCGCGGACGGATGATGAGCTCCTCCGCCGGACGCGGCGCGGTCGGATCCCATCCGGTCCCGTACCGCTCGGCGAGAGCGTCGAGCACCTCGCGCTGGACGGCCGCCCGCTGCAGGACGGATCCTGCGGCTCCGATCCTGGTCAGCGCGCCGGTCGCGACGAGCTCGGGCAGGTGCGGCAGCAGCCCGCGGCGCCCGTACTCGTCGATGCGGTCGAGGCGGAGCGCGATCCGCTCGGCGAGTTCGCCCGCGGCCTTTCGGGTGAAGGTGAGCCCGAGGATCTCGTCCCGCGCGACGAGCTCGTTCGCGACGAGCCACACCACCCGGCCGGACATGGTCTCGGTCTTGCCGCTGCCGGCCCCCGCCACGACGAGCGCGGGGCTCGGCGGCGCCTCGATCACCCGCTGCTGCGCGGCGGTGGGCGCCGGAAGCCCCAGGGCCGCGGCGATGTCGGTCGCGGAGATGCCGTGCCGGCCCTCCCAGGCGCTCACGCGCTGACCGCCGGGATCGTGTGGATGCGGCACGGACTGATCCGCACCTGGGTGTCGGCGCAGTGCGCCTCGACCTGGGCCGTGAAGCTCGACGCGGCCATGCCGCGCCCCGCCTCGGCCACCCGCTCCAGGAACGCGCTGCGGGCCTCGTCGCCGAGCCGGTGCTGGTGGGCGACCCGGTACGGGCTCGCGCCGATCGTCTGCGCCACGAGCACCAGCCGTGCGCCGGCGAGCGCCGCGGGATCCGCCCCCTCGACGAGCCCCTGCTCGACGGCGAGCTGATAGGCCGCCAGCTGCGCGTGCTCCACGACCTTCGCCTCCGTCTCGGGTTCGTACTTCCCCGTCTTCAGATCCACCACGACCACCCGTTCGCCTCCCGCGCCGTCGGCCATCATGCTCCAACTGCGGCCGCGCGCGGCCTCGTGCTCCCCCGCCCCCGACGGATACACCTCCACCCGGTCGATGTAGCCGTTCACGATCGCCTGCCCTGCGGTGCGCTCGGGATCGACGGGATGCACGGCCGGCTCGTCCTGGCCCAACTCCACCGCGAACCGGAACGGCGCCTCCGAGCCGACGACCCGGCCGTGGTCGCGCCGCACCGTCGCGAGATACGCGTGCAGGCGCTGCAGATACAGGTCGGCGCGGCGGCGCTCCTTGCTGTCGATCCACGGCGTCTCGAAGTCCAGTTCACCCCAGCGCTCGTCCAGGATCCGCCGCATGGCGTCCAGGTCTCCGTTGGGGACCAGCTCCATCGCGGCGTGCACGATCGTGCCGATGCCGGCCGAGGGCGGCGCCACCGTGTCACCGCCGAGCGCGGACACGGCCCAGTTCACGCCGCACTCCTCGAACGCCTCCAGCCGCGACGGCGAGACGCGCACGGGTTCGGCGTCGAGGTCTCGCAGCGGGCGCGCGTCGGAGGGCGCGCGCACGCCGAACCAGCCGTCCGGATCCGCCCCCGGCACCTCGGCCTCGGCCAGCAGCCGCAGCTGCCCGGCGGCGAAGGCCCTGGCCGCGGGATCGGCCGAGGTGGTCAGGACGCGGCGGTGTCGGGCCACGAGCCCGCGCAGGGTCAGCGGGTGCGCATGCCCGTCATCGACGGGCAGCGGATCCGGCAGGAATCCGAAGAAGGCGCTCGGGCCGTGGTCGTCGTCGTCGACCGCGGTGACGAGCAGCCGATGACGCGCCCGCGACACCGCCCGCACGAACAGCCGCAGCTCGTCGTGCAGGGCGGCACGACGGCGATCCAGGGTGGAGTGCACATGCTCCGGCTCGCCCGAGCGGGCGGCGGCGACGGCCTCGCCCAGCCGCCAGGTCTCCAGCAGACCACCGCGCAGCCGCACATTCGGCCAGACCCCGTCCTGCACGCCGGCGATCACGACCGCGTCGAACTCGGTGCCCAGCGCCGTGGCGGGCGTCATCAGCGTCACCGTGGCCGGACGTTTCCGTGCCGACAGCGAGTCCTCCGGGACCTCGCTGTCCAGGATGTCGTGGATGAACGCCTCGGGCCCCTTCTCCGGCGCACGCTCGACGGAGCGCTTGGCGGCGTCGAACAGGGCCACCAGCGCGTCCAGGGCGCGCGCGGTCTCGGCGCCTCCCCCGCCCGGCCCTGACCCGTCCACCGCCTCCTGCCACGCGACGGCGAGCCGACGCCCATCGCGCTCTCGGGAGCCGTCCCACACCCGCCAGAGCAGCTCGTGGATCGTCTCGCCCCGCGCCCGGCCCTCGCGGACCTCGCTCAGCACGCGCCCGAACCGGTCCGCCGTGCGGGCCTCGGCGGTGTCCACCCGCGCCAGCAGCGCCGGTTCGGCGAGCGCGTCCCGCAGCAGCAGCCGCGCGGGAGCGGATCCGCCGGCCTCCAGCTCGAGGTGGCGCAGCCGCGCGCGCAGCCGGCGCAGCCCCACGCCGTCCAGCCCGCCGAACGGCGTGCGCAGCGCCTCCGCCACCAGCTGCGGATCCCGTCCGGATGGCTCGGTCAGTGCGAGCCGGACGATCCCGACGATGTCACGCACCACGCCCTCGCTGCCGAGCGGACGCTGCACGCCGGCAGCCCTGGTCGGCACCTCGCGGGCGCCCAGCTCGGCCTCCAGCATCGCCACCTGCCGGGTGTCGTGCGCGATCACCGCGATCCGGTCCCAGCCGATGCCGTGCAGCACATGCCACTCGCGCAGGGTGCGCGCGATCAGATCGTGCTCCTCATGCGGCGAGGGCGCGAGGAACGCCGACACCTCTCCCTGCCGCTCCCCATCCACGGCCGTCGCGTCCGGCGCCGGCGCACGCCGGTGCTCGACGCGGCCCGAGACGCCGATGGTCTGCACGACGGTGCGGGTGAGGGCGGTGAGCGACGGATCCTGCCGGTGCGGCCGGTCGAGCACGTGCACGTCGCCGAGCATCGCCGCGAGCCCGGCGAACAGCTCGGGCCCCACCCCCCGGAATGCGCCGGAGGAGATGTCCGGATCCCCGAACGCCATGATCGCGATGCCGCGCGCGCGCAGCGCTTCCACGAGCGCCGTCCCGCCCGCCGTCAGCTCCTGCGCGTCGTCGATGAGCACGGCCCGCAGCCGGCCCAGCGGACCGAGCAGCTCCGCGTCCGCCGTGCGCAGGATCGCCGCGGCCTCGGCGAGCAGATCCGCCGCATCCCGATGCGCGGCACGCGCCCGGTCGAGCACGGTGCGGTAGTCGTCGGCGAAGGAGCCGACCGCCCGCCAGGCCGCACGCTCGGACCGCCCCAGCTCGGCCGAGGTGACGCCCAGCTCCGTGCACTCGGCGAGGAAGGCGCGCAGCTCCGAGCGGAACGCCCGCGAGGATCGCACGGTCGCGCCCAGCTCGTCCGGCCAGCGCCGCGCGCCGCCCGGCTCCGCCTCGTCTTCCGCGTCGCCGGCCAGCAGATCGGCGATGATCCGGTCCTGCTCGGCGCCAGTGAGCAGGGCGGGCGGCTGCTGTCCGCTGTGCACCATCGTTCCGCGCACGAGCTGGAACGCGAACGACCCCAGCGAGCGCGCCAGGGGGCCCGGCGTCGCGATCCGCACCCGCACCCCGATCCGGTCGCGCAGCGCGGTGGCGGCCTGCCTGTTCGGCGTCAGCGCGAGCACCTGCTCGGGGGCGAGCCCGCCGTCGAGCAGCGCCGCGACCCGCTCCACGAGCGCGTGGGTCTTGCCCGTGCCCGGCCCCCCGATCACGGTGCCCGTGGCGGTCGCCGAAGCGTCGATCACCGCGAACTGCGCAGCGGTCGGGACGAGGGGTGCGGGCATGCCTCCACGTTATCGGCGGCGGCCGACATCGCCCTCGGCGAACAGGGCCCCGTGCACGGTCCCGCCCTGCTCGGCCCGCGATAGAGTGACGGAACCCTCAACCTTTCAAGGAGCATTTCCGTGGAGATCCGCATCGGCATCATCAACACCGGCCGCGAGCTCAGCTTCGAGACCTCAGCCTCCGCCGACGAGGTGCGCACGCAGATCGCCGCCGCCCTCGATCAGGGCGCGAGCCACGTGACGCTCTCCGACGTCAAGGGCAACTCCTACATCGTCCCGACGGCGAGCCTCGGTTACGTCGAACTCGGGACCGAGGAGTCCCGCCGCGTCGGCTTCGTCGCCTGAGCCGCATGTACATCCTGCTCGCGCTGATCGCCGCCTGCGCGCTGGGCATCGCGGTGCACTACCTCATCCCGCACCGGGATCGCCGCGGCGTCGCACTCGCGCCGGCGATCGCCACGGCCGTGGCCGCTGCGGCGTACGCGCTCGGTCAGTGGGCGGGCCTCAAGGAGTCGAGCGTCTGGCTCTGGCTGATCGCGCTGGGCGGCGCGGTCGCGCTCTCCGTCGCCATGACGCTCGTGCTCACCCAGGTGCGGGTGCGCCGCGACGCGGAGCACCGCGCCGCGCTCGGCATCTGACACAGAATCGAGGTGCGTGCGGTGAGCGTGTTGCTGGTAGTCGGCTACGGTCCGGGTATTTCGCAGGCGGTCGCGAACCGTTTCGCGCGCGAGGGATACGGCATCGCGCTCGTGGCGCGCAACCTCCAGCGGGTCGAGCAGGCGGCGCTCGAGTTGCGAAGGACGGGTGTCGCGGCAGCGGCGTATCAGGCCGATGCGAGCGATCCCGACGCGATCCGGCGCACGGTCGCGCAAGTCCAGCAGGATCTCGGCCCCATCTCCACCGTTCTCTGGACCGCGTTCCGAAACGGCGGGGTGAACAACGTCCTCTCCACCGCGCCGGATCAGATCGAGCGGGTCTTCGACATCGGCGTCGCCGGCCTGCTGACGTGCGTCCAGGCGGTCCTCGAAGACCTGAAGTCCGAACCTGGGGCGTCGATCCTGGTCGCGAACGGGGCGCTCGGCGAGAACACCACCGAAGCCGACAGTTTCGCGAAACTCCTCGACAACGACGGAGTCGCGCTGGAGAACGCCGCCAAGTCCAAGCTCGTCGGCATTCTCGCCGAGCGGCTCCGCGACTTCGGCATCTACGTGGGCGAAGTGACCGTGGTCGGGTCCGTGGCGGGAACCGCGACGGCGGGCCCCTCGACGATCACGCCCGCGCGCATCGCGGATCAATTCTGGCGTCTCACGCAGACGCGCACGACGACGCGCGTGCGGATTCTTCCTTCGTCCTGACCGCCGGCGTCGCCTCAGGGTGACCGGCCCGGTCGCTCAGGACGCCAGCCCCATCGCGTCCATGCGGCGGGCGTGCGCGCCCATCAGCTCAGTGAACACCGGCTCGAGCTTGTCGTGCTCCGCACCGGGGAGGTGCGGACGCAACGCGGCCCGCGCGACCAGGATCGTGTCGCCGACCAGGCGCCGGCCCCACATCGACAGCAGTGAGCGCCACTGCTCGTCGCTCGCGATCGTGGCGCCGATGATCCCGATGATCTCGTGCCGGTCGTCGGCCTCGGAGAGGATCCGAGCGACCTTCGCGCCGGTGTCGCCGTAGCTGGACGCGAGGGCGACGTAGAAGTCGTCCAGCATCCCTGCGGTCAGATATACCGCGAGCATCGTCTCGGCGATGCGGGGCCCGATGGTCTTGCGGCGGAACCCGTCCAGCTGCTCGCGGAACGGCAGCATCACCTCGGTCGGGTCGTCACCCTTGGCCGCGATGATGTCGACGATGCCACGGTGCTTGGCGAGCGCGGCCCCCGCGGCGCGGGACAGGATCTCCTTCTCGGACAGATCGGTGGTGGCGCGGATCAGCCGGGTGAGCGTCTCGAAGTAGCCGAGCTGCAGATAGGCCGCCTGCCCGAGGAAGGTGTTCAGCTCGGGCGCGAGCTCGGCGAAGTCGACACGGGTCGCATCGCCCTGATCCCCTCGGGAGCGCAGTACGAGCGTGCGCCGGGGCGCCTTGTCTCGTTGCCAGAACCACCTCACCACGCGCTCAGCCTACTTCAGGGCCGGATCCGGAGGATCCCGCACCCCTCCGGTAGGCTGGACCCGCTCCGGCGACGGATCGGAGCCCCGCGCCTGTGCATACGGATCCGGCGTGGACCTCACCAACGAGGCGGCGCCGCACTCGCCAGGCCCGCCGGACAGGCAAGAACATACTGTGACGACTTTCGCCGAACTCGGCATCGATCAGGACATCGTGGACGCCATCGCGGCGAAGGGCATCGTGGATGCCTTCCCGATCCAGGAGCAGACCATCCCCCTCGGCCTTCCCGGCCAGGACATCATCGGCCAGGCCAAGACCGGCACCGGCAAGACCTTCGGCTTCGGCGTGCCCGTGGTGCAGCGCCTCGGCCTCAACCCGGAGCCGGGGGTCAAGGCCCTCATCGTGGTGCCGACGCGCGAGCTCGCCGTGCAGGTCTATGAGGACATGGATCTGCTCACCAGCAACCGCTCCACGAGCGTCGTCGCGATCTACGGCGGCAAGGCCTACGAAGGCCAGATCGACCAGCTCAAAGCCGGGGCGCAGATCGTCGTCGGCACCCCGGGACGCCTCATCGACCTCGCCGGACAGCGCCTGCTCGACCTGTCCCACGCCACAGAGGTGGTGCTCGACGAGGCCGACAAGATGCTCGATCTCGGCTTCCTCGCCGACATCGAGAAGATCTTCCAGAAGGTCCCCGCGGTCCGGCACACGCAGCTGTTCTCGGCGACCATGCCGGGACCGATCGTGGCCCTTGCGCGCCGGTTCATGACGAACCCGATCCACATCCGCGCGAACGACCCCGACGAGGGCCTCACCCAGGCGAACATCAAGCACCTCGTCTACCGCGCGCACTCGCTCGACAAGGACGAGGTCATCGCCCGCATCCTGCAGGCCGAGGGCCGCGGCAAGACCGTGATCTTCACGCGAACCAAGCGCGCGGCGCAGCGCCTGGTCGACGAGCTGAGCGACCGCGGCTTCAACGTCGGCGGCGTGCACGGCGACATGGGCCAGGATCAGCGCGAGCGCTCGATGGCCGCGTTCAAGGCCGGCAAGAGGGACGTGCTGGTCGCGACCGACGTCGCCGCCCGCGGCATCGACGTCGACGACGTCACGCACGTCATCAACCACACCATCCCGGATGAGGACAAGACGTACCTGCACCGCGCGGGCCGCACCGGCCGCGCCGGCAAGACGGGCATCGCCGTGACGTTCGTGGACTGGGAGGACCTGCACAAGTGGGCTCTCATCAACCGCGCCCTCGAGTTCGGTCAGCCCGAGCCGATCGAGACGTACTCGTCCAGCCCGCACCTCTTCGAGGACCTGAACATCCCGGCCGGCACCAAGGGCCGCCTGGTCACCGCCCCGGTGTCGGAGAAGCCCGCGCGCAAGCCGCGCGAGCCTCAGCGCGCCGCCGAGGCCGCTGCCGAGGGGACGAGCGAAGGCGGGACGAAGCGCCGCCGCCGTCGCCGCCGCGCCGAGGACGGCGTGGGCTCGACCTTCGCCGAGGGCGTCGAGGCACCCGCCGACAAGGCTGCCGCGACCGGTGACGCGGATCGCGGCGCCGAGCGATCCGGGACGCACGACGGTCAGGGCGCCGAGCACCACGATGGCAAGCCCGCCGCCCAGCGCCGCCGCCGTCGCCGCCGCCCCTCGGGTGGCGCGGCCGCCGGCAGCGCCCCGCAGACCGGAGCCTGAAGCCCGCGCAGCCCTGCGGCCCGCTCGTTCGCGCTGCTGTTTCCTGAGGACGCTGCGCCTCTTTCCGCAGCGCTTTCAGGATTCGGCAGCGTAAGCGGATCGCTGACGGCGCCGACGGGGAGCCATCCCCACCGCGACAAGGGTGCGCGCTTCAGCCGACGGGATACACCGGGGCCGAGCCCGAACCGCGGTCGATGATGCGCTGCAGCATGTCGGCGGCCGTGGTGTTCTCGCCGGGGACGTTGGGCTTGCCCGCACCGTGGTAGTCGCTGGAACCGGTGACGATCAGGTCGTACTCGTCGGCGAACCGGCGCAGCCACTCCCGCCCCTCGGCCGTGTTCTCGCGGTGGTCGATCTCGAGCCCGCCGAGACCGGCGTCGATGAGGCGTCGCAGGGTGGCATCGCTCATCCGCTCCCGCCCCGCCGGGTGCGCGATCACGGGAACTCCGCCGGCGGCGACCACCAATTCGATCGCGGTGAGCGGATCCGGCGCGTGGTGCGCTTCGTAGTACCCCTCGCGCGGGTGCAGGATCCCGTCGAACGCCTCGCCGCGGTCGCGCACGATCCCGCGCGCGACGAGCGCATCCGCGATGTGCGGGCGGCCCACGGTCGCACCCGGATCGGTCTGCTCCAGCACGTCCTCCCAGCGCAGCGGGTAGTCCCGCCCGATGTTGCGCACGATGCGCGCCGCGCGGCCGATCCTGTCCTCGCGGATGCGCGCGGTCTCCGCGGCGAGATCGGCGTCTTCCGGATCGAACAGGTAGGCGAGCAGGTGCACGCTGCGCCAGCCGTCCTTCGATGACAGCTCCATGCCGGGGATGAACGTCATCCCGTGCGCCGTGGCAGCCGCCGCGGCCTCTCCCCATCCCGACGTGGTGTCGTGATCGGTGAGCGCGATCGTGCGCAGCCCCTCCTGCCGTGCCCGCTCGACGACCTCGGCGGGATCTTCGGTGCCGTCTGAGCGGTTCGAGTGCAGATGCAGATCGACGGGCCCGGCGAACAGGGGCGGGCGCTGGTGCGGATCGGCATCGGACATCCTCCGAGCGTAGCGACTCCGCGCACAGCGGGTCCGGAGCCGGGCACCAGAACCCTCACAGACGCGCTCGCCTAGGCTCGTGCACGATGTTTCGACTGATCGGGATCCTGCTCACCGTCCTCTTCGCGATCGCGACGGCGATCGTGACCTGGCCCCGGTTCTTCCGTCTCGAGCAGACGTTCCCGATCACGCAGATCGTGGCCTCCCGCGGGATCCTCGTGCTCGTGTTCGGCGCGATCCTGGTGCTCGCCCTGCTGCTCCTACTCGCCCGGCCGATGCGCGGTTTCGCGGCGTCGATCGCGATCGTGGCGCTGCTCGGCGGCGGTGCCTCGGCGGCCGTCGGCGCCCTGCGCGGCGTGGATGGGAGCACGCTGCCGCAGAAGTCGGCGACCAGCGTCCGGGTGCTGGCCTGGAACACCGCAGGCGAGGCCGTGTCGGCCGACGAGATCGCCCGGACGATCGTCGATCAGAAGGCCGACATCGTCGCGCTGCCCGAGACGACCGAGACGGCGGGCGAGGACATCGCGCTGAAGCTGCGCGCGGCCGGCCACCCGATGTGGGTGCATCACGTGCAGTACCGGCCCGATGTGCAGAAGGGCCCGGACTCCTGGCAGACCACGGTGCTCATCGCGCCGTCGCTGGGCGACTACTCGGTGCTGGAGTCGTCGGCGGACGGCACCAGCAACACCGGATCCGTGCCGAGCGCAGTCGTCATGCCGGTGAACGGCGACGGCCCCACCGTCGTCGCCGTGCACACCGTGGCGCCGCGGCAGGATGACATGGGCGGGTGGAGCAAGGATCTGCGCTGGGTCGCGGATCAGTGCCCCGCGGGCAGGAACGTGATCCTGGCCGGCGACTTCAACGCCACCCTCGACCACATGGCGGGCCTGGGCACCGCTGGCGGCGACATGGGCGCCTGCCGCGATGCGGCGTCACGGGCCGGATCCGGCGGTCTCGGCACCTGGCCGACCTCGCTCCCGGCGCTGGCCGGCGCCCCCATCGATCACGTGATGGCGACGCCGCAGTGGCGCGCGAGCGGATCCGAGGTGCTGCCGGGATCCGCGCACGGCAGCGACCATCGCGCCCTCGTGACGCAGCTGGAGCGCGTCTCGCCCTGACCCGGCGCACGCGGCCCGGGACCGCCGATCGTCAGGGACGGCGCCGGATCCGCAGGACGAGCGCGGCGATCCCGCGCCAGCCCACCAGGAACACCAGCAGTGTGATCGTCGCGACGATGATGAACGCGACCGCGGTCCCGGCGCCGGACACCACCCGCAGCAGCATTCCCCCGACGACGACGATCGCTCCGAGCGGTGCGCCGATGCGCAGCGGGGCGGTCGGATTCCTCCATGCGCGCAGGATCGCCCAGCCTGCGGCGAGCCCGACGAGGAAGGGCCACGCCGTGTCCAGGACCCCGAGCACGTCCACGGAATGCTCATGGCTGGCGCGCCCGATCGCGGCGAAGACAACGACCAGCAGGGCGTCGATCCCCAGTGCCCACGGCCAGGAGAGCGCGGAGACAGCGGGCGAGACGGATTCTGCGGAGCGGGTCATGAGTCCACGTTAACGGGACGCCCTGTGCGTGCGTCGAGGCCCAGGCGCACCACACATCGCCGCTCCCCCATAACCTGAATCCTCGCTATCAGCAAGCATTGAATTAGCTGGGAACACCGGCTAGAAACGAGGGAAGGCGCTTGCCTGCGCCGGCCACCAGCCGGCACCCCACCTGTTCGAGAGGATCCTCACCCATGAGGTTGCTAACCCGTCATCGGTCATTCCATCCCGTCGTCTGCACCGTCGCAGCGCTGGGCATGCTCCTGGCCGGCTCCGTCAGCGCGAGTGCTGCCACGAGCGAGGCATCGACGCCCGTGCCCATCGACCCGCCGGACGGCACTGTCATGAGCTACGTCGTCAACATCGACAACGCGAACCCGGGCCAGACCCGCAAGGCCGAGAAGGCGGTCGTCGACGCCGGCGGAGTCGTGGTGCAGAGCTGGCCGGAGATCGGCGTCGTGATCGCACAGTCCGACCGCGCGGCATTCCGCGACACCGTGAAGGTCACCGGCAAGAACGTGGTCGCCTCGGTCGGCGCGACCCGCACCGCCGAAGTGAAGGACAAGGTCACCGGCCCGCAGGCGCCGTGGGGTCCCGGAGCGTCCGGATGGAACCAGGGCAAGAACAAGCCCGTCAACGGCGACGAGCCCACCACGCCGGTCCCCGCCGAGTCCTCGGACGCGATGGAGGGCCAGCAGTGGGACATGAGGATGATCCAGGCGGATCAGGCCAACCTCGTCACCGACGGCAGCCGCAACGTGCTCGTGGGCGTGCTGGACTCGGGGATCGATCCCACCCACCCCGACCTGCAGGCCAACATCGACGTCGCGGACTCGGTCAACTGCACCACGGGCGGCCGCCCCGACCAGAGCGTCGGCGGGTGGTACCCGACCACGTCGGATCACGGCACGCACGTCGCCGGGACGATCGCGGCCGCACGCAACGGCGCAGGCATCGTGGGAGTGGCGCCGAACGTGCGCCTCGCCTCGGTCAAGGTCGTGAACGACGACGGGTACATCTACCCGGAGTACGCCGTCTGCGGGTTCATGTGGGCCGCGCAGCGCGGGATGGACGTCACGAACAACAGCTACTACATCGACCCGTTCGAGTTCTGGTGCGATGACCAGCCCGACCAGGCGGCGGTCCGCGAGGCCGTGGCCCGCGCCGTCAACTGGTCCAACGCGAAGGGCGTCGTGAGCGCCGCGGCCGCAGGCAACTCGGGCCTCGACCTCACGGTCAACACGACCGACGCGGGCAGCCCGAACGACGCGCCCCAGCCGATCCGCCGCACGATCAACCAGGGCTGCAAGGACATTCCGACCCAGATCCCCGGCGTGGTGACGGTGTCCTCGCTCACCAGCACGGGCCAGCTGTCGTACTTCTCGAACCGCGGCCTCGGCGAGATCGACGTCGCAGCACCCGGATCGAGCATCCTGTCCACGACCCCCGGCGGGAAGTACGGGCTCAAGAGCGGCACCTCGATGGCCTCCCCGCACGTCGCCGGCGTGCTTGCGCTGATGAAGTCCGCCCACCCGGAGCTGACCCCGGCGCAGATGGTGGACAAGCTCCGCGCAGACGCGACGCCGACCGCCTGCTCCGCTCCGCAGCTGAACCGCGGCCCTGCCTGCGAGGGCACGACCGCGCTGAACAGCTATTACGGCTACGGGATCGTGAACGCCCTCAAGGCCGTGCAGTGATCGCGCGCTGAATCGATCGGGCCCGGGGTCGCCATCACGGCGGCTCCGGGCCCGTTCTCGATCCGCGCCGGATGAGAGGATGGAGGCATGACCTCTGAGCACGACACGACCGAGCAGACCGGCGATGACGCCACGCAGACCGCCGGCACCGCGGCGGCGAGGACGAACAGCCGGCAGCCCTTCCCGCAGGGCTTCCTCGACACGATCTCCACCGGGTGGGCCGAGCGCCCCGAGACCCTTCCCGCACCCCGGACACAGACCCGCTACGCCGCCGCACGCCGTGCCGCCGTGTCGGCCGCGTTCCTCGGCAAGCGCCTGGTGATCCCCGCAGGATCCCTGAAGCAGCGCAGCAACGACACCGACTACCCGTTCCGCGCGCACTCGGCCTTCGCCCACCTCACCGGCTGGGCCGCCGACTCCGAGCCCGACTCGCTGCTCGTGTTCGACCCGACCGCCCAGGGTCACGACGTCACGCTGTACTTCCGCGAGCGCGCCGACCGCACCACGAGCGAGTTCTACTCCGACGCCACGATCGGCGAGTTCTGGATCGGTCCGCGCCCCGCGCTCTCGGGAGTCGCCGCCGACCTCGGCCTGAAGACCGCTCACCTCGATGATTTCGCCGCCTCGGACGCCGACCTCGTCGTCGACGAGGACGCTGCGCTCACGCAGTTCGTCTCGGAGCTGCGCCTGGTGAAGGACGAGTACGAGATCGCCGAGATGCGCCGGGCGATCGAGATCACCGCGAACGGCTTCGACGACATCATCCGCGACCTCCCCCGCGCCATCGCGCACCCCCGCGGCGAGCGCATCGTCGAGGGCGTGTTCCACCAGCGCGCCCGCAGCGACGGCAGCTGGGAGGGCTACGACACGATCGCCGCGTCCGGCCCGCACGCCTGCTACCTGCACTGGACCCGCAACGACGGTGCCGTGATCGAGGGCGACCTGATCCTCATCGATGCCGGCGCCGAGGGCGACAGCCTGTACACCGCCGACATCACCCGCACGCTGCCCGTGAGCGGGACGTTCAGCGATGTGCAGCGCCGGATCTACGACACCGTGGTCGAGGCCGCGGACGCCGCCTTCGCCGCTGCCTCTGTCGGGGTGCCGTTCCGCACCGTGCACGCCGCGGCCATGGACGTGATCGCCCGCCGCACCGCCGAGTGGGGTCTGCTCCCGGTCAGCGCCGAGGAGGCGCTCGATGCCGACCGAGGCGGCCAGCACCGCCGGTACATGGTGCACGGCACCAGCCACCATCTCGGCATCGACGTGCACGACTGCGCACAGGCCCGCCGCGAGATGTACTACGACGGCCTGATCGAGCCCGGCATGGTGTTCACGATCGAGCCCGGCCTGTACTTCCAGATCGACGATCTGACCGTGCCGGAGGAGTACCGCGGCATCGGCGTGCGCATCGAGGACGACATCCTGATCACCGCCGACGGACCGGTGAACCTCTCAGCGGCGATCCCGCGCACCTCCGCCGAGGTCGAGGCGTGGATCGCACGCGTGCAGGACGGCGCCTCCTGACCGAGGACATGCATCCCGGATGTCGGTGGCCCGGAGGAGGATGTCGGTGACGGATTTCAGCCGTTGATCTGCGGAAATCCACCTTCGGAATCTTCGTTCAGCTCTTCCGTGTCTCGTACTTATGTACAAACAAAGTCATGTCGAACCCCCGCTCTTCCACCCTCGCCGCAGACCGCGGCGAGCTGCTGGACGAGTGGGTGAGCACGAGGGCCGAGATCGCCCGGCTCGAGGCGCGGTCGGCGGATCTGCACGGGAACGGTGGGGGCGGCGTTCGCCGATGCAGAAGCGCTGGCCGCGCACTTCCCCGGCCTGCACGAGGCTCTCCGGGCTGGGAGGATCTCGGCGCAGCACGTCCGCGTGCTCATCGTCCGCCGACCCTGTCCGCGACGCGGTGCGCGACGGGTGCCTGCCGGAGGCGACGCTCGCGGTGTACGAGGCCGCGTGCCTCGTCGTCGCCGAGCAGGACTCCCCCGCCCGCACCCGGGTGCACGCGCGTCAGATCGCCGCGACGCTCGCCGGGGAGAACCTCGAAGAACGCCATGCTCGTGCGACCGCGGAGCGGTGCGTGTCGGTGAAGGCGCTCGAGGACGGCATGGCACTGCTGACCGTCGTGCTCCCCGAGATCTATGCGGCCGCGATCAAGGACCGTCTCAGCCGGCTCGCGGGCGCCATCGCGGCCGACACGAGAGGCGAGACCGAGCGTGCCCTCGGGATCGCGTTCACCGATCCGGTCACCGATCCGGGTGCGACCATCGCGGCCGGCGCCACGTTCGCGCTCGACCCGGAACATGACCTCCACGATCCTGCGACCGACACCTGCGCGGCGAAGAAGGTCGGCCCCGACGCCCGCCGCGAGTTCGTCGCGATCGACGGCCGCACGCGACGCCAGATCGAGGCCGACGTGCTCATCGATCTGCTGCTGGCCGGCAGCCCGTCGGAGATCCTCGGCAGCGGGCTGGAGAACATCACCGCTACGGTGCAGGTCACGATCAGCGCCACGACCCTGGCCGGTGAGGACGACCGCTTCGCCGAGTTCGACGGACACGGTCCGCTGCCCCCCGACGTCGCTCGAGAGCTGGCCCGGCTCGCGTCCGGGTGGAACCGGCTGTTCCTCGACGAGGGCGGCATGATCACGAAGGTCGACCGGTACACCCCCACGGCCGGCATGAAGCGGTTCCTCCGCGCCAGAGACCAGCGCTGCCGGTTCCCCGGCTGCCATGTCCCCGCCGCTCGCTGTCAGATCGACCACAACCATGACTTCGCGTGCGGCGGCACCACCGACCTCGGCAACCTCAGCTGCTTCTGCTCGGCCCATCATCCGCTGAAGCATCCGGATCTCGATGACGAGTTCCGCTGGTACGCCCGGCAGCTCGACGACGGCACCGTCGAATGGATCAGCCCGACCGGCCGCATCTACGCGGATCCACCGCCGCGCCGCGTGATGTTCGTCTGCGTCCTCAACGATCGGAGCGCGCTGCGAGCGCGGCCGCCATCTGCCGGACGGCCTGCTCGAGGATCGGCCGTGGTGTGGCGAGGATGAAGCGGAGGAAGCCCTCCCCGGCTGCACCGCAGGCGATCCCGTCGGTGAGGGCGACGCCGGCCTGCTCCCGGAAGAAGTCAGCGGGTGATCCGTCGATGCCGAGGGAACGGGCATCCAGCCAGGCGATGTAGGTGCCCTCCGGCGCACGGTACCCCATGCCGGGGATGTGCTCCCCGAGCAGCTCGCCGAGCAGGGTGCGGTTGCCGTCGAGGTACTCCAGCGTCTCGGTCAGCCATTCCCGGCTGTCGTCGAAGGCGGCCGTGGTGGCGATGACGCCCAGATTCGCGGTGCCATGCTCCGCCCAGGCGACCTCGGGGCGCGCCCAGGTCTCCACGTCCGCCGCGTTGCTGAGGATCACCTGCGCCGTCTTGAGGCCCGGCAGGTTCCACGCCTTGGAGGCGCTGGCTGCGGTGATCGTGTGGCCGGCGGTGACCTCGCTGATGCTCGCGTACGGCACGTGCACGTGCGGGGCGAACACGAGCGGGGCGTGGATCTCGTCCGAGAACACCCGGCCCCGGTGCCGTTCGACGATCGCGGCCACCGCCTCCAGCTCTGCCCGCTCGAAGACCCGGCCGAGCGGGTTGTACGGATTGCACAGGATCAGCAGCTCGCCGCCGGCTGCGAACGCACGGTCGATCCCGTCGAGGTCGTAGACGTGGCGGCCGTCCTCGAGGAGCATCGGGACCTCGATGATCTCGCGCTCATGCATCGCCGGGATCGTGAGGAAGGGCATATACGCCGGAGTGGGCAGGATGATCTTCGAGGCGGGAGCGGTGAAGTGATCGATCGTGGTGCGCAGCGCCGTGAGCACATCCGGCACCGGCCTGATGCGCTCGACGGGCACATCCCAGCCGTACCGGTCGCGCTGCCAGCGCGCACAGGCCTCAGCCATCGCCGCTGAGACGGCGCGCGGAAGGTAGCCGATGAGCCCGTCGTCGATCGCGGCCTTCATGGCGTCCTTGATCGCCGGCGCCGTGCCGAAGTCCATCTCGGCGACGAACGCGCCGATGGTTCCCGGGAACACCGACCACTTGACGCTGCCGACCTCCCGCAGCCTCTCGATGCCGATCGCGTCCAGTTCCTGCGCCGTGCTCATCAGCCGTCCTTTCGACCGGTCGCCGTGCGGGTGAACTCCGCGACCAGCGAAGCCAGGGATGCGCCGACCTCATCGGCAGGGCGCTTATGGCCCTTCACCTCGAAGGAATGCCCGCCGCCGTCGATCCAGGCGATCCTGGCGTCGCGGCACGATGCCACCGCCTCCTCCAGCTGGGACACCGGCTGGATGAACGGATCGTTCGATCCCTCCACGAACAGCTGCGGCTGCGGCACCGCGGGCAGATGCTCGACCCGGAGCTTCTCCGGGCGTCCCTGTGGGTGCAGGGGGTAGCCGAGGTAGACCAGGGCTGCGGCATCCAGGCCGTGCTCCCCGGCGGCGGCCATCGACGCCATCCGCCCGCCGTACGACTTGCCGCAGGCGATCACGGGAGCGCCGCCGGCCCTCCGGGTCGCCTCGGCGACGACCGCGCGCCAGGCGAGGATCGCGTGCGCGGCGGGTCCGGGCATGCGCCGGCCCGCCTCGACATACGGGAAGTTGAAGCGCAGGGTCTGCAGGCCCTGCGCGCGCAGTGCGGCGGCGAAGCCGAGGAGGAAGGGATGATCCATCCCGGCACCCGCGCCGTGCGCGAGCACCACCACAGGGGCCGCGACGTCACCGGTGGATCCGAACGCGGCCGAGACCCTCACCTCGCCGGCCGGCAGCGGCACGGGGATCCGGAGGCGCTGCTCGGCGGCCTCGGTCATCGCGCGGAGCCGTCGTCCCCGGACGGCTCGTCGGAGCGCTCCTCTGCGGCAGGTGCGGCCGTCGGGGCCGGAGGTGCAGGCGGAAGCGGCGGACGAGCCGGGACGACCCGCTCGCCGTACCGCGGCGGCTCGTCCATCGTGGACGAGGGCGCCGGCGCGGCAGGCGGGGTCGGTGGGGCGGCGGCGGCGGCCGGCGCATGCGGATCGACCCGTTCGCCGTACCGCGGCGGCTCGGCACCCGCAGGTCCCGAGGGCTCTGCCGGAGGGATCGGGGTCACCGACCGGCCGAGCACCTGCCGCGCCTTGCCGACCGACGCCGGCAGCACGGTCACGTCGTAGTGGTCCGCGCTCAGCTGCATCACGCTCGCGTAGTCACGCCGGCGGCGCAGGACCGAATAGGCGATGAGACTGAGGATCATGCCGATCGCGACGCCGACGAAGATCACGCCGACGAACGCCTGGATCGGCACAGACGGGTTGCCGAGCACGAAGATCGCCGACAGGAACAGCCCGATGAGCACGCCGTTCACCGCTCCCGAGCGCGCCGCGTTCGCGTAGCCGAGGCGACCCGTCACGCGCTCCACGGTGCGCACGCCCATCCCGACGATCGCGATCTCGCGAGCCGGCACCTCCCCGGCGATCAGTTGCGAGACGAGCTTCTGCGCGGCGTTGTAATCGGTGACCGTCGCGACGGTCTCACCGATCTCTCCGACGCCTCCCGAGGTGTTCAGCATGCTCATCCGACCATTGTTCCATGCGGGCGCACGAGGACCCCTCGGAGCGCGTCACCGACCCCGGATCCTGAAGGCCGGGACACTACGCTGGAACCATGAGCACACAGCGGGTTTTCGTCGCGCGCCTGGCCGGGTGCGCCGTGTTCGACCCCGCCGGCGACCGGATCGGCAAGGTCCGGGACGTCGTCGTCGTGTACCGAAGTACGGCCTCCCCGCGGGTCATCGGCCTGGTGTGCGAGATTCCGGGGCGCCGTCAGGTGTTCCTCTCGATCGGACGGGTGAGCTCCATCAGCACCGGTCAGGTGATCACCTCGGGCCTCATGAACGTGCGCCGGTTCAAACCCCGCAACGGCGAGGTGCGGATCATGGCCGAGCTGGTCGGCCGCCGCGTGGACTTCGCGGACGCCTCCGGCACGGCGGTCATCGAGGACGTCGCGATCGAGCCGAACCGGCTCGGCGAGTGGTCGGTCGGCCAGCTGTTCCTCCGCAAGCCGAAGACGAGCGCCTCGCCGTTCGCCAAGGGTCCGACGACGTTCGCCGTGTGGAGCGAGGTGCGCGAGCACAGCGCCCCCGGTGAGGCGCAGTCCGCCGAGCAGCTCGTCGCCACGTACTCCGAGATGCACCCCGCGGACCTCGCCAACACCCTGCTGGATCTGCCGCAGCAGCGCCGCATCGAGGTCGCGGAGGAGCTGCCGGACGAACGTCTCGCCGACGCGCTCGAGGAGATGCCCGAAGACGACCAGATGGACATCCTGGATCGCCTGGGCGACGAGCGCGCCGCCGACATCCTCGACCAGATGGAGCCGGACGACGCGGCCGACCTGCTCGCGCAGCTGCCGCAGGGCCGGCTCGAGCATCTGCTGGACCTGATGGAGCCGGAGGAGGCGGAGGACGTGCGCATGCTGCTGCGGTACAGCCCCGACACGGCCGGCGGTCTGATGACCCCCGAGCCGATCATCCTGTCCGCCGACGCCACCGTGGCCGAGGCGCTCGCCCTGATCCGCCGGCACGAGCTGCACCCAGCCCTCGCCGCCGCGGTGTTCGTCACCCTGCCGCCGTTCGAGACGCCGACGGGGCGCCTGCTGGGCATGGTGCACTTCCAGCGGATGCTGCGCTATCCCCCGCACGAACGACTCGGCGCGATCGTCGACGACACCCTCGAACCCGTGCCGGTGACCGCCTCCGCCGCCGAGGTGGCCCGCATGCTCGCGAGCTACGACCTCGTGTCCCTGCCCGTGGTGGATCAAGCGCACCGCCTGGTCGGCGCGATCAGCGTCGACGACGTGCTCGACTACCTCCTGCCCGACGACTGGCGCTCCCACGACGCGGATGAGCAGACCGTCCCGAGGCGGGGAACGGCAGGATGATGGCGAAGAGGTCGGCCCGCCGGGGCCTGGACGCGCCCCTCGGGCGCAGCGGGATGCTCGGCCGCGGGAGCGGATCCGCGCTGCCGTCCAGCGACACGTTCGGGCGCTTCTCCGAGGCGTTCGCGCGGGCGATGGGCACGTCGGGATTCCTCATCGGCATGTCGGTGTTCGTCGTGATCTGGCTGTGGTGGAACATCTCCATGCCGCGCGCCTGGCAGTTCGATCCCGCGGCGACGAACTTCACCCTGCTCACCCTGATCCTGTCCCTGCAGGCGTCCTACGCCGCTCCCCTGATCCTGCTCGCGCAGAACAGGCAGGACGACCGCGACCGCGTGCAGATCGAACAGGACCGCCAGCGCGCGGAGCGCAACCTGGCGGACACCGAGTACCTGGCCCGTGAGATCGTGGCACTGCGGATGGCGCTGGAGGAGAGAGCGAGCCAGGGCATCACCCGCGAGGTCCTGCGCGCCGAGCTGAGGGCGATGCTCGCCGAGCTGCGTGACGAGGATCCGGTATGACCGATCCCCGGGCCGAGGCCGTCCGCCGCGCCGTCGGCGCGGTGACCGACCCCGAGCTGCGCCGTCCGATCGCCGACCTCGACATGCTCCGCGACATCACCGTCGAGGGGGAGACGGCGCACGTCGGCATCGTGCTGACGATCGTGGGCTGCCCCGCCGCCACGAGGATCGAGACCGACGTGCGAGCGGCCGCCGCGGCCGTGCCGGGCATCGAGGCCGTCGAGGTCGCGGTCGGGGTGATGACGCCGGAGGAGCGCCGGGCCCTCACCGAGAAGCTGCGCGACGGCAGGGCCCCGCGCCAGATGCCGTTCGGGCCGGACTCGCTCACCCGCGTGATCGCCGTCAGCAGCGGCAAGGGCGGTGTGGGCAAGTCCTCGCTCACCGCGAACCTGGCCGTCGCGCTGGCCGCACGCGGACGTCGTGTCGGCCTGATCGACGCCGATGTGCACGGCTTCTCGATCCCGGGTCTGCTCGGGATCGCCCCGGGCACCCCGCCCACGAGGATCGACGACCTGATACTGCCGCCCGTCGCGTACGACGTGAAGGCGGTCTCGATCGGCATGTTCCTGCGCGAGGGCGAGTCGGTCGTCGCGTGGCGCGGGCCGATGCTGCACCGCACCGTGCAGCAGTTCCTCACCGACGTCTTCTTCGGCGACCTCGACATCCTGCTCATCGACATGCCCCCGGGAACCGGGGACATCGCGATCACGATCGGGCAGCTCCTGCCGCACGCTGAGGTGCTCGTGGTGACCACCCCGCAGGAGGCGGCGTCCGACGTCGCGATCCGCAGCGGCCTCGTCGCCCGGCAGACCGGGCAGCGCGTGATCGGCGTGGTCGAGAACATGGCCGCGATGGCGCTGCCGGACGGCACGCTGCTGGAGCTGTTCGGATCCGGTGGAGGTCAGGCCGTGGCGGATGCCCTGTCGGCTGCGGGCGATCCCGTCCCCATGCTCGCGTCGGTGCCGCTGAGCCCCGCGCTGCGCACAGGAGGCGACGCCGGCGTGCCCGTCGTGCTCGCCGATCCCGAGGACCCGGCGGCGCGCGCGATCCTCGCCCTCGCCGACACGATCGACGGCTCCGGTCGAGGTCTGGCCGGGCGCCGGCTGAACGTCACCCCGCACTGAGCGGAGTCCGCAGGATCAGGTGGCTTCGCTGTCGTACGGCGGAAGTTCCGTGGCCGAGAACACGCGCGGCGCCGTCGACGCGGCCGGCCGGTCTGCGCCGGCGGAGGCGGCGTTCATCGCGGTCGCCGTGGCCAGCAGCGCGGCAGCGGATCCGGCAGCGGGCGCGATCGCCTCGGGTTCCGCGATCGCGGATGCCGCCGCGGCGGGCCGTGCGGGGCTGTCGTCCATGAGCGCATCGCGGATGATCCGGCGCGGGTCGTACTGGCGCGGGTCGAGCTTGCGCCAGTCGAGCTCGTCGATCTCCGGACCGACCTCCTCGCGCATCCGGTCCTTGGCGCCGCGCAGGTAGTCGCCGGCCCGCTTGACCATGTGCGCGAACGACTCCGCGTAGCGCGGAAGGCGCTCAGGACCGACGAGAAGGGCCGCGATCACGCCGATCACGACCAGCTTCTCGAAGGTGATGCCGAAGAACATCTCACCAGGGTAGCGTGGATCATCATGAGTGAGCAGGACGCGAACGCGCGCTACGTGCGCGAAGCCATCATCGAACCGGATGAGATCGTCCGTGCCCGCGCGCACGCCGTCGAACTCGGGGCTCAGCCGATCAGCGCCGCCGTCGGAGCGCAGTGCGCGGTGATCGCCGCGGCGACCGGCGCGCGCTCGATGGTCGAGATCGGGACCGGCGCCGGCGTCTCCGGCCTGTGGCTGCTACGCGGTGCGCCGAAGGCCGTGCTCACTTCGATCGACAACGAGCCCGAGCACCTCGCCGCCGCCCGCTCCGCCTTCCAGGACGCCAGGATCGCGCCCACCCGAGCCCGGTTCATCGCCGGTCGTGCGGCCGACGTGCTGCCGCGCATGAACGAGGCCGCCTACGACATCGTGCTCGTGGACGCGGATCCGGAGAACGTGATCGAGTACGTCGAGCACGGCCTGCGCCTGGTGCGCGCCGGCGGGACGGTCCTGGTGCCGCGAGTGCTCGGCGGCGGCCGGGTGGCGGATCCCGTGCAGCGCGACGACGTGACGAGCGCCTACCGCTCGCTCATCCAGGAGACCCAGCAGTCGCCCGCCGTGCTCGCGGCCCTGTCCACGGTGGGCGAGGGACTGCTGCAGCTGACCAGCATCGCCGACTGACACGGCGAAAGGGCCGCCGTTCCGAGGAACGGCGGCCCTTTCAGAATCTGTGAATCGTGCGGGTCAGGCCGGCGTCACGACGGCATTGAGCACGTCGTGAAGCTCCTTCGCCTCAGCGTCGTTGACGGAGACGACCAGGCGTCCGCCGCCTTCGAGCGGGACGCGCACGATGATCAGCCGACCCTCCTTCACGGCCTCCATGGGTCCGTCGCCAGTCCTCGGCTTCATCGCTGCCATCGCGGTGCTCCCTTTCCTCGGTGGTCTACTCCTCCCATATTAGTGGGTTCTCGGACACCGCTTACCCCTCCGGCCGAGTCAGGGCACGCGCCAGAAGGTGTCCGCCAGTCCGTAGACGTTCGAGATCCACAGCCACTGCGTCGCGAGGCACAGCACCAGCACGCCGCCGCGCACCCACCAGGACCGTCGCCAGCCCACCGCACCCCAGAGCGGCGCCACCGGGAACAGCAGCCGCATCGTGCTCGACTGCGGGAAGAACACCGCGAGCAGGTACAGCAGATAGCTCGCGCTGAACAGGCGGATCTCCGGCCCGAGCCGGCGCACTCCCGGTCCCGCGATCAACGCCCAGCCGAACAGGGCGACCAGCACCACCAGCACGGCCAGTCCCACCCACCCGGGAGCGCCGAGCAGCTGTGCCCAGTACGGCATCGCCGTCAGCCAGCCGTCGAACGGCGCGAATGCCGCGTGGCCGGCTCCCGGCATCCAGAAGGCGCGCCACGAAAGCTCCGTCTCCATGTACGCGTTCGGGTTGTGCGTGACGATCCCCGCGATGACCTGCCACGCGAATCCGGCCGCGACCGCCAGCGCGCCCAGGCACAGATAGTTCGCGATCTCCTGCGGCGCGAGCGGATCCTGACGGCGCCGGATCCAGCGCAGCACGAGCATGAGCCCCAGCATCAGCGCGAAGGCGAGCACGCCGGGACGCGTGAAGCCCATCAGCACGATCAGCGGATAGAGCCGCACATAGCGGCGGCGGATCAGGCCGTCCAGGGCGAGCAGCAGGAACAGCATGTTCAGCACCTCGGCGTAGCCGACCTGGAACAGGGCGCCCAGCGGGCCCGAGGCGAAGAACACGACCGTCCAGATCGCGGCCATCCGCCCGATCCGCCCCCGCATCATGCGGAACAGCACGACACAGCAGAAGTAACCCGCCACGAGCGACACGATCACCGCGCCGATCGGCCAGAATCCGCCCAGCGGCCAGCTCACCGCCTGCGCGAGCCAGGAGTACACCGGCAGGAACGCCCACGAGTTCTGGGTGACATGCCCGTTGGGACCGAGCGGCAGCACCTGCGGATACCCGTACACCGAGATATACCAGTACCACTGCGCGTCCCAGCCGGCGACGAAGGATCCCAGGCTCGCATGAGGCCCGAACCGTGCGCCCGGTGCCGTGGACATCCCGGTCGCCGCGAGCAGGAACCCGGTCGTGATCAGACGCGCCCCCACATAGATCGCGAGGATGCCCGCCCACGCGGGCGTGCGCGCATACGCCCTGGCGGCCCAGCGGGGCCCCGTGCGGGGGCGCGTCACCGCAAGCGCCGGCTCAGACACCGCTGAGCCAGGAACGCAGACCCCGCTCGGTGCTCTCGATCTGCGCGACCGGGACCCTCTCCTCATCGTGATGCGCGAGGTGCGGATCGCCCGGGCCGTAGTTGACGGCGGGAATGCCCAGCGCGGAGAATCGCGCCACGTCGGTCCAGCCGTACTTCGGCTTCGGGGTCGCGCCGACCCCGGCGAGGAAGTCCCGGGCGATCGGAGCGTCCAGCCCGGGGCGGGCGCCCTCGGCGACGTCGGTGACCTCCACCGCGAACCCGTCGAACACACGCCGCACGTGCGCCTCCGCGTCGGCCGCGGACTTGCTCGGGGCGAAGCGGTAGTTGACCTCGACCTCGCAGAGGTCCGGGATGACGTTGCCGGCGACGCCGCCGCTGATCCGCACGGCGTTGAGGCCCTCGCGGTAGTCGAGCCCGTCGACGGTGATCTCGCGGGCGCGGTACTCGGCGAGACGGGCGAGGAGGGGAGCCGCGCGATGGATCGCGTTCTCGCCGATCCACGACCTGGCCGAGTGGGCGCGCACGCCGGCGGTGCGCACGACCGCGCGCAGTGTGCCGTTGCAGCCGCCCTCGACCTCGCCGTTCGACGGCTCCCCGAGGATCGCGAAGTCGGCCTGGAACAGCTCGGGGCGGCGGTCGGCGAGCAGCTTCAGCCCGTTGCGGGCCGCCTCGACCTCCTCGTTGTCGTACCACATCCAGGTGATGTCGACCACGGGTTCGACCAGCTCGGCGGCCAGCTTGAGCTGCACCGCGACGCCCGCCTTCATGTCGACCGTGCCGCGACCCCAGAGGAACTCCTCGCCGTCGAGGACCAGATCGCGGCTGGGCACGTTCGCGTTGATCGGCACGGTGTCGATGTGCCCGGCGATCGCCACGCGCTGGGTGCGGCCCAGGTTCGTGCGCGCGATGATCGTGTTGCCCTCGCGGATCACCTCGAGGTGATCCAGTGCACGCACCGCCTCCTCGATCAGGTCGGCGAGCGCCCGCTCCTCCCCCGAGACGCTGGGGATGTCGCAGATCGCACGGGTGATGTCCAGGGACGACGCGGTCAGGTCGAGCGGCATGAACCCCACCCTAGCGCCGCGTCATGAGGGCGAAGCTGGGCGCGACGATTCGGTACCGTGGAGGCATGAGCGACGCCCGCACGATCTTCGGCTCCGGCCTGACCACCCTCGCCGACGACGGCACCGTCCTGGACGCCTGGTTCCCCGAAATCGGCACCGAGGCGGTCGCCGGCTCCGACCTCTCGGCCTTCACCGGGCCGGACGAGCGCCGTGCGGTATCGGTCGAGACCGTGCAGCTGCGGATCGACCTCGATGAGGCCCCCACCTCCACCGCCGACGTGTATCTGCGCCTGCACGCGCTCTCGCATCTGCTGGTGCGCCCCAACGAGCTCAATCTGGACGGGATCTTCTCGTATCTTCCGAACATCGCCTGGACCAGTGCGGGCCCCATGCTCCCCGCAGACGCAGCCCGGCTGCGCCCTGCGCTGCAGCGCGCGGGGATCCAGATCTCCGGCGTCGACAAGTTCCCCCGGCTCACCGACTACGTGCTGCCCGCGGGCGTACGCATCGCCGACGCCTCGCGGGTGCGGCTGGGCGCGCACCTCTCCCCCGGCACCACCGTCATGCACGAGGGCTTCGTGAACTACAACTCCGGCACCCTGGGCGCGTCGATGGTCGAGGGGCGTATCTCGCAGGGCGTCGTGGTCGGCGACGGATCGGACATCGGCGGCGGATCCTCGATCATGGGCACCCTCTCCGGCGGCGGCACGCACCGCGTCTCGATCGGCGCGCGCACCCTGCTCGGCGCGAACGCGGGCATCGGTATCTCCCTCGGCGACGACTGCATCGTCGAGGCGGGGCTCTACGTCACGGCCGGCACCAAGATCGTCCTGGCCGACGGCGCACCCCTGGCCGACGGCGGTCGCCCGGTCGTGAAGGGTGCCGCGCTGTCCGGCGAGGACGGGATCCTGTTCCGCCGCAACTCGCTCACCGGAGCCGTCGAGGCCGTACGCCGTGCGGGCGCCGGCGTCACCCTCAACGAGGCGCTGCACGCCTAAGCGCGCAGCGATCCGATCGCGAGCTCGAGCACGCGCCGGCGCTGCGCGTCGTCGTCGTAGGCGACCGCGCTGACCCCGGCGATGAGCTTCACGACGTCGCCGATGTCGAGGTCCGCCTTCGCGGCGCCCTCCTGCTGCGCGCGCTTCAGCAGCGGATCCCCCGCCGCGAGCATGACGACACGGCACTCGGCGAACACCGTCGACTCGCCGTTCAGGCCGTCCAGCAGCACGTGCTTGGTGCCGACGTACTCCACGAACCGGTCCAGCCAGGCCTCGAAGGCCGCCCAGGGCGCGAGCCCCGAGACCTCGTCGGCGGCGTCGGCGAGAGCCGCGACCTCGCGCAGGTAGAGCGTCTCGATCAGGTCGTCGCGGGTCGGGAAGTTGCGGTACAGCGTCCCGATGCCGACGCCGGCGCGCCGCGCGATGTCCTCGAGCGACGCACCTGATCCCTCTTCCGCGAAGACATCACGGCCTGCGGTGACCAGGGCGTCGAAGTTCCGCGCGGCGTCGGCGCGGCGCGGTCGCCGCTCCTCCAGCGTCATCGTCGCCCGGTTCTGCACGCCCATCGCGTCGTCCTTCCAGAAAGTCCTCGAAACCTCTTGCAAACCGGAGGCACCCTCCGGTAATGTCTATCCGGAGGAACCCTCCGTTCGGAGGCCTTCTTCCACTTTACTCCGTTTCCCCAGGCTCCGGAAGGGAACTCATGTCCCGCTCATCCACCTCGATCCTGGTCGCCATCGCCGTGGCGGTCTCGTCCATCGCGCTGCTGCAGAACCTCGTCATCCCCCTCGTCCCCCTCGTGCAGGCGGAGTTCGGCGTCACCGCCGATGCCGCCAGCTGGACGATGACCGCCTGGCTCATCGCCGCCGCGGTCGCCACCCCCACGCTGGGCCGCATCGGCGACCTGCGCGGGCGGCGCACCACCTTCCTCATCACGCTCGGGGTCACGGCTCTCGGCGACGTGCTCGCCGCCGTGGCGCCTTCTCTCACCATGCTGATCGTCGCCCGCGTGCTGCAGGGCATCGGCGGGGCGCTGTTCCCCCTGGCCTACGGGCTGCTCCGCGACGCCCTCCCGCGCGAGCGGGTCACGGGCGCGATCGGCGTCGTCAGCGCCGTGATCGGCATCGGCGGCGCCGCGGGCACGGTGCTGGCGGGGCCCATCGCCGACCTCGTCGGCTGGCGGGGCACCTTCGCGATCCCGTTCCTCGTCGCCATGATCGGCGCCTTCCTCACCGTCGCGGTGGTGCGCGACAGCGGCACCCGTGCCCACGGCCGGGTGAACACGCGCTCCTCCCTGCTCCTGTCGGCGTGGCTGGTCGCCCTGCTCGTGCCGCTCAGCGCCGGCGCCCGCTGGGGCTGGACGGCGCCGGCGACACTGGCCTTCTTCGGCGTCGCCGTGCTCGCGTTCACCGCGTGGATCCTGTCCGAGCTGCGCTCCGCCGAGCCGCTGGTCGACCTGCGCCTCATGACGTCGCCGGCGATCTGGCCCGCGAACGCCGCGTCGCTGCTGATCGGCGCGGGAGTGTTCGCGTTCTGGGGCTACCTGCCGCAGTTCCTCGAACTCTCCCCGTCCGCGGGCGGCACCGGGCTCTCGGTCCGCGACGCCGGGCTGGTGCTCGTGCCGATGCTGATCGGCATGAGCGGGATCGGCTTCGCCGCCGGCGCCCTGAGCAGGATCGTGTCGCTGCGGACCATGCTCGCCACCGGGTCGGTGCTGATGGGCGTCTCGGCCGCGTCCGCAGCGCTCGCCCACACGGCGCCGTGGCAGCTCGCGATCGCCGGGGCCGGGTTCGGCATCGGCTGCGGCCTCGCCTATGCGGCCTCCGCGAGCATCGTCGTGCAGGGCGTCCCGGCCGCGGTGACCGGCGTCGCGACCGGCGTGAACGCGAACCTCCGCACGATCGGCTCCGCGATCGGATCCGCCGCGACCGGAGCGATCGTGTTCGGCGCCGCCCCGCACGGGTCCGCCCCCGGGTTCGCCAAGGCCTGGGGACTGGTCGCCGTGTGCACGCTCGTGGCGGGGGCGATCGTCTGGGCCGTCCGCACCCGCCCCTCCGACGGCACCGCCACGACGACGCTCCCCGAGCTCGTCGACGCGGTCTGAGCGCCGCGCCCAGGGATCCGCGCTAGGATGGTGAGGTTGTCGGATCATCCGGCTTCTCGTCGCCATCCTGGATCCCTGGGCGCGGAGCACTTCCGAGTCGCTCCCCCTCGCGATCTGGTTCTGTGAGCGGCGACCTCTTGCGTCGTTGCAACACAGACTTTCACCGCGACGCCCCTACCCGCGGCCGTTCCCCGGCCCAGGAGACACCCATGACTTCCTTCCTCGATCTCGGCGTGCCCGCCCCGCTGGCCGCCGTCCTCGCCGCCGACGGCAAGACCGAAGCGTTCGCCATCCAGCGCGATACGCTCCCCGACGCCCTCGCCGGCCGCGACCTGCTCGGCCGCGGCCGCACCGGCAGCGGCAAGACCATCGCCTTCGCCCTGCCCCTGGTCGCCCGCCTCACGGGCTTCAAGGCACGCCCGCAGTACCCGCGCGGCCTCGTGCTGGCACCGACGCGTGAACTCGCGTCGCAGATCGCCGCGACCATCACCCCGCTCGCCCAGGCCGCGAATCTGCGCGTCGCCACCGTCTTCGGCGGGGTCAGCCAGCGCCCGCAGGAGGACGCGATGCGTCGCGGTGTGGACATCCTCGTGGCCTGCCCCGGCCGCCTCGAGGACCTCATGAAGCAGGGCATCGTGCGTCTCGGCGACGTGCGGGTCACCGTGCTCGACGAGGCCGACCACATGGCCGATCTCGGCTTCCTGCCCGGTGTCACCCGGATCCTCACCGCGACACCGTCCGAGGGCCAGCGCCTGCTGTTCAGCGCGACCCTGGACAACGGGATCGACGTGCTCGCGCGCCGCTTCCTGTCCCGCCCCGTCAAGCACGAGGTCGACGAGGAGAGCGTTCCGGTGGGTGAGATGACCCACCGGGTGCTCGAGGTCGCCGACGCCGACGCGAAGAAGGATCTCGTGCAGACCCTCGCCTCGGGCGCCGGCCGACGGATCCTGTTCACCCGCACCAAGCACCAGGCGAAGAAGCTCGCCAAGACGCTGACCGCCGCGGGCATCCCGTCCGTGGACCTGCACGGCAACCTCGCCCAGGGCGCGCGCGAGCGCAACCTCGCCGCGTTCTCCGCCGACCCGGCCGACGGCGGGGTGCGGGTGCTCGTCGCGACCGACGTCGCGGCACGTGGCGTGCACGTGGACGACGTCGACCTCGTCGTGCACGTCGACCCGCCCGCCGAGCACAAGGCGTACCTGCACCGCTCCGGCCGCACGGCCCGTGCGGGCGCCGCCGGCACGGTCGTCACCGTGCTGACCCCCGAGCAGCGCCGCGACGTGAAGGATCTGCTCCGCAAGGCGAAGATCAGCGCCGACATCGAGCAGGTGACGCCCACCTCGCCGACCGTCACTGCCCTGGTCGGCGAGACCGCGGCCTACGTCAAGCCGGTCCTGAAGCCCGTGCAGCAGCAGCCGCAGCGCCAGACGCCCAGGAAGCCGGCCGCTCAGGGCCAGGGTCGTCAGAGCCAGGCTCGTCAGGGCCAGGCCCGTCAGGGCCAGTCCCACCAGGGCCAGGCCCGTGCCGCCCAGCATCCGGCCACGGCCGGCGAGGCGCCCGCGCGTCGTCGCCGCCGCCGGTCCTCGCGCCCGCAGGGCACGGCGGCCGGACGCTGACCCGCTGAACGCACAGAAGAGGGGGGATCCGATCCGGATCCCCCCTCTTCGCGTCTGCGTGCGTCTGCGGCGCTCAGCCGCGGCGGAAGTCGCGCTCGGCAGCGCCCGTGTACAGCTGCTGCGGGCGGCCGATCTTGGTCTGCGGGTCGAGGTTCAGCTCGCGCCACTGCGCCAGCCAGCCGGGCAGCCGGCCGATCGCGAAAAGCACCGTGAACATCCGCGTCGGGAAGCCCATCGCCTTGTAGATGACGCCGGTGTAGAAGTCGACGTTCGGGTAGAGCCGGCGCTCCTGGAAGTAGTCGTCGGCGAGCGCGATCTCCTCGAGCTCCTTCGCGAGGTCGAGGAGCGGATCCGTCACCCCGAGCTCGGAGAGCACCTCGTCCGCCGCGGCCTTGACCAGGGTCGCGCGGGGATCGTAGTTCTTGTAGACGCGGTGCCCGAAGCCCATGAGCTTCACGCCGTCTTCCTTGTTCTTCACCCGCTCGACGAAGCGCTGCACGCTCTGGCCGGAGTCGCGGATCCCCCCGAGCATCGTCAGCACGGCCTCGTTCGCGCCGCCGTGCAGGGGCCCTGAGAGGGCCTGGATGCCGGCGGAGATCGAGGCGAACTGGTTGGCACCGGTGGATCCCACCAGGCGCACCGTCGACGTGGAGGCGTTCTGCTCGTGGTCCTCGTGCAGGATCAGCAGCAGCTCGAGCGCCCGGGACATGACCGGGTTGATCTCGTAGGGCTCGCTGTGCACGCCGAAGTTGAGCTTGAGGAAGTTGTCCACGAAGCTCAGCGAGTTGTCCGGGTAGAGGAAGGCCTGGCCCACGCTCTTCTTGTGCGCGTAGGCGGCGATCACGGGGAGCTTGGCGAGCATGCGCACCATGTTCAGCTCGACGTGCTCGGGGTTGTGCACATCGGTCTCGCCCTCGTAGTACGTCGAGAGCGCCGCGACCGCGCTGGACAGCACCGACATCGGGTGCGCCGTGTGCGGCAGGGCCGAGAAGAAGTGCTTCAGGTCCTCGTGCAGCAGCGTGTGCCGGCGGATCTTCTCGTCGAACTCCGCGAGCTCCGAGGCACTGGGCAGCTCGCCGTAGATGAGCAGCCAGGCGACCTCGAGATACGAGCAGGTGTTCGCGATCTGCTCGATCGGGTACCCCCGGTAGCGCAGGATGCCCTTGTCGCCGTCGATGAACGTGATCTCCGACTTGGTCGACGCCGTGTTCACGAAGCCGTAGTCGAGACCGGTGTGCCCGGTCTGCCTGGTCAGGGTGGAGAAGTCGATGCTGGCGCGTCCGTCGGTCCCTTGCAGGATCGGGAACTCCGCGGTCGTCTCGCCTACTGTCAGCGTCGCCTTCGTAGGCCGCTCGCCCGCTGCGCTCACGCAGACCTCCTCATGCTGAAAGTGTGGGGGATGCACGATCAGGCCGGTGGGCCCGCGATCGCGTCGCTCATACAGCCTAGCCCGCGTGGGAACCTACTGTGACAACAGCCAAGAGTTCCGCGGCAGGCCCTGCGGGAAGCTACGAATTCGCTGCCGAGCGCTACGAAACCGTGCCACGCAGCCGCGCCGCGGCCGCCTCGACGCGCTCCAGCGGCGCGGTCAGCGAGAGCCGCACGTGCTCTGCGGAGAAGTCGCCGTAGAAGGGTCCGGGACCCGCGAGGATCCCGAGATCCGCGAGCGCACCCATCGAATCCCACGCGTCGCGTCCCTGCGTGGCCCAGAGGTACAGCCCCGCCTCCGAGCCGTCGATGCGGAAGCCGGCCTCGATGAGGGCGGGGCGCAGCAGCTCGCGGCGCCGGCGGTAGCGCTCCTTCTGCACGGCGACGTGCTCGTCGTCACGCAGGGCGACCGCCATCGCGTGCTGCACGGGGGCCGGCGGCATGAGGCCGAGGTGCTTGCGCGCCGCCAGGACGTCGCCCACGACGCGGGCGCAGCCGGCCACGAACGCGGCGCGGTAGCCGGCCAGGTTGGACTGCTTGCTCAGCGAGTAGACCGAGAGCAGGCCTGCACGCGTGCCGCCCGTGACCCGCGGATCGAGCACGGAGGGCACCGGCTCGGTCGCCCACCGGCCGTCCCAGCCGAGCTCTGCATAGCACTCGTCGCTGGCGAGGATCGCGCCCAGCTCGCGCGCACGGCGCACGGCCGTGGCGAGCTCGTCGACACTCCAGGTGCGCCCATCCGGGTTGCCGGGGGTGTTGATCCAGATGAGCTTCGTGCCCTCGGGCCACTGCGCCGGGTCGTCCTCGGAGACCACGGTCGCACCGGCGAGAATCGCCCCGACCGCGTAGGTCGGATAGGCGACCCGCGGCTGCACCACGATGTCGCCCGCGCCGAGCCCGAGCAGGGTCGGCAGCAGTGCGACGAGTTCCTTGGAGCCGATCGTGGGAAGCACATTGTCGACACGCAGATCCGGCACCCCGCGCCGGCGCGCGTACCACTCCACGATCGCCTCGCGCAGGGCGGGCGTCCCCACCGTCTGCGGATACGAGTGCGCATCGGTCGCCTCGGCGAGGGCGTGCCGGATGATCTCCGGTGTCGGATCCACCGGGGAGCCGATGGCGAGGTCGACGATTCCGCCAGGATGCGCGGCCGCGCGCTCACGATACGGAGCGACGGCGTCCCACGGGTAGTCGGCGAGGTCGCGGACGCTCACTACTCCCCCTGCGGGGGAAGTGCGGCGATGATCGGGTGGTCGAACGGGTAGACGCCGACCTTGGCGGCCCCGCCGGGGGATCCGATCTCGTCGAAGAACTCCACGTTCGCCTTGTAATAGTCGGCCCATTCCTCGGGCAGGTCGTCTTCGTAGTAGATCGCCTCGACCGGGCACACCGGTTCGCACGCCCCGCAGTCCACGCACTCGTCCGGGTGGATGTACAACGAGCGCTCACCCTCGTAGATGCAGTCCACCGGGCACTCGTCGATGCAGGCACGATCCTTCACATCGACACAGGGAAGAGCGATCACATAGGTCACCGTCCCAGTCTACGACCCGCCGCCCTGCCCCTGGCCCTGCTCCCCCGGTCCCTGAGCCTGTCGAAGGGCCGCCTCCCGCTGCAGCCGGCGGATCCGGGAGAAGTCCGGCCATGCGACCACGAGCAGCACCAGGACCGCCACCGTCCAGGTCCAGACCACGCCGAGCACGTCGTTCGGGACGATCACTGATCCGCCGGGGCCGCTCCCGGAGATGACGACCATGCCGGCCAGCATCCCGAGTCCGGTGATCAGAGCCGCCCAGCGGTCCTGCAGCAGCAGGCGCACGGCGAGCAGCATGCCCCCGCACGCCAGCACTCCGAGCACGATCCCGAGAGCCGCGGACCCCAGCGTGGCCGAGAGCACCGGCGTCTGCGCGATCCAGGGCACCCCGGACAACGACGAGGCGTGCGCGACGGTCGCTGCCAGCCCGAACATCGCCCCCACGACGAGCAGGGCGACCCACGACAGCACTCTGCTCACCCAGGATCCGCGCACGGCTCGAGCTTACGCGGCCCACCCTACGAGCCGCAGGAGAGCGGCGACCGCCGCACCCGCGATCACCACCACGAGGAACGACTGCCGCAGCCACAGCAGGCCCGCGGCGACCAGCACGGCCGGAACCCGGGCGTCCACCACGATGTGCTGTCCCGAGGCGAGCGCCTGCACCGCCACGAGAGCGGCGAGCAGCGCCACCGTGAGCAGATCCGTGATCCGGGCAGGGCGCGGCGCCTCCAGCGCGGAGGCGGGCACGAGGTAGCCGATCCCCTTGAGCGCGAGGCAGCCGATCGCGGCCAGCAGCACGGCGTTCCACAGTGTCATCGCGTCTCCTCCTCCTGCGCCGCGGGGACGCCCTTCGGCGCGAACCAGTCGAACCAGCCCACGGCGATCGCCACCAGCGCCGCGACGAGCACGGGCAGGCCCGGGATGAGCACCGGCGTGAGCGCCGTCGCCACGGCGGCCGCCGCGATCCCGACCGCGATCGCCTGACGTCTGCGGAGCCGGGGCCAGAGCAGCGCGAGGAACGCGGCCGCCGCAGCCGCGTCGAGCCCGTACGTCTTCGGATCCCCCAGCACGTCGCCGAGCAGCGCACCGAGCAGCGTGCTCAGGTTCCAGCCGACGTAGATGCCGATGCCCGTGATCCAGAAGCCGACCCTGCGCGCCCCCGGCGAGCGCTGCGCGAGCGAGACCGCGGTGGACTCATCGATCGTGAAGTGCGCGGCGGCCGCCCGCGTGAGCGCGCGGCGGCCGATCACGGGCGACATGCGGATCCCATAGGCCACGTTGCGCACGCCGAGCAGCAGCGCGGAGGCGATCGCGGCGGGAGCGGCGGCCAGTCCCCCGGCCCCGATCACCCCGGCGAACGCGAACTGCGATCCGCCGGTGAACATCACCAGGCTCAGCACACAGGTCTGCCACACGTCGAAGCCGCTCGCGACGGCCAGCGCCCCGAACGAGATGCCGTACGCGCTGGTCGCGAGCGCGACACCGAGCGCCTCTTTGCGCGCCACGCGGACCTCGGCGGCGGTGTCCTCGCCCTGCGGATCCGTCGTTCGGTTGACTGAACGCATGACTAACATTCTGAACACCCGTGGAACCGTCTGTCAAGATGAACGATCGTTTGGAATACTGGCCGCATGGACGATCTCCGCGCACGCATCTCCCGGTCCCTCCGTCGCGAACGGGAAGCCGCCGGGATCTCGGTGTCGGAGCTGGCCCGCCGCGCCGGGGTCTCGAAGGCCACCGTGTCGCAGCTGGAGAGCGGATCGACCGGCCCGAGCGTCGAGACGCTGTGGGCGATCGCCGACGCCCTGGGTCTGCCGTTCGCGGCCTTCGTCGAAGAGCGCGTGAGCATGCCGACCCTGATCCGTGCGGACGAGTACGCCGGCGTGCCCTCCGCAGCGGCGCCCTACGTCGCCACGCTCATCGCGGCGTGCCCGCCCGGCGCCCGCCGCGACATCTACATCATCCAGGCCGAGCCCGGCGAGCCGCGCCGCTCCGCGCCGCACCACACGGGCACGACCGAGCACGTGGTGCTGATCAGCGGGCGCGCGCTGATCGGCCCGTCCGACGCCGCCTCGGAGCTGCACCCCGGCGACTATCTCTCCTACCCGGGCGACGCCGGGCACGTGTTCGAGGCGCTCGAGCCCGGCACGTCGGCGGTGCTCATCTCAGAGCTGCGCTGACGGCCGGGCTGGGGCGTCGGTGAGGCCTCGTCCGCCTCAGACGTTCGCGTCCTGGCGCTTCAGACGCGCCGTCTCACGGGCGCGGATCGTCTGGTCGAGCGTGACCTTGCGGATCCGTACCATCTCCGGGGTGACCTCGACGCATTCGTCGTCGCGCGCGAACTCGAGGCTCTCCTCGAGCGAGAGGCTGCGCGGCGGGGTCATCGACTCGAAGTTGTCGGCGGTCGACTGACGCATGTTCGTCAGCTTCTTCTCCTTGGTGATGTTCACGTCCATGTCGTCGGAGCGCGAGTTCTCGCCGATGACCATGCCCTCGTAGACCTCCTGCGTGGGCTGCACGAAGAACGACATCCGCTCCTGCAGGGCGATGATCGCGAACGGCGTGACGACGCCCATGCGGTCCGCCACGATGGAGCCGTTCTGGCGCGTCACGATGTGACCGGCCCAGGGCTCATAGCCGTGCGAGATCGCGTTCGCGATGCCGGTGCCGCGCGTGGTCGTGAGGAATTCGGTGCGGAAGCCGATGAGGCCGCGCGACGGCACGATGAACTCCATGCGCACCCAGCCGGTGCCGTGGTTGATCATGTTGTCCATGCGACCCTTGCGGCTCGCGAGCAGCTGCGTGATCGCACCGAGGTACTCCTCGGGAGCGTCGATCGTGAGGTGCTCGAACGGCTCGAAGGTCTTGCCGTCGACCTTCTTCGTGACGACCTGCGGCTTGCCGACGGTGAGTTCGAAGCCCTCACGGCGCATGTTCTCGACGAGGATCGCCAGGGCGAGCTCGCCGCGGCCCTGCACCTCCCAGGCGTCGGGGCGGCCGATCTCCACGACCTTGAGCGAGACGTTTCCGATCAGCTCGCGGTCCAGGCGATCCTTCACCATGCGGGCGGTGAGCTTGTGCCCCTTGACCTTGCCGACCAGCGGCGAGGTGTTGGTGCCGATCGTCATCGAGATCGCCGGGTCGTCGACGTGGATCTGCGGCAGCGGTCGCACGTCCTCGGGGTCGGCGATCGTCTCGCCGATCGTGATGTCCTCGAAGCCGGCGATCGCGACGATGTCGCCGGGGCCGGCCGACTCTGCCGGGTAGCGCTCGAGCGCACGGGTCTTCAGCAGCTCGGTGATGCGCGCGTTGCTGGTGGTGCCGTCCGCACGCACCCAGGCCACGGTCTGGCCCTTCTTCAGCGTGCCGTTGAAGACGCGCAGCAGCGCGAGACGGCCGAGGAACGGGCTGGAGTCGAGGTTGGTGACCCAGGCCTGCAGCGGGGCGTCATCGTCGTAGGCCGGTGCGGGGACGTGCTCGAGGATCGCCTCGAACAGCGGCTCGAGGTCGGCGTTGTCGGGCAGCTCGCCGTTCGCCGGACGGTTGCGCGAGGCGGCGCCGGCGCGACCGGAGGCGTAGACCACAGGCACGTCGAGCAGGGCGTCGACGTCGAGGTCGGGCACATCGTCGACGAGGTCGGACGCGAGGCCCAGCAGCAGATCGTGGGCCTCCTCCTCGACCTCGGCGATGCGGGCGTCGGGGCGATCCGTCTTGTTCACCAGCAGGATCACGGGCAGCTTCGCCTCGAGCGCCTTGCGCAGCACGAAGCGGGTCTGCGGCAGCGGGCCCTCGCTCGCGTCGACGAGCAGCACGACGCCGTCGACCATGGACAGGCCGCGCTCGACCTCGCCGCCGAAGTCGGCGTGACCGGGGGTGTCGATCACGTTGATCGTGACCGGGGTCTCGGTGTGGATGCCGCGGTAGGTGATCGCCGTGTTCTTGGCGAGGATCGTGATGCCCTTCTCACGCTCCAAGTCGTTCGAGTCCATCGCACGCTCTTCCATATGCTCGTGCGAGCCGAAGGATCCGGTCTGGCGGAGCATCGCGTCGACCAGCGTGGTCTTGCCGTGGTCGACGTGCGCGACGATGGCGACGTTGCGGAGATCGGAACGGAGGGCGTGCGCCATGAAAAATCCTAAGCAGAAGGGGGTTGCGCCCGGGATTCCGGACTCTTCAGGATACATGACGGGGCTGAACGAGGCCTGCGCGGCGGATCCTGATCGGATCCCCGTACGCTCGTCGCATGAGGATCACGCTGCCGCTGGACCCGCCGGACGCACCGCCGCGCGGGCGGATCAGGTGGGAGATCGCGATCGTGCTCGCGCTGGGCCTGGGCCAGTCCGCGGTGTACTCGGTGGTGCAGCTGCTCGACCGGCTGACGCTGAGCACGCCGCTCGCCGACCAGACCGCGACGCTGAATCCCGCGCAGTCCAGCCGCGAGCTGTTCGACCTCGTCTACCAGCTGCTGGGCATCGCGTTCTCCATCGTGCCCGTGCTGCTGGTGTGCTTCCTGCTCTGGCGTTCGAGCCGGCCGCGCCTGGGCGCGCTGGGCCTGTACGGCACCCGGATCGGCCGCGACACCGGCTGGGGCCTCGGGCTGGTCCTCGCGATCGGGATCCCCGGCCTGGCGCTGTACATCGTCGGGCGCCTGCTGGGGCTGTTCGTGGCCGTGGATCCGGGAGCGCAGAGCAGCTACTGGTGGACCGTCCCGATCCTGCTGCTGTCGGCGGCTCGGGCCGCGGTGCAGGAGGAGTTCGTGGTGCTGGGATATCTGTTCGCCCGGCTCCGCCAGCTCGGCTGGGGGCCGTGGAGCATCGTGCTGAGCACCTCGGTTCTGCGCGCGAGCTATCACCTCTACCAGGGACCCGGCGCCTTCATCGGGAACCTCGCGATGGGCCTGCTGTTCGGCTTCCTGTTCCTGCGCACCGGCCGGCTGCTGCCGTTCCTCGTCGCGCACTTCCTCATCGACGCCGCCGCCTTCGTCGGCTACCCCTGGGCGGCGTCGCTCTGGCCCGCCCTGTTCGGCCTCCCCGCGCACTGACCCCGGCAACACCCGCGCGGCCCGCTCCGGCCCCTCGAACCCTTCGAGCCCGTCGAGCCCTGGGAACCCGCGAGACTGCATCTGCGCGGTGAGACTGCAGCACGTTGCCGCAGTCTCGCGTCGGACACGCAGTCTCGCCGGTTTGGACAGGGGTGGCGCGATCGTGGTGGTTGAGTCCGCGCGGGTGGCGGCCGTCGCGCGTTGTGCACCGGTTTCGTGCCGAGGCCGATCGAGGGTTGCGGGATTGCCCAGGATGAGCCCATGCCCGTCATGGAACTCACCGCTCTGGCGCCTTCGCCCATACCGCTGATCCGCTCGGCCGCGACGACGAACCCGTCCGGGCTCGTCTCCGCGCATCGGCGGGGAGAGCTCACCCGTGTCATCCCGGGGGTGTACGTCGGCACCGCAGCCTGGCGCACGCTCGCCCCGGGGAAACGGTATCTGGCGAAGGTGCATGCTGTGGCGGCCCGGCATCCCGAACTCATCCTCTGCGGGCCGTCGGCGGCAGCGCTTCTCGGCGTGGTCCTGGCTCGGACCGCGGATCCCATTCACGTGCTGGACGCCCGGGGCACCAGCCGGCTGTCCGGTGCGGTCAGGACCTTCGTCTCGCGTGACGAGCGCGAGATCGAGAGTCAGGACGGGATCCTGTTCACCTCGCGCGCGACACGATCGTCGACGTCGCCCGGGCAAGCACGCCGGGCGTCGGACTCGCCTACGCCGATGCGCTCAGGCGAAAGGCACCGGACGTCACGATCGAACAGCTCCAGGCGGTGAACGAGTCACGCCTCTCGTCCCGGTATCGGCGACGGGCCCGCTGGGTGCTGGATCGCGCGACCGGCATCCCCGAGAGCGTGCTGGAGTCGCTCAGCCTCGCTGTCATGGAGTTCGGCGGTTTCGAACTTCCAGAGCTTCAAGTCGCCTTCCGCACGGAAGGCGAAGAGGATCGTGTCGACTTCTTCTGGCGCGATCGTGACCTGATCGGCGAGGCGGACGGCGCCGTCAAGTACTCCGGCGAACTCGGGGATCCGAGCGACGTGATCCGGGATGAGAAGCGACGCGAAGCGCGGCTGCGCCGGAAGGTGCGCGCCCACCTGCGATGGGGGATGGCCCGAGATCCGAGATCCCGACCTGCTGACGACCATGCTGGCCCGCACCGGCGTTCCGCGTATCGGCAGCCCCGATCCCGCCATGCTCGCGGCTCTCCGTCTCGCCCTGCGTTGACTCACCCTCGAAGCCCGCGAGACTGCAACGATGCCGCGAGACTGCAGCACATTGCTGCAGTCTCGCGGCGCAGTTGCCGTCTCGCGGGTTGGAGGCTGGTCGCGGGTTGGGGGCTGGCCTATGGGATCAGCGGGTGACGGCGATCGCGATCACGGCCCAGACCACGATCACGACCAGGGCGGCCAGCGCCGGCCAGTCCCAGCTGCGGCGGATCGGCGCGTCCGCACCGGTCGGCTGCTCGACCGCGTGCTCCCACCGCGCGCTGACCTCGGTCAGGGTGCGCAGGCTCTCCGGCACCTTCACGCCGTCGCCGCCGCGGCTCATCCGCGGGGACTGGATCCGTCCCGGTCCGCCCCAGCAGGACAGGCGGCGCCCGTCTTCGAGTGCGAAGTCGAGCTGCCAGCGCAGATCCAGCGCCGTGACCCGGCGCCAGCCGAACGACGTGCGGCGCAGCACGTTCTGCACGACCGCGCCCTCCTCATCGACGCGCACCATCGACACCACGCTGATCTCGTAGATCAGCCAGAGCACCAGCAGCACCCACGGCGCGTACAGGAGCATGAGCCCCCAGCTGCCGCGCACCACGGCGTCGCCGAGCAGGAACACCGACAGCACCGCGCACACCACCAGCACGGCGATGCCCGTGGTCGCGCGGTACGTCCGCGCGCCCACGGGCAGCAGTTCGGGAGAACTCACGCGCTATGACCGCCCAGGGGGATCGAGACGCCAGGGATCGCCTGCAGCAGACGATCCGTGTACTCCTGCTGCGGGTTGGCGAAGATCTCATCGACCGTGCCCTGCTCGACCAGCTTGCCCTTCTCCATCACGCAGACCAGGTCGGCCGCGACGCGCACGACAGCCAGGTCGTGGGTGATGAACAGGTACGTGAGGTCGAGCTCGTTCTGCAGCTCCGCGAGAAGCTTCAGGATCTGATCCTGCACCAGCACGTCGAGTGCCGATACCGCCTCGTCGAGGACGACGATGTCGGGCTTGAGCGCCAGCGCACGGGCGATCGCCACGCGCTGCCGCTGACCACCGGACAGCTCGTTCGGATACCGCGTCGCGAGCTCCCGCGGCAGCGAGACCTGATCCAGTAGCTCCAGCACGCGCGCGTGCCGTGAGGCCTGATCGCCGACGCTGTGGATGTCGAGCGGCTCCGAGATCGTGTTGCCGATGTTGCGCAGCGGATCCATGGATCCGTACGGGTCCTGGAACACGGGCTGCATGCGCCGGCGGAGGCCGAGCGTCTCGCGCCCGGACAGGGCGGACACGTCGGCGCCGTCGATCTCGATGGTGCCGGCCGTCGGGTTCTCCAGCTTCAGCACCATCTTGGCGACGGTCGACTTGCCCGAGCCGGACTCGCCGACCAGTGCCAGCGTCTTGCCCTTCGGGATGTCGAACGACACCGCGTCGACCGCGCGGAACGGCACGCTGCGGAACTGACCCTGACGAATCTTGTAATCCTTGGTCAGATCGCGCACGCTGATCGCCGGCGGGATGCCCGCGATGTCGTCACTCGTCTCGATGCCCCGACGCTCGGCCACGGCCTGGATGCGCTGGGACGCGATGCTGGGCGCGGCCGCCACGAGCTTCTTCGTATACGGGTGCAGCGGGTTCTCCAGGATCTCCCTGCTCGGACCCGACTCGACGATCTCGCCGTTCTGCATGACGATGATCTTCTCGGCGCGCTCGGCCGCCAGCCCCAGGTCGTGCGTGATGAGGAGCACCGCGGTGCCCTTCTCCTGGGTCAGCTTGGCGAGGTGATCGAGGATCACGCGCTGCACGGTCACGTCGAGCGCCGAAGTGGGCTCGTCCGCGATCAGCAGCTTCGGGTCGGCCGCCAGTCCGATGCCGATCAGCGCGCGCTGCCGCATGCCGCCGGAGAACTGGTGCGGGTACTGATGCAGGCGCTTGGAGGCGTCCGCGAGTCCCGCCTGCTGCAGCACCTCGACGGCGCGGGCCTCGATCTCCTTGCGTCCGGTGGCGAGGCCGTTCGCACGGACCGCCTCCTTCACCTGGAAGCCGATGGACCACACCGGGTTGAGGTTGGACATCGGATCCTGCGGCACGTAGCCGATCTCGCGTCCGCGCAGCCGCTCCATCTGACCGGTGGTCAGCTCGGTCAGCTCCTGACCGTCGAGCGTGATGCTCCCGGCCGTGACATGCCCCGTTCCGGGGAGCAGGTTGATGATCGCCGAGGCGGTCGTGGACTTGCCCGAACCGGACTCCCCCACGATCGCCAGCGTCTCACCCGCGAACAACTCGAGGTTGATGCCGTGCAGCACCTCGCGAGATCCGGACTGGGTGTCGAACGCGACCTTGAGATCGCGGATCCGCAGCAGCGGCGTGTCTGTCGAAGCACTCATCGGCGGGCCCTCGCTCTCGGGTCGAGGGCGTCTCTGACGAGCTCGCCCAGCATGATGAACGCGAGGACGGTGACGGTCAGCGCGATCGACGGGTAGATCAGGGCCATCGGGGCCACGCGCAGAGACTGCTGCGCCTGGCTGATGTCGTTGCCCCAGCTCATCGTGCTGCTGCCGAGACCGACGCCGAGGAACGACAGCGTCGCCTCGGCGACGATCGCGGCGGCGAGGCTCAGCGTGGACACCACGAGCAGCGGCGCCATCGCGTTCGGGATGACGTGCCCCATCAGCGTGCCGAACCGGGACTTGCCCAGGGCCCGCGACGCCATCACGAAGTCGGCCTGCCGCACGCGGAGCACCTCGGCGCGCACCACGCGGGCCGTGGAGGCCCACGCGAATCCGCCGATCGCGACCGCGAGAGTCAGCACGTTGCGGAACTGTGCGAACACGCTCATCACGACGACCGCCGCGAGGATGTACGGGATCGAGAAGAAGATGTCGCCGATCCGGGACAGCAGCGAGTCCAGCCAGCCGCCGTAGAAGCCGGCCAGAGCGCCCATGACCAGACCGATGACCGATCCGATGAGTGTGGCGATCACGCCGACCGAGACGGAGGTGCGCGCACCCCACACGGTCCGCGCGTAGATGTCGCAGCCCTGGAACGTGAACCCGAGCGGATGCCCCGCGGTGGGACCGGAGTTCGAGTTGGAGAGCTGGCAGTTGCTGTTCGGCGGCGTCTGCGTGAACAGCGTCGGCCACACGGCCATCAGCAGCACGAGGAACACGATGACGAGCGAGATCCAGAACATCGGCCGGCGGCGGATGTCGGCCCAGGCGTCCCGCCAGAGGTTCGACGGCTTCTCGCCGACCTTGACGGTGTCGACCGCGATCGTGGTCTCTTTGATAGGGGCGACGTAATGCGTCGCGCTGGTGTCACTGGACATAGCGGATCCTCGGGTCGAGAAGGCCATAGAGCATGTCGACGACCAGGTTGACGAGCACGTAGATGATCACGAAGACCGTCACGAACGAGACGATCGTCGGGCCCTCGTGCTGCAGCGTGGCGTGGAACAGCGTGTTGCCGACGCCGGGGACGTTGAAGATGCCCTCGGTGACCGTCGCGCCGACCAGGAGCACGCCGAAGTTCGTCGCGGAGTTGGTGATGACCGGGATGAGCGAGTTGCGCAGCACATGCACGGGGATCACGCGGCTCCTGGACATGCCCTTGCTGTACGCGGTGCGCACCCAGTCCTGGTTGAGCGTGTCGATGACGGATCCGCGCATCAGCCGCATGCTTGTCGCGTACAGGCTCACACCGAGTGTGATCGCCGGCAGCCACATGCCGCTCCAGTCGTTGTCCGCGCCGACGGTCGGACTGAACCAGTGCAGCTTGACCGCGAGGAAGTACTGCGCCAGGAAGGCGAGCACGAACACGGGCAGCGAGATGAAGATCAGCGAGACGACCAGCATGCTGTTGTCGAAGATCTTGCCCTTGCGCAGCGCAGAGAAGGTTCCGATGATGATGGCGAGCACGAACTCGATGCCGATCGCCATCACTGCGAGACGTCCCGTGACCGGCAGCGTCGCCGCCAGGACGTCGTTCACGGACTGACCGGAGAACGTGGTGCCCATGTCACCGCGGAAGATCCCCGTCAGGTAGAACCAGTACTGCACGATGAACGGCTGATCCAGGTGGTACTGGGCGGTCAGCGCTGCGTGCAGTTGCGGGCTCGGCTGCTTGTCGCCGAAGAGCGCCGCGATGGGGTCGCCGGGCATGGCGAACACCAGAAAGTAGATGAGCAGGGTGGCCCCGATGAAAACCGGGATCACCTGCAAGAGGCGTTTGAGGATGTAACCGATCATTCGCCCTCCCTCCAGATGAGGAGGCGCCTCGGGTGCCGGCACGGTCTGTGCTGGTTTGGCGCCTCACTGAGAATCGTGTCACGTGTTCGACGCGCACGACACTGTTTTCGACAGCGCGCGAGGCGGTGACGTGATCGTCACCGCCTCGCGGGTGTGATCCCTCGGGCCGGTCAGCCCTTGGTGATCTCGTAGTACAGCGGAACCGAGTTCCACCCGAACTGAACGTTGCTGACGCCCTTGGCGAAGCCGCCGTTCACGTTGGAGTACCACAGCGGGATGGACGGCAGGTCCTTGAGCAGCAGCTCCTGGGCCTGGGCGTAGTCCTTCGTGGACGCGGCCGGGTCGGACTCCGAAGCGCCCTTCGCGACCAGCTTGTCGAACTCGGGGTTCGAGTAGTCGGTGTCGTTCGACGACGCCTTGGTCGAGTACAGCGGCTGCAGGAAGTTGTACTGCGCCGGGTAGTCGGCCTGCCAGCCGGTGCGGAACGCGGTCTTGATGGTGCGTGCGTTCACGTCCTTGCGGAGCGAGGCGAAGTCGACGTACGGGTTGCCCGACGCGTCGATGCCGAGGTTGTTCTTCAGCTGGTTCGCCACAGCGTCGACCCAGGCCTGGTGGCCGCCGTCGGAGTTGTACGCGATCTGGAAGGATCCGCTCCACGGCGAGATCTTGTCGGCCTGAGCCCACAGATCCTTCGCCTTCTTGGCGTCGAACTTCAGCACGTCCGCGCCCGTGAGGGAGTCGGACCAGCCCGCGATGACCGGCGAGGTGAAGTCGCTGGCCGGGGTGCGGGTGCTGTTGAAGATCGTCTTCGTGATGGCGGCACGGTCGATCGCCATCGAGATCGCCTGACGGCGCAGCTTGCCCTCGTCACCGGTGAAGTGCGCGAGGTTGTTCGGGAGCGAGAACGACTGGAAGATCGCGGCCGGCTGGTTGACCGCACGGTCGCCCAGGTCGGACTCGAACGTCTGCTGCGCGGACGACGGGATCTGGTCGATCACGTCGACCTTGTTGCTCTGCAGGTCGGCGTACGCGGCGTCCGGCGTCGCGTAGAACACGAACGTCAGTCCGCCGTTCTTCGCCTGACGGCCACCCTTGTAGGTGTCGTTCTTGACCAGGTCGAGCTGGATCTTGTGCTGCCAGGCGCCGGCCTTGGCGAACTTGTACGGGCCGTTGCCGATCGGGTTCTCACCGGCTGCCGCCATGTCCTTGAGGGACGCCGCGGGCAGCGGGTAGTACGCCGAGTAGCCGAGGCGCTGCGAGAAGTCCGCGGCGACGGGGTTGGCCAGCTTGATGTCGAACGTGTAGTCGTCGACCTTCTTCAGGCCGGTCAGCGGGGAGTCGGCCGAGTCGCTGAAGCCCTCGATGTCGCTGAACCAGGACTGGTTGAGCTGCTTGTTCGAGAACAGCGCGCCGTACTGCCAGGCGTTGATGAAGCTGTCGGCCGTGACCTTCTCGCCGTTGGAGAAGGTGTTGCCCTGCTTCAGCTTCACCGTCAGGTCGCTGGCGTCGTCGACCTTGATCGAGTCGGCCATGTCGTTGACGAGCTTGCCCTTGGCGTCGTAGTACGCCAGACCGGCGAACATCGAGTCGAGGATCTTGCCGCCGCCGACCTCATTGGTGTTGGTCGGGATGAGCGGGTTCTCGGGTTCGCTTCCGCTGACCTTGATGATGGCGGTCGAGTTGCCACCCGTGGTGGGGGTGGCGTTTCCGCCGCTCGTACCCGAGCAGCCGGCGAGGGCGAGTGCGCCCATCGCGAGCAGCCCGACGCCCGCAAGGGCGATCTTGTTGCGCTTCACGTGTGTCCTCCTGTGGACAGTCAACTGCAATCTGCATGCTCGTCGTCGAGCATGAAGGGATATTCGAGCGTAACCGCGGTGCGCCCGATCCGGCGAACCGACTGCGTTAACCGTTACTCACTGGTGACCTGAACACGACGCGCCCCGGAGCATGCTCCGGGGCGCGTCGTGGTCTGTCGAACGGGTGCGAACGTCAGGCGAACGCCTCCACGGGCGGGCAGGCGCAGACCAGGTTGCGGTCCCCGTAGGCGTTGTCGATGCGGCGCACCGGCGGCCAGTACTTGCCCGCGATCAGCGCGTGCACCGGGTACGCGGCCTTCTCTCGCGTGTAGGCGTGCTGCCACTCCCCCGCGATCAGCGCGGCCGCGGTGTGCGGCGCGTTCACGAGCGGGTTGTCGTCGGCCGGCCAGACGCCCGTGGCGACCTCGTCGGCCTCGGCGCGGATCTGGATCATCGCCTCGACGAAGCGCTCCAGCTCGCCGAGATCCTCCGACTCCGTCGGCTCCACCATGAGCGTGCCCGCGACCGGGAACGACATGGTCGGGGCGTGGAAGCCGTAGTCGATGAGGCGCTTCGCCACGTCGTCGACGGTGATTCCGGTCGCCTCCTTGAGCGGACGCAGATCGAGGATGCACTCGTGCGCGACCCTGCCCTGCTCGCCGGTGTAGAGCACGGGGTAGTGCGCGCCCAGGCGCGCGGCGACGTAGTTCGCGGCGAGGACCGCGGCGGCCGTCGCGTCGCGCAGGCCGTCGGCGCCGAGCATCCGGACGTACGCCCAGGAGATCGGCAGCACGCCCGCGGATCCGTAGGGCGCCGCCGAGACCGGCCCGCCTTCAAACACGTGACCGCCCGCGTGCGCGGCGCGCTGCGCCTGCGGATGCCCCGGAAGGTACGGCGCGAGATGCGCCTTCGCCGCCACGGGACCCACGCCGGGGCCTCCGCCGCCGTGCGGGATCGCGAACGTCTTGTGCAGGTTGAGGTGCGAGACGTCGCCGCCGAGGTCGCCGAAGCGGGAGTAGCCGAGCAGCGCGTTCAGGTTCGCCCCGTCGATGTACACTTGGCCGCCGACCGCGTGCACGGCCGCCGTGATGTCGAGCACATCGTGCTCGTACACGCCGTGCGTGGACGGGTACGTGATCATCAGCGCCGCGATCTCGTCCGCGTGCTGCGCGATCTTCGCGCGCAGGTCGTCGAGATCGACGTTGCCGAGCTCATCCGTGGCCACGACGACCACCTTCATGCCGGCGAGCACCGCCGAGGCGGCGTTCGTGCCGTGCGCGGAGGATGGGATGAGGCACACCGTGCGGTGGTCATCGCCGTTCGCGAGGTGGTAGCCGCGGATCGCGAGCAGGCCCGCGAGCTCGCCCTGGGATCCTGCGTTCGGCTGCAGGGAGACCGCGTCGTAGCCGGTGACATCGGCCAGCCACGCCTCCAGCTGATCGATGAGCGCGAGCGATCCCTGCACGTCGGCCTCGGGGGCGAACGGGTGCAGCTGCGCGAACTCGGGCCAGCTGACGGCCGCCATCTCCGTCGCCGCGTTGAGCTTCATCGTGCAGGATCCGAGCGGGATCATGCCGCGATCGAGCGCGTAGTCGCGGTCGGCGAGGCTCTTCAGGTACCGCATCATGGCGGTCTCCGAGCGGTGCGCGTGGAACACCGGGTGGGTGAGGTACTCGTCCTGGCGCGCCAGCGCCGCGGGGACGCTCGTCACCGGGATGTACGCGAAGGAACCCTCGCCCGCGCCGAAGACCGTGGCCACCGCGAGGATGTCCTCGTAGGTGGTGGTCTCGTCGGCCGCGATGCTCACGGTGTCGGCGTCCACGCGATGCAGCAGGATACCGGCCGCGTGAGCTGCGGCGACGATCTCCTCGGCCCGGCCCGGGATCTGCACGGTGATGGTGTCGAAGTAGTCGGCGTGCACGACGTGCGCGCCCGCCTTCTCGAGCTGGGTGGCGAGGAAGCGGGCCCGCGATGCGACGCCGGTCGCGATCTCCTTCAGCCCCTCGGGACCGTGGTAGACCGCGTACATCGCCGCCATCACGGCCAGCAGCACCTGCGCGGTGCAGATGTTCGACGTCGCCTTCTCGCGGCGGATGTGCTGCTCGCGGGTCTGCAGCGCGAGGCGGTAGGCCGGGTGGCCGTCCGCATCCTGCGAGACGCCGACGAGACGGCCGGGCAGCTGTCGCTCCAGGCCGCTGCGCACCGCCATGTACCCGGCGTGCGGTCCGCCGAAGCCCATCGGCACGCCGAAGCGCTGCGTGGTGCCCACGGCGACGTCGGCGCCGAGCGATCCCGGCGACGCGATCAGCGTCAGCGCGAGCAGGTCGGCCGCGACGACCGCGAGGCCGCCCGCGAGATGCGTCGCGTCGATGACCGAGGAGGGATCCCAGATCCGTCCCGAGGCACCCGGATACTGCACGAACACGCCGAACAGCGCCTCGGGCAGGATCTCCCCCGCCGCGAAGTCGCGCTCGACCAGCTCGATCCCGACCGCGCCTGCACGCGTGGCGAGCAGCGCCTTGGTCTGCGGCAGGGCGTCGGCGTCGACCACGAACACGGGCGACGCCGACTTCGAGCCGCGGCGCGCGAGCAGCATGCCCTCGGCGACCGCGGAGGACTCGTCGAGCATCGAGGCGTTGGCCGTGTCGAGACCGGTGAGGTCGGAGACCATGGTCTGGAAGTTGATCAGCGCCTCGAGCCGGCCCTGCGAGATCTCGGGCTGGTAGGGCGTGTACGCCGTGTACCAGGACGGGTTCTCCAAGACGTTGCGCTGGATCACGCTGGGCGTGATCGTGCCGTAGTAGCCGAGGCCGATCATGGGGCGGTTCACCGTGTTGCGGGAGGCGAGGGCGCGCAGCTCGGCGAGCGCCTCCGCCTCGCTCGCGGCTGCAGGGAGGGCGCTGACCCGGTCGGACGCGACGCGAATCGAGGCGGGGACGGCCTCGCGCATCAGGGCGTCGACCGGACGCTCGTCGGCGCCGTGGGAGATGCCGATCGCGTCGAGCATCGCCCGCTGGGCGGCCGCGGTCGTGCCGATGTGGCGGTCGAGGAACGCGGTCACGCTCAGCCCTCCGTGAGTGCGACGTACGCGTCGCGGTCGAGGAGGCCGTCCACGGCGCCCTCCGCGATCGAGATCTTGATCAGCCAGCCGCCCTCGAACGGCGCCGAGTTGACCAGCGACGGGTCATCGACCACCGCGTCGTTGATCTCGACGACGGTGCCGTCGACCGGGGCGTAGAGCTCGGAGACCGACTTGGTCGACTCGGCCTCTCCGAAGACGTCGCCGCGGCTGAACGACGTGCCGACGGCGGGCAGCTCGACGAAGACGATGTCGCCGAGGGCATCGGCGGCGAAGTCGGTGATGCCGATGCTCGCGGTGTCGCCGTCCACGGCGACCCACTCGTGCTCTTCGCTGTAGTGCAGGGTGTTCAGATCGGTCATTTCTTCCTCCGGTAGAAAGGCAGGGCGGTGACGGTGGCGGGGATCTTGGTGCCGCGCACGTCGAGGAACAGGGGGGTCTCGCCGTCGGAGACGGCCGGGGCGACGAAGGCCATCGCGATCGGGTGGCCGAGCGTCGGGCTGAGCGCGCCGCTCGTGATCTCGCCGACCACGGCGCCGTCCTCGGTCTGGACGGCATAGCCGGCGCGTCCGGCGCGGCGGCCCTCGGCGACGAGGCCGACGAGGACGGGCGCGTCTTCCGCGGGCGTCACGCCGCCCTTGCCGACGAAGCTCTCCTTGTCGGCGACGACGACCCGGCCGAGGCCGGCCTGGGCGGGCTTGGTCTCGCGGTTCAGCTCGTGGCCGTACAACGGCATGCCCGCCTCCAGGCGCAGCGTGTCGCGTGCGGCGAGCCCGGCCGGGACGAGCCCGTGGTCGGCTCCCGCGGCGACGACCGCATCCCAGAGCACCGGGGCGTCTTCGGCGGGGACGAGCAGTTCGAAGCCGTCCTCCCCGGTGTAGCCGGTGCGCGCGAGCAGCAGGGGCTTGCCGTTGTAGGTCGCCGAGGCCCAGGCGTAGTACTTCTGCTCGGCCCAGGGAACGCTGACGGCGTCGATGCCGGCGGTCTCGGCGAGGATGACCTCGGCGTTCGGGCCCTGCACGGCGATGAGGGCGTAGGCGTCGGAGACGTCCTCGACGGTGACGTCGCGGCCCGTCGTGCGTGCCTGCAGCGCCTCGCTCACGGCGTCGCGATTGCCCGCGTTGCTGATGATGAGGAAATCGTCATCACCCAGGCGGTACACGATCACGTCGTCGATGATGCCGCCGTCCTCGGCGAGCAGCAGCGAGTACTTCGCCTTGCCGAGGGCGAGAGCGGAGAGGCGTCCGGCGAGCGCGTAGTCGAGATACTCCGCCGCACCGACGCCGACGACGGTGAACTCCGCCATGTGCGAGATGTCGAAGATGCCCGCGGATGCGCGCACCGCGTGGTGCTCGGCGAGGTCGGACGTGTACCGGACCGGCATCTGCCAGCCGCCGAAATCGGTGAAGGATGCCCCGAGCGCCTCATGGCGCTCTCGGAGCGGGGTGTAGCGGGCGGGTGCAGATGGGTCCTGGGTCATGGAGCTCTCCCGTGCGGATCGGTGAGGATCCGTGCGGCGCGCGGATCCGAGAACTCCCCCTCTGTCATGGGCCTGAGAGCTTCGCCCGCGCGGCGAGGTCTCGCTGCGGGGGCTTTCACCGTCGGCGGATCTCGAGCGAGATTCGCTCGAGATCGCTTTTCAGAGCGGCCGGATCTGCGCGGTGCGGATACCTGAGAGATTGGCGGGGAGGCTTGCTCCTTCGGTGTCCGGCTGTCTTCACCGGACTCTCCCGCGCGGACCATGCGGCCACGTGTTCAGTTTTTCTGCGCCCATCCTACCGTGATGCGCCTGCGCGACGGCAGCTCTTGTGTGACGTCATCGACTGGCCTTCTGGTCACGATGACTCTAAGATCGTTTTTCGGAGGTTAAAGTCATCATGACCAGAAGCAGCGGCACCGAGGATCCCATCCGCGTCGCCGTCTCGACCGTGATCTTGACGCTGCGCCGCGACGGCGCGCTGCAGGGCCCCGCGGGGCCCTCACCGCGAATCGCGCTCCCCCTCGTGCGGCGCACCAGGGACCCGTACCAGGGCTCGTGGGCGCTGCCCGGCGGATGGCTCGATGCGGAAGAGGGGCTCACGGCGGCCGCCGCGCGCACCCTCGGCGAGACCACCGGGCTCGCGCCCAGCTATCTCGAGCAGCTCTACGCGTTCGGCGCGGTGGACCGCTCCCCGAGCCGGGTGATCTCGGTCATCTACTGGGCGCTGCTGCGCGAGGAGGAGGCGGCCGCGGCGGTCGGCTCCGATCCGGAGAACGTGGCCTGGTTCGACGCGGCGCATCTGCCGGAACTCGCCTTCGATCACGCCCGGATCATCGAGTACGCGCTCTGGCGGCTGCGCAACAAGGCCGGCTACAGCCGGGTCGCACAGGGATTCCTGCCCCCCGAGTTCACCCTCGCCGACCTGCGCGAGGCCTATGAGACGATCCTGGGCCGCAAGCTCGACCCCGCGAACTTCCGCCGTCAGGTCGACGCGACGAGGACCCTTGTCCCCACCAACGCGTTCCGCACCGGCAGCCACCGCCCCGCCCGGCTGTACCGCGACGCCGCCGATGTCGAGCTGGCCGATCGTGGCCCGCTCTCCCCCGAAGAGACCAGCACTGCAGAGACGAGAACGTCATGACCCTCACCGATCCCTCTGTCGACCACGCCCTCCGCCTGATCGTCACGGGTGCCTCCACTGAGGAGACCTGCGCGACCGACCTCGCCGCCGGTCCGTGGAACTTCGATGCCGTCCCCGGGTACGGGCCCGGATCCTCGATGGGCGACGTGATCCCGACCGGATCCCCCCGGCAGGGCGAGCTGCCCGCCGCTTACCGGGAGGCCGACGAGGCGGAGCTGCACGACCGGATCCGCGCCGCGAAGGAGACCCTGGGCGAGCGCGTGGTGGTTCTCGGGCACTTCTATCAGCGCGAGGAGGTCGTCCGGCACGCCGACTATGTGGGCGACTCGTTCCAGCTCGCGACGGCCGCGAAGGAGCACCCGGACGCGGAGGCGATCATCTTCTGCGGCGTGCACTTCATGGCCGAGACCGCCGACCTGCTCTCAGGCCCGGATCAGGCCGTGATCCTGCCCAATCTCGCCGCGGGCTGCTCGATGGCCGACATGGCCGACATCGACCAGGTCGAGGAGTGCTGGGAGCAGCTCGCCGACGCCCTCGGGCCGCTGGATGTCGCGGATGCCGACGGCCTCGTGCCGGTGATCCCGGTCACCTACATGAACTCCTCCGCCGCGATCAAGGGCTTCGTCGGCCGGCACGGCGGGATCGTGTGCACCTCCTCGAACGCGCGCACGGTGCTGGAGTGGGCGTTCGCGCGCGGACGCCGGGTGCTGTTCTTCCCCGACCAGCACCTCGGCCGCAACACGGCCAAGGCGATGGGCGTGCCGCTCGCGCAGATGCCGATGTGGAATCCGCGGCGCCCGCTCGGCGGATCCTCCACCGAAGAACTGCAGGACTCGCGCGTGATCCTCTGGCACGGCTTCTGCTCGGTGCACCGCCGCTTCACGGTCGCTCAGATCGATCAGGCCCGTGCCGAGCACCCCGGCGTGCGGGTGATCGTGCACCCGGAGTGCCCGATGGAGGTCGTGGACGCGGCCGACGAGGCCGGATCCACCGACTACATCCGCAAGGCGATCGCCGCTGCGACCGAGCCCACCACCTTCGCGGTCGGCACCGAGATCAACCTCGTCCGCCGGCTCGCCGCCCAGTACCCGCAGCACGAGGTCTTCTGTCTGGATCCGGTCGTCTGCCCGTGCTCGACCATGTACCGGATCCATCCGGGTTACCTCGCCTGGGTGCTCGAAGAGCTTGTCGCCGGGCGCACCCCGAACCGGATCACGGTCGCGACGGACGTCGCCGACCCGGCGCGAGTGGCGCTGGAGCGGATGCTCGCGGCCCGACCCCCGGTGACGGTGGCGTGATGAGTGCGCGCGGCGGGCTCGACGTGCTCGTGATCGGCGGCGGGATCGCCGGACTCACGGCCGCTCTGCACGCCCATGAGGCGGGGCACCGTGTCGAGATCGTCGTGAAGGACGTGCTCGGCGACGGCGCCACGGCTCTCGCCCAGGGCGGGATCGCGGGCCTGTACGGGCCTGGCGACTCCCCTTCAGCCCACGCGGAGGACACCCTCGCTGCGGGATCCGGGCTCTCCGACCTCGCCGTCGTGCGGACGCTGGTCGGGGACGCGCCGGCCCGGATCGCCGAGCTGATCGCGCGCGGCGTGCCTTTCGACCGCGATCCGGAGGGCCGCTTGCTGCGCGGCCTCGAAGCCGCGCACTCCGCGGCCCGGATCGCGCACGCCGGCGGCGATGCGACGGGCGCGGCGATCTCGGCCGCCCTCTCCGCGCAGGTCAGGGCGGCGGGGATCCCGGTGCGGGAACGGGCGGTGCTGGCCGATCTGCGGGTGCGCGCCGGCAGGGTCGAGGGCGCCCGCCTCCTCGTCCGCGGACGGATCGAGGAGGTCGCCGCCGACGCGGTGATCCTCGCCACCGGTGGCGCCGGACAGCTGTTCGAGCACACCACCGCACCCGCCGTCTGCACGGGCGACGGGATCGCCGCCGCGCTGGGCGCAGGAGCCGAGGTCGCCGACCTGGAGTTCGTGCAGTTCCACCCGACGATCCTGGCCGGGCCGGGGCCGGCGTTCCTCATCTCCGAGGCGGTCCGCGGCGAGGGGGCGATCCTCATCGACGATGACGGCCGCCGGTTCGCCTTCGACGCGCACCCCGACGGCGAGCTCGCCCCGCGCGACGTCGTGGCCAGGGCCATCGTCCGGCGCGCGCACGAGCAGGGCGGACCGGTGCGGCTCGACGCGACGGCGCTCGGTGCGCAACTGCTCGCACGACGCTTCCCGACGATCGACCGGGTGACCCGGGAGCGCGGCTTCGACTGGGCCCGCACACCGATCCCGGTGACGCCCGCCGCGCACTACCTCATGGGCGGCGTGGTGACCGACGCCGACGGGCGCACGACGTTGCGCGGCCTGTTCGCGGTCGGGGAGGTCGCCCGCACGGGCGTGCACGGCGCCAACCGGCTCGCCTCGAATTCGCTGCTCGAGGGCGCCGTGTTCGGCGCGCGGGCCGCGGCCGCGCTCTCGGGGTCGTTGAGCGAGGACCGAGCGCCGGCGAGGACCGAGACGAAACGCCGGCTCCTCCACGACCACCGCGTTTCGTCTCGCTTCGCTCGCTCAACGACCCCTCGCTTCGCTCGCTCGACGACCCCGGAAGGAGCCGAGCCCTTCACCCGCGCCGCATTGCAGCAGCTCATGTGGGAGCGGGTCGGGCCGCTGCGCACGCACGACGGCCTCACCGAGGCGCTCGCCACGGTCCGCTCCTGGCAGCCGCCGGAGGCGATGACCCGCACCGCGCTGGAGGACCGGAACCTGCTCGAGGTCGCCGAGGCCATGATCTGCGCCGCCCTCGCTCGTCCTTCCTCGATCGGCGCACACCATCTCGAACCCGCCCCCGCGTTGATCGGAGCACGATGATCACCACCGCCGTCCTGAACCGCGTCGTCGGCGCCGCCCTCGAAGAGGACGCGCCCTGGGGCGACCTGACCAGCACCGCGCTGCTGCCCGCCGACGCAACCGCGACCGCCGACCTCGTCGCGCGCGAGCCCGGCGTGCTGGCCGGCGGTGCGGTGTTCACGGCGGCGTTCGCGCTCACGGATCCGGGAGTCGCGGTGGACCTGCATTTCGCCGACGGGGACGCCTTCGACGCCGGCGATGTGCTCGCCACCGTCACGGGATCCGCCCGCAGCGTGCTCACCGCCGAGCGCGTCGCCCTGAACTTCACCCAGCGCCTGAGCGGCATCGCGACGCTCACGGCGGCCTACGTGACCGCGGTCGAGGGGGCCGGACCCGACGGCAAGGCCGTGCGCATCGCCGACACCCGCAAGACCACGCCGGGGCTGCGCGCATTCGAGCGGCACGCGGTCGTCGCGGGCGGCGGCCACAACCACCGCTTCTCGCTTTCGGACGCGGTGATGGCGAAGGACAACCACCTCGCCGTGCTGACCCGGGGCGGGCGGGACCTCGCCACCTCCCTGCGCGAGGCCATTGCGACCTTGCCGCACACCACGCACGTGGTGGTCGAGGTGGATCGACTCGATCAGATCCCGGCCGTCCTCGCGGGCGGGGCGCACACGGTCCTGCTGGACAACTTCTCCCTCGAGGACCTGCGCACGGGAGTCGCCCTCATCGCCGGCCGCGCGACCGCCGAGGCGTCCGGCGGTGTCAGCCTCGACACCGTGCACGACGTCGCCGCCACCGGGGTCGACGTCATCTCGGTGGGCGCGCTCACGCACTCCGCCCGCGCCCTCGACCTCGGCCTCGACGTGCGGATAGACACCGACCCGCGGATCGACTGAAATGCCCCCCGGTCTGCTCTATCTCGACCACGCGGCGACCTCCCCGGTCCGCCCGGAGGTGCTCGAGGCGATAGCGCCATACCTGACCGGGACCTTCGGCAACCCGTCCAGCCATCACACGGTGGGCGAGGCCGCGGCCGCCGGACTGGAGGATGCGCGCGCCCGGGTCGCGCGCATGCTCGGGATGCGCACGGGCGACGTCGTGTTCACGGCCGGCGGCACCGAGGCCAACAACCTCGCCGTCAAGGGGATCGCGCTCGCCGCGCTCGCCCGCGGCGGCCGGCACGTGATCACGACGCCGATCGAGCACGAGTCGATCCTGGAATCGGTGGCCTATCTGCAGCGGTTCCACGGCATGACGGCGACGCTGGTCCCCGTCGACGGCGCGGGCAGGGTGGATCCCGCCGATGTCGCCGCCGCGCTCCGCCCCGACACCGCGCTCGTGGCCGTCGGGCACGCCAACAACGAGATCGGCACGATCCAGGACATCGCCGGGATCGCCGCCGCCGCGTCCGCTGCCGGCGTTCCGGTGCACGTCGACGCCGTCCAGTCCGCCGGCTGGCTGGCGCTCACCGGTCTCGGTGCCGACGCTGTCGCGATCGCGGGGCACAAGCTCGGCGCTCCCAAAGGCGTGGGCGCGCTCGCGGTACGCGGCCGCGTGCCGCTCGAGCCGCTCGTGCACGGGGGTGGCCAGGAACGCGGGCGCCGCTCTGGCACCGAGAACGTGGCCGGAGCCGTCGGGCTCGCGACCGCGCTCGAGCTCGCCGAGGCCTCCCGCGCCGAGACGGCCGCCCGCGTCGGGACGCAGTCGGCGCGGCTCATCGCCGGGGTGCTCGCAGCGGTGCCGTCAGCGCACCTCACGGGCGATCCGCAGAACCGGCTCCCCGGCACGGCGAGCTTCACCTTCGCCGGCGTCTCCGGCGAAGCGGTGCTGCTCGAGCTCGAGCGCCGCGGTGTGGTGTCATCGAGCGGATCCGCATGCGCCGCGGGCAGCGATGACCCCTCGCACGTCCTGCTGGCCTGCGGCATCGATCCGGCGGTCGCTCAGACCTCGGTGCGGTTCACGCTGGGCAGGGACGGCCTCCCCGGTGACGCGCCGGAGCGGCTGGCCGCCCTCGTGTCCGACGCGGTCGCCGCCGTCCTCGCGTGACCCGCTCCGCGCCCGCCGGATCCCTGCGCTCCTAGACTGGCCGGGTGCCCGCCCCGACCGTGACCGTGATCGTCCCCGGTCGCGACATCGCCGCCTTCGCTCCCGCCGCGCTCGACTCACTGCGTGCGCAGACCCTGCCCAGCTGGCGCGCGATCCTGGTGGACGACGGATCCGCCGACGACACGGGCCGCATCTTCGACGCCGCGGCGAGCGCCGATGAGCGCTTCACCGTCGTACGTCACACCGAGTCCCGCGGCCTCGGCGGTGCCCGCAACGCTGCGCTCGACCTCGTCGACACGCCCTATCTCGGCTTCCTCGACGGCGACGACGAGCTGTTGCCGACCGCGTTGCAGCGTCTGACCGGGACGCTGGAGGCGACCGGCAGCGACTTCGCCGCGGGCGCCTACGTACGCTCGCGGTGGGACGGGAAGCGCTATGCGAACGGACGTGTGCAGCCGTGGGTCGCGGCCGCGACGGATCCGGAACGGCACGCGACGACGATCCTCGATCACCCGGCGGCGTCCGCGAACATCGTGGCCTGGTCGAAGGTGAGCCGCAGCGACTTCTGGAGCCGCCTGCGCTTCCCGGAAGGCGTCGCGTACGAGGACCAGATCGTGGCGCAGCGCATGTACACGACGGCGCGGGCGTTCGACGTGATCCCCGACACGGTCGTGCGGTGGCGGCTGCGGGCCGACGGATCCTCGATCACGCAGGGCAAGGATCAGCTGCCGGTGCTGCGGGACTACCTCGCAGCCCTCCGCGGCGGGATCGCGGTGCTGCATGAGGCGAACGCGCACGCGGCCGTCACCGCTAGGCTCGAACTCATCCTCGCGATGGACGTGCCGCCGCTCCAGGAGATCGCCGGCACCCATCCCGACCCCGCCTATCAGGCCGCGGTCACGGCGTTCCTGGAAGAGCTGCGGTCATACCCGGAACTCACCGACGCCCGTCCCGATCCCTCTCTCGCCGCAGCACTGCGCTGGTGACCTCAGGAGACCCATGCCCGGCTATCTCGACTCCCTCTTCTCCCTCGACGGCCGCACCGCAGTCGTCACCGGCGGCAGCTCCGGCATCGGCCGCGGCATCGCGACCGCCCTCGCCCGCGCGGGGGCGGCGACCGTGATCGTCGCGCGCGGTGCGGACCGCGTCGACGCGACGGTGCGCGAGCTCGCAGACGCCGGCTGCCGCGCCGCCGGGGTCGTCGGCGACCTCGGCACAAGAGACGGGATCCGCGCCGCCGCCGAGGCCGCGACCGAGCCGTTCGGCGAGCCGGACATCCTCGTGAACTCCGCCGGGATCAACATCCGCCCGCCCTACCCGGAGATCACCGAGGCCGACTGGGACGCCACGATGACCGTGAATGCGCTCGCCCCGTTCCTGCTCGGCCAGCGCTACGCCGCCGGCATGGCCGAGCGCGGCTACGGCCGGCTCATCCACATCAGCTCGCAGCAGGCGCACCGCGCGTTCGTCGGCAGCGGGATCTACGGCGCGTCCAAGGGGGCGGTGGAATCCCTGATGCGCTCCGAGGCCGAGGCCTGGGGCGGCACCGGCGTGACCAGCAACACCCTGGTGCCCGGGTTCGTGCTGACGCCGCTGAACGCACGACTGCAAGAGGACCCGGAGAAGATCGCCGCCCTCGCCGCGCGCACGATGATCGGCCGCAACGGCCTGCCCTCCGATTTCGCGGGTGCGGCGGTGTTCCTCGCGAGCGCCGGATCCGGGTACGTCACGGGGCATTCGCTGTTCGTCGACGGCGGGCTCTCCGTGCACTGACCACGGCGGGTGGCGCCGATCAGATCGGCTCGATCTGCGCCGCGGCCACCTGCTGCGCCGCGAGATCGGCGTAGAGGCCGCCGTGCGCGAGCAGCTCCGCGTGCGTGCCCGACTCGACGATGCGCCCCTCCTCGATGACGTGGATGACATCCGCGCCGATCACCGTGGAGAGCCGGTGCGCGATCGTCAGCGTCGTCCTGCCCCGGGCGGCCTCGTCCAGCGCCTCCTGCACGACCCGCTCCGAGACCGTGTCGAGCGCCGAGGTGGCCTCGTCCAGCAGCAGCACGGGAGGATCCTTCAGCAGCACCCGCGCGATCGCGATCCGCTGCTTCTCACCGCCGGAGAGCCGGTAGCCGCGCTCGCCGACCACGGTGTCGTAGCCGTCCTCGAAACCGGCGATCACGTGATGGATGTTCGCCGCCCTGCACGCCGCGATCAGCTCAGCCTCGGTGGCGTCGGGCTTGGCGTAGACCAGGTTCTCCCGGATCGTGGCGTGGAACAGGTAGGTCTCCTGCGACACGATGCCGATCTCGTCGATGATCGACTCCTGGGTGAGGGTGCGCACGTCCGCGCCGTCGAACAGCACGGCCCCCGACGTCGCCTCGTACAGCCGCGGCGCGAGGTAGAGGATCGTGGTCTTTCCCGCGCCGGAGGGCCCGACGAACGCGACGTGCTGTCCCGGCTCGGCCGTGAACGACACCCCCTGCAGGGTGGCGCGGGTCGAGGCCGACGCGTCCGGGTAGTGGAACTCGACGTCGCGGAACTCCACCTTCCCGCGCGGGCCCTGCGCCTCCGAGGCCGTGATGGCGGTCGGCGCATCCGCGATCTGCGGCACCAGGTCGAGGTACTCGAAGATCCTCGCGAACAGGGCGGAGGAGGTCTGCACGTCCAGCGCCACCCGCATGAGCCCCATCAGCGGCATGAGCAGGCGGGCCTGCACGGTCGTGAACGCGACGATCGCTCCGGCGGTGATCGCCCCGGTCCCGCCGGCGATGAGGAACCCGGCGACGAGGTAGATGATCGCGGGGATGCTCGACATCAGCACCATCACCACGGCGAAGAAGCCCTGACCGCTCATCGCGGTGCGCACCTGCAGCCGGATCTGGGTGCGGTTCTGCGCCTGGTACCGCGCCGACTCCGAGCGCTGACGGTTGAACGACTTCGACAGCAGGATCCCGGACACGCTCAGGGTCTCCTGCGTGATCGAGGTGAGCTCGCTGAGCGACTCCTGTGTCTGCGCGGCGATCCGGGCGCGCACCTGCCCGACGCGGCGCTGCACGAGCACCAGGATCGGCATCACGCACACGGCGATGATCGTGAGGCGCCAGTCCAGCACGATCATCGCGACGAGCGACGCGATCACGGTGACGGTGTTGCCGAGGATGCTGGTCACGGTGCTGGTGAGCACCCCGGACACGCCTCCGACGTCGTTCTGCAGCCGGGACTGGATCACGCCGGTCTTGGTGCGGGTGAAGAAGCCGAGCTCCATGGCCTGCAGATGCTCGAACAGGCGCACGCGCAGGTCTCCGGTCACGCTGTTGCCCACCGTGGAGGTGAGCCAGGTCTGCAGCACGCCGAGGCCGGCGGAGAGCAGATACAGCGCGATCATCGTGACCACCAGGCCGACCAGCAGGCCCAGCTGCACGCCGCCGCCCTTCGGGAACAGCGCGTCGTCGAACACGCGCTGCACGAGCAACGGCGGGACGACCCCGAGAGCCGCGCCGAGGATGACCAGGAGGCCCGTCATCAGGATCCGCCCGCGATACGGCCGGAACAGCACCACGACGCGCTTGCCGAGATCCTCGACCTTGGGCGCCTCCGCGTTCTGCCTGCGCTGGGAATCCTCATCGACGGGACGCATGCCGCGCCCACCGCCCATCCTCGCCATGCTCATTCGCACACTCCTGCCACGGCCGGGGTCGCAGCCACCGGCACTCCGCAAGCGTACGACCGGCCTGCGACGCCGGCGCGACGCCCGCCGCCCCGTCCGCTCAAGGCGCAACGCCGGGTCGGACGGGAGGCGGGAATGGAATGTCCGACCCTGTGGTTAGCCTGAGAGGTCTATCGCGCACTCGCGCATCTCCCCAGAGCGCTTTCCCGGAGGAACGCATGTCTGCCATCGAAACCGGACCGGTGCCGACCGGCACCGGATCCTCCCTCATCCCCCGCCGTGACATGGCGGTCATCTGGGTGCTCCTCGCCGCGGCCTTCGTCGCGATCCTCAACGAGACGACGATGAGCATGGCGATCCCGCATCTCATCGACGACCTGAGCATCACGCCGATCGCCGCGCAGTGGGTCACCAGCGCGTTCATGCTGACGATGGCCGTGGTCATCCCGACCACGGGATTCCTGCTGCAGCGGTTCACGACCCGGCAGATGTTCCTCGGCGCCCTCGCCCTGTTCTCCGCCGGCACGCTCATCGCCGCCCTCGCGATCGGCTTCCCGATGCTGCTCGCCGCCCGCGTCGTGCAGGCGTCCGGCACGGCGATCCTGATGCCGCTGCTGATGACGACGCTGATGAACCTCGTTCCCGCGGAGAGTCGCGGGCGGATGATGGGCCGGGTCAGCATCGTGATCTCGCTGGCGCCCGCGATCGGCCCGACGCTGTCCGGCTTCCTGCTCGACCACTTCAACTGGCGCTCGATCTTCGTGGTCGTGCTGCCGATCGCCCTGGTCGCGATGGTGATCGGCTGGCGCTGGCTGACCGACGTCGGCGAGCGCACCGACGCCCCGCTCGACGTGTTCTCGATCGTGCTCTCTGCCTTCGGCTTCGGCGGGCTCGTGTTCGGGCTCAGCCAGATCGGCGCGATCGCCGGGGGCGACGGATCCGCGTGGCCGATGGTGATCGCGCTCGTGGTCGGCGTGCTGGGCCTCGCCTCGTTCCTGCTGCGCCAGGTGATGCTGCAGCGCGAGGATGACGCCCTGCTCGACCTGCGGGTCTTCCTCTCCCGCGACTTCTCGCTGTCGATGGTGCAGATGTTCCTGTTGTCGCTCGCGTTCTTCGGCACGCTCACGGTCATGCCGCTGTTCCTGCAGAAGGCACTCGGCCTGGAGACGACCGAGGCGGGCCTCGTCATGCTGCCGGGCGCGCTCGCGATGGGGCTGCTCGGCCCGGTCATCGGCCGCATCTACGACGCGCGCGGCACGAAGGTCCTGCTGATCCCGGGATCCGTGCTCACCGCCGCCACGCTGTGGTTCTACACGACGCTGAGCACCACCACCTCGGTCTGGATCGTGCTGGTCGCGCAGACCCTGCTCTCGATCGGGCTCGCCCTGTCGTTCACGCCGCTGTTCACCGCATCCTTGGCCTCGCTCACGCCGAAGTTCTACTCGTACGGCAGCGCGGTCATCGGCACGGTGCAGCAGGTCGCCGGAGCCGCGGGCATCGCGGTGATGATGGCCATGTTCACGCTGATCGTCAACGCGAACGGCGGCACCGGGGTCGCCACTGCCGTCGCCGCCGGATCGCGGACCACGTTCCTGATCGGCGCAGTCATCGCGACGGTCACGATCCTGGGTGCGTTCGTGATCCGCAAGCCCGCGAACCAGCCGTCAGAGGCCGACGGCGCCCCCGCTCCCGCGATGCACTGACACTCTCATCATTCGAGTCGTCCCCGCCAGCGCACGCCATAGGGTGCGCTGGCGGGGACGACTCGAAGGCTGTGGACAACTCGAAGCACCCCTGCGCGCAATGCGGCACCCTTGCCAACCATGGGATGGCGAGACGTGGCACAGGCGCAGCACGGACTGATCACTCGCACGCAACTACGCGCTGACGGGATCAGTCGCGGCATGGTGCAGCACCGGATCGCGACGGAGCGCTGGGTCGCCCGCTCTCCTCTCGTGATCGGCACGACAACGGGTGAACTCACTCGGCGTCAACTCATGTGGCTGGGCGTGCTGCACGCCGGAGGCCCCGCGCTGATCGGCGATCTCACCGCCGCTGAAGTCTCGGGCCTGAGCAACTGGCATCGCGACGAGGTCACCGTACTGGTACCGCAGGGCAACGATCTCGGCCCGCCCCTCGACGGGATCCGATTCGTCGAGACCCGACGTCCGCTGACGGCGATGCGCCGGCTCGACCACGAACTTCCGGTCTGCAGAATCGAGCCGGCCGTGCTGCATTTCGCGGCATATCAGCGTTCCAGCCGCACCGCGGAGGGCGTGATCGCCGCGACCGTGCAGCAAGGTCTGACGACACCCGAACGGCTCCTGGAATGGGTCGCCCGCCTGCGACCCCTGCGCTGGGCGAGGATGTTCCGGCAATCGCTCGGTGAGATCTCCGATGGTGCCCAGTCTGTGGCGGAACTGGACGTTCTCAGGATGTGCCGTCAATTCGGCCTCGCCACGCCTCGACGTCAGACGAAGCGCCAGGACGCCGGCGGGCGGATCCGCTTCACCGACTGTGAGTGGCTTCTCCCCGACGGGCGGCTGCTCGTTCTCGAGGTCGACGGAGCCTTCCACATGGAGATCGCGCACTGGGAGGACGACATCGCCCGCCAACGGGCGCTCGCAGCCCGGGATCGCGTCCAGATCCGATGCACCGCACGCGAACTGCGCGACACGCCCTGGTCCATCGCCCGCGACCTGAGGATCCTCGGCGTACCCCGCGCCGCCTGACCCAGTCGTCCCCCTCAGTGCACGCCAGAGAGTGCGCTGACGGGGACGACTGCAAGAGGGGGGAGGGCTGCGCTCAGGCGCGCTGGCCGGGGAGACGGCAGACGCCGTCGATGCACACGCCGACGTCGGATCCGTCGAGGTCCGGCAGCAGGGTGAGTCCGCCGGGTAGCGTCCCCTGCGTCGGGCGCTCGGCGCCCGCGGGAGTCTGCTGCTCGGATCCGGCTGCGATGGTCATCCCTCGATGCTACGCCCGTTCTGACGCGCGGGCGCGGGTGAGGCATTCGCCCCATGTCACCGGCCCGATCTCGGGCGTAGTCTTCGCTCGGGCGCAGGATCTCGCCTCCTCCGAGACCCGACGGACGCGAAGGAGCATCCCATGATCATCAGCACTCCCCCTGTCGAGACCGCCGACGGGCACGTGGCTGAGATGTACGCCGACGACCTCTCCGACGACGGCTTCGTGTTCGCGTACACACGGGCGATGGCGGTGAATCCTGAGGCGCATGCCGCGTTCCTGGCACTGATCCGGGCGATCGTGCCGTCGATCGGCGTGCGGGTCTACGAGGCGGCGACGCTCGGCGCCGCCCGCGCGATCGGCTCACCGCACTGCCTGCTCGCACACGGTCGGAAGGCCCTCCGGGCCGATGTGCTCGACGGCGACGGTCTTGCGGCGTTCGCCCAGGGCGACGACGGAGGCTTCACCCCCGCCGAGCAGGCGGTGATCCGGTATGCCGCGAAGCTGTCGACGGATCCGCGGGCCATGACCGATGCCGACGCGCGTGAGCTGCGCGAGGCCGGCTATGACGATCGCCAGATCGTGGACATCACTCTGGCCGCCGCCGCGAGGAACTGCTTCAGCCGGGCGCTGCTCGCCCTCACCGTCCCGACGGAGAAGGTGCCGGGACTGGATCTGGATGTCGCCGCCGCGCTGCGAGCCCTCGCACGATGAAGCCGGTGCCGCCGCACAGCCTCGCCCAGGTGGGAAGACCCTCCGAATACCCGCCCGCCGGTTGAGACCTCGGCGCAGAGGGGGCATCGTGGCCCGGACATGTCGCGTCCGCGGCATGTCCGCAACCGGAAGGAGTGCCTCGTGCTCACCTTGACCGACAACGCCACCGCGCTGGTCACCACGCTCGTCCGTCGTCGCACCGACACGGAAGGAGCGGGCCTGCGCATCCACACGGCGGATACGCCGGGAATGACCGGCGAGCCTCGTCTCGCCGCCGACGTCGTCGTCGTGCCGGAGGCAGACGACCAGATCATCGACCTGCCAGGGGCGCCGGTGTTCCTCGAGGGGGAGGTCGCGATCGTCCTGGACGACAAGATCCTCGACGCGAACGTGGACGAAGAGGGCGCCGTGTCGTTCTCGCTGCTGCCGCAGACCGCCTGAGCCCACCCGGCTCACCGAGGGCGTCCATCGCGTACCGCGGTGGACGCCCTCTTCCGTGCCGTTCGCGTCAGCCCAGGCCGGTGACGAGGTTGATGATCGTGCCGAGGATGAGGGCGCCGAACACGTAGGCGATCGTGGTCTGGGCGATCACGATCCGCCGGATCGCGTTGCGGGTGACGTTCGTGTCGGCGACCTGATACGTCATTCCGAGGCCGACCGAGAAGTACGCGAAGTCGGTGTACTCGGGATCCTCGTCCTGGTTGAAGATGATTCCGCCCGACCCGTCGTAGTAGAGCTTGGCGTAGCGCAGCAGATAGTCGGTCTGGATCAGCCCCCAGGAGGCTGCGACGCTGAGCACCGCGATCCCCGCGAGCGCGAACTGCGTCCAGCCCGTCGCGTGCCGGGCCTGCAGCACCACGACCAGGACGGCGGCGATGCTCACGAAACTGCCCGTCACCGCGATCACGCGAGCCGCTCCCCGGCCGGGATCCTCCTCGGTGGCATGTGCGCGGGTCTTCGCCGCGTCCATCGGCCAGACGACGAGCAGCACCCAGACCACGCTCACGAGCGCCAGAGCACCCCAGCCCGCCAGGATGCCGGCTGCGAGGCCGAGGAACGGGGTGACGACGAAGCCCGTGACGACGCCGATGACGGCCGACACCAGCGCACGTACCCGCCAGCGGTGGCGCAGAGGAAGGCCGCTCATCTCCGAATGCTAACGCGACCCGCGAAGCCATCTCCGACGCGATCGGCCTGACACACCGGACAGAGCTGGGCCGATGCACCGGAGAACACATGATCCACGATGGTCGTGCCGCACACCGGGCACGGCTGCCCGCCCCTGCCGTGCACGGCCATCGCCTCGACCTTCGCCTGTTTCAGGCGGTCCGGCGGCAGCCCGCGCCTGCCTGCTAGCGCACCACTCATGATGTCGACGATCGCACGGAAGAGTCGCTCCCGCTCGCCGTCATCGAGCTCGGCCGCGTGCACTGTCGGGGCGAGTCCGGCCTTGTGCAGGACCTCATCCGAATAGGCGTTGCCGATCCCGGCCAGCGAGGTCTGCTCCTGCAGCAGCGCCTTGATCTGCTTGCGCCGCCGGCCGAGGGCGCGCTCCAGGTCGTCGGCGGAGAAGTCCGCGGCGAGCGGATCCGGTCCGAGCGCGGCGATGCCGGCGACGTCCTCCGGCGCGTCGACGACCCAAACGGCCACCGCGAGGAAATCCCCGGTGTCGACGATCTGCAGCGCCGCGCCGTCGTCGAGCGCGATCCGCGCCACCTCGGGCACCGGCTCGTCATCGGCGGCCGTCCCAGGCGCGTGCCATCGGATCCAGCCGTTGCGCCCGAAACTGACGATCAGCCAGCCCGCGGTGGTGCGGAACCCGATGTACTTGCCGAAGCGCTGCATGCTGTCGATGCGGCCGCCGGCGAGCGCACCCGGCGGGCGACCACGCGTCTTGACGATGCGGTACTCATCCACGTCCAGCTCCGCAATGACGCGACCACGGACCCGCTCATCGAGGAACTCGACGAGCGCCTGCACCTCCGGCGACTCGGGCATGCGATCATCCTCGCACCGGCCGCCGACATCGGCGCGTCGTCAGTCCCAGGCCAGGTAGTCCTCGATCGCGAAGGCGGTGTCGACCGGGTCGCTCACGGGGAACAGGTGCCCGCCGCCTTCGATCGTGACGACCGTGGCGCGCTCGAGGGCCGCCGCGCGCAGCTTCTCGCCGTTGGCCTGCGGCATCACGTCGTCGTCGGATCCCTGGATGATCAGGATCGGCACCGCCGGGGCGATGGGAACATCGACGTCCTCGACGCCGAGCAGCAGGACTCCCAGCGCGCGATCGGTGCGCTGCGCCGAGAGGGCGCGGGCGACCGTCCCGCCCACGCCGTGGCCGCCGATCCAGGTCGCGCCGATCCCGACGTGATCCATGACGTCGCTCGCGTCCTGCACCCGCTGCTCGAGCGTGGCGCCCGCCTCGTCTTCGGCGCGGGATCCGACCCGCAGCACCCGGATCCCCTCCCCCGCGAGGATGTGAGCGACGGAACCCAGCGCACCACCCTCCAGGCCGCGACCGGGGATCAGCACCAGGGCCGGTCCGTCGCCTTCCGACATCTCGTCGACGTACGGGATCGCGCGGCCATCGGGCTCGAAGATGCTGTTCTGCGTCACTTCGATATCGTACCTAGTCCGGCTGGCCGGCCCTGTGGTCCTGGGTGTCCGGCTCGGCACGGAGCAGATCGGCGATCTCCTCCTCCGGGCGTGGCGCGATCGTCTCGTCTTCCTCGAGCTCGGGGACCGTCGGCTCGCCCGGAGCGGGGATGTGCGGGGGCGGGGACTGCTCCGCGTTGTCGGACATGGGCTGTCTCCTCTCGACACCGTCAGCGTACGCCGCGCGATCCCCCCGGTACGCTGGGGAGCGGCCGCGATCCGTGCGGGAGAGGACGCGTGTGCATGAACATCACCCAGTTGCGACGCTTCGTCGCGGTGGCCGAGGAGCGGCACTTCCCGCGCGCTGCGGCGCGCCTCGGGATCTCACTCGCCGCGCTGTACTCGTCGATCGAGAAGCTCGAAGAAGAAGTCGGACATCCGCTCATCGTCCGTGGCAACGACACCCGGCTGACCAGCGCCGGATCCCTGCTGCTCTCTGAGGCGCAGGAGCGGATCGCCGCTGCGCCGCCGCCTCCGGCGAAGTCGGGCGCCCCGTCCGGCGGAAAAGCGAAGGCGTCGAAGGGGAAGGGACGGGCGCCGGTCGTGAAGGGGCAGCCCAAGCCGTACAAGAAGCGCCAGGGCCGCTGACGCCCTCAGTCCGCTCGTCGATAGTGCATGGCGACAGCACCGTTGCTGAGCGGTGCTGCCGAGATCAGATCGAGGCGGCGGGTGCGGGGCAGCCCGCCCTGGTACAGGGTCGGACCGTGGCCGGTGATCAGGGGATGGACGAGGAAGTTGTACTCGTCGATCAGATCGAGCCTGTCCAGCTCCGTCGCGAGCTTTCCGCTGCCGACGAGCACTCCCTCGGGGGTCTGCTCCTTGAGCTGCTGCACCGCCGTGCGCAGTTCGCCGACGACGGGGTGACTGTTGGTCCAGGGGAAGTCGCTGCGCGTCGAGGACACCACGTACTTCGGCTTGGCGTCCAGCTTGATCGCCCATTCACGCAGCGCGGGCGGCGCGTCCACGTCTCCGCGGGCGACCGCCGGCCAATAGCTCTCCATCATCTCGTAGGTGGTGCGGCCCCAGAGCATCGCACCGGCCTCATCCAGAAGGCGCGTGAAGTAGGCGTGCGTCTCGTCGTCGGCGATGCCCTCGCGGTGGTCGACGCAGCCATCCAGGGTGACGTTGATGCTGAAGGTCAGGAGGCCCATGGGACGACCCTAGTCACGCTTCCTGCCGCTGCGCGAGCGTTCACGGCGTCTCCGCTCGCGCGAGATTCGCCTCGTGGCAGGGTTGGTGCCATGACATCAGCAATCGATCAGTGGGAAGCCTCCGTCGTCGATCTCTGGGAGCGCTTCGACTCGTTCGATCGCGATACCGGCGTGGCGGCGATGCGCGAGGTGGCCACGACGTGCCCGGCGACCGACGGAAGGGCGGCGTTCGAACTCGCCGGCATGTACGACTCCTTGGGATTCGAGGCCGAAGCGGGTGCGGAGTACGAGCGCGCTCTCGAACTCGGCCTCGACACGGCCCGGCATGCGCAGCTCGCCGTCCAGTACGGATCGACCCTGCGCAATCTCGGCCGCATCGACGAGGCGATCGCTGTCCTGCAGGCCGCGCCGACGCATGAATCGACAGGCTCCGCACCCCGTCTCGTCCTGGCGCTGGCTCTCCACAGCGCGGGACGAAAGGATGAAGCGCTCCGAGTCGCGATCGAAGCGCAGATCGACACGTTGCCCCGCTACCAGCGTTCGATGCGCAGCTACGCCGCCGCGCTCACACCTTCAGCGGCGTGATCGAGGCGACCTGCTCCGCTGCTCGCGAGCCGCGCATCAGCACTTTCCTCACGAGGCGCTCACCGCGCCGGGAGCAATCACGTCAAGTCCGGCAGCCCGCGCCGCCTCACTGAGCCGGTGGTCGTATGTGAGGACGGCTTCAATATCAAGGCGCATCGCCGCCTCCAGATGAAGGGCATCGAGGGTGCGCAGAAACGGCATCGGGAGGAATCCCGCGGACCGATATGTGGCCCTGTCCAGCGCCGCGAGCGACACGCCATCGAGTATCGCGCTGACCTTCGCTTGATCACGCCCTTCTCTCACTGCCATACGACGCAACTCCGTCTCGAGCAGATCACTCGAGACGAGCCTGACGGGAGTCCGGTCCAGCCAATCCACGAGCGCCTGAGTCTCAGGCTGCGCGATCAGGAGCGCACCGAGTGCGGAGGTGTCCGCGTAGACGAGCGGGGCGTCCTTCACACCCGATCCGCTCGTAGCTCATCAAGGATCCGCGCGATCGGACGGTCGCCCTCAGAAGGCTGAGGTGCCAGCGCTGCCCAGCCAGCCGCGCGCTTGGCCGGCCGCGCGATCAGCAAAGTGGGCGCGGGAGCGTCGAGAGGGACGATACGACCGACGGGGACTCCACGGTTCGTGAGCACGAAGGAATGCCCCTCCCCGACTGCGCGAAGAACGCGTCCGGACTCGTTGCGCAGCTCGCGCTGCGAAAGACTCTCGACTTGCGGTTCACCCACACTCATACCGCAATTGTAGCACCCGCGCTACACGTTGAGCCGGAACGTCACTGGGTGGCACGACGTGCATTCGAGTCCGTCAACCCTTCCAGTCGGTGGGCCGGGGAGTCATCTGTGCCGTTGCTCAAGAGATCTCCCAGATACCGAGCTGCGACGGAGACCCGATGGCTAGCGCTTCACCACAATGTCCGCGGGCATCAGATCGATCCAGACTTCATCCAGTGGTGCGGATGCATCAGGAGTAGATTTCACAACGCGAGTCCGGGCCGCGGGGGACGGGACCACGATCTCGCCATCCGCATCTCCGACTGAGATCCGCTCGTCGTCCTTGTCCAGTGTCACCTCGCCAATAACGATCCGCGCAAACGGGCCCGACCTAACCAACGTTCGGGCACCGGCCCACGATCCTGCTGGTGAGGGTGCGCCGCTACCGGTGCGCGCACTGCGGGAAGACGTGGCGGCAGGACACGTCGAAGGCCGCCGCGCCGAGGGCCAAGATCTCCCGTAGCGGGCTCGGCTGGGCCCTGGAAGCGATCGTTGTCGAACACCTCACCGTGACCCGTGGCAGCGTCCGCTTCAGCCCGACTAGATACCACCTAGCAGATTGCGAATCTCCTGCACATTCTGCGCATACGTCTTGCTTCCATTGTATTCGCAAAAGACATAGAACTCTGGACGATATTCTTTCACGTCCACTGCCGTTGCTAGGAGTCGAGCCACAATGGGCCCCATCTTTTCGATGCTTTCAGCATCAGACAGCGGCCTACTCGAGAGAACCTGAGCAATCCCAACGGTGAGAGTTAGGGGGAAGACCCAAACTACCAAGTTCTCTATACATCGAATCCATTTTGGTCGATTCAAATCTTCATAGACCAGAATCGCGATCAGCATGCCTACAGGTATTCCATGGCGTTCCGCGACCATTTCAACAATCTGCCCATATTGCCTTTTGATAGCGGCGGCCCGATTCCGCAAAAGCTCATTCAATGCATGAGAGTTTTCAGAGACCGGCCGATGGGAGCTCATATTCGTCAGCCGCAAGAATGCGGCAAGCGCGATAGCTATGATCAGCGCTGCCCAAGCATTGTCTCGAAGACCCTCCATCGACGGGACAAGCCACCGAAAGTCGAGCAAGACTCCCAGGGGAGCCAAACCAAGCGCAATCAGCAGTGCGAAGAGAATCATACCAAGATGGATGAACTGAATTGAAAGGTAGCCGCGAGCATCGGCCATGGCCTTCCAATGTGGAACTGAACTCACCATCCAACCCATCCCGCCGAGCAAGAAGCCGCCGAGGAAGCTCATCTGCTCGAACGTTTGAGCAATTCCAATCCCCAACGCAACTGAAACTATTAGAGGAGCAAACCGAAAGAATGCATAATTGGGCCAGCGACGATTTCGCATGGCCAACATCTCATGCAAAGTTCCGTAATTTATCGACGCTTCAAGCTTCAAATATTCTATTGGAATATCCAGCACACCTCGTCGCAACCTGAGGACTTGGGATATCCCCAGTACCAATAGCCCGGAAAAGGCGCCGATTACAAGAGCTGCAAGCATTACAGTTGACCAGTCTCAGCTACGCGCGAGGCTCGCGCTAGACGTTGAAGCGGAACTCCACCACGTCGCCGTCCTGCATGACGTAGTCCTTGCCCTCCAGGCGCGCCTTGCCCTTGGAGCGCGCCTCGACGACGGATCCGGTCGCGACGAGATCCTCGAACGAGATGACTTCGGCCTTGATGAAGCCCTTCTCGAAGTCGGTGTGGATGACGCCGGCCGCCTGCGGGGCCTTGTCGCCCTTGTGGATCGTCCAGGCGCGGGCCTCCTTCGGCCCCGCCGTGAGGTAGGTCTGCAGGCCGAGGGTGTCGAAGCCGATGCGGGCGAGCTGGTCCAGGCCCGACTCGTCCTGGCCGGTGGAGGCGAGGAGCTCTGCGGCGTCCTCCGGATCCAGGTCGATGAGCTCCGACTCGATCTTCGCGTCCAGAAAGATCGCCTGGGCGGGCGCGACGAGGGCCGCGAGCTCCGCCTTGCGCGCGGAATCCGTCAGCACGGCCTCATCGACGTTGAAGACGAAGATGACCGGCTTCGAGGTCAGCAGGCCCAGCTCCTTGATCGCGGCGAGGTCGATGCCGCTCGTGGAGAGCAGCTGCCCGCGCTCGAGGGCGTCCTTGGCGGCGTTCGCGGCCTCGAGGACCGAGGCGTCGGTCTTGCGGCCGCGCACCTCCTTCTCGATCCGCACGATCGCCTTCTCGAGCGTCTGCAGATCGGCGAGCATGAGCTCGGCGTTGATCGTCTCGAGGTCGTTCTTCGGGTCGATCGCCCCCTCGACGTGCACCACGTCGTCGTCGGCGAAGCCGCGCACGACCTGCGCGATCGCGTCGGCCTCGCGGATGTTCGCGAGGAACTGGTTGCCCAGCCCCTCCCCCTCGCTCGCGCCGCGCACGATGCCGGCGATGTCGACGAACGACACCGTCGCGGGCAGGATCCGCTCGCTGCCGAAGATCCCGGCGAGGGTGTTCAGCCGAGAGTCAGGCAGGCTCACCACGCCGACGTTCGGCTCGATCGTCGCGAACGGGTAGTTCGCCGCGAGCACGTCGTTCTTGGTGAGAGCGTTGAAGAGGGTGGACTTGCCGACGTTGGGCAGTCCTACGATTCCGATGGTGAGAGCCACGGGGTACGAGTCTACCGGGGCCGCTCCCCGCTCAGGATCCGCGGACCGCGCGGTAGGCGGCAGTCACGTACGGCATCTCGAGGGTGCCGCCCTCGCCGAGGCCCAGCTCGTCGAACAGCTCGTCCATGCCGCGGGCGATCCTGCGCTTCTCGTCATCCGGCGCCGTGATGACGTAACTGCGCGATGCGGCCATGGCGTGCAGCTCGGCCCTGGTCATCGCACGGGCCCACTCCCAGCGCCGCTCCTCGAGCGGACCGAACGGCGCGAACACCGCGACGGCGTCGTCCGCGATCATCTGCTCCGCAGGGCTGCCGTGCATGATGCCGCTGAGCCGGTGCACCCAGTCGACGCGCTCGTCGCGCACGTTCCAGATCAGCCCGAGCACGCCGCCCGGTCGCAGCGCACGGCCGATCTCGGCGGACGCCGCGACGGGGTCCACCCAGTGCCAGGCCTGGCCCAGGGTCGCGGCGTCGGCGGCCGCGTCCGCAAGCGGCAGCGACTCGGCCGTGCCGACGATGGCCTCGACCTCCGGGGTCCTCGCCTGCAGGGTCGCCAGCATCTGCGCATCCGGATCCACTGCGGCAACGGTCGTGCCGCCGAGTCCGAGCAGCGCCCGGGTGAGCTTGCCGGTGCCCGCGCCGATGTCGACGACGCGCGCCGCACCGTCGCCGCCGAGCGCCGGTTCGAGCAGCCAGCGCACCGCCTCGGCCGGATACTCCGGGCGCCCCTTCTCGTAGCTCTCGGTCTCGGCTCCGAAACTGGTCGCGCGCTCTGTCATGGTTCGACCCTACGCCCCGGATCGACGCCGCCCCGGCGCGCCTGAGCGACACCCGCCGGGCCGGGACGGAAGGTGGATCCGTGCCCCTGGACTTCACCGCGATCGACTTCGAGACGGCGAACTCCTCCCCTGCGTCGGCGTGCTCCGTGGGCCTCGTCCGCGTGCGGGACGGGGTGGCCGTCGCCCAGACCGGCTGGCTGATCCGTCCGCCCGCAGGGCACGACGAGTTCCAGGAATGGAACGTGCGGATCCACGGGATCCAGGCGCACGAGGTCGAAGACGCGGCCGGGTGGAGCGATCAGCTCGACCGGCTGTGCGCCTTCGCGGGTGCCGATGTGCTGGTCGCGCACAACGCCGGCTTCGATCTGAACGTGATCCGCCGGGCCTGCGAGGCCACCGGAGACGACTGTCCGCCGTACCGCTCGCTGTGCAGCCTGAGCGTGGCGCGCAAGGTGTACGACCTCGACTCCTACAAGCTCCCGGTCGCGGCGGCTGCCGCAGGGTTCGGCATGTTCCCGCACCACGACGCCTTGGCCGACGCGCGGGCCTGCGCGCAGATCGTGATCGACGCCGCCCGCCGCACCGGATCCGGCACGGTTCTCGAGCTCGCCGACGCCGTCGGGATCCGGATTGCGGACCCGCTCGCCGCCGCACCCGCGAAGGTGCGCACCGCCGCCTGACGCTCAATGTCCGTGGCCGGTTGCAGGATGGGGTCATGGAACCGATCGCGCTGCTGCTCATCGTCCTCGCCCTCGTGGCCGGGATCGCGCTCGGCTGGTACCTCGGGCGTTCTCGAGGCGCCACCGAGCTCGCCCGCGCGGAGGCCGAGCTCGCCGCCGTGCGCGAAGACCGCGACCGTCAGAACGACCTCTACCGCGACGCCGTCGAGCACTCCCGGCAGGCGCAGCACGACGCCGCCGACCGCGCTCGGCAGGAGAGCGCGGTGCTCACGGCCCTTGCGCCCGTGCGGGAGAGCCTGCACCGCATGCAGCAGACGGTGACGGTGCTCGAGCGCGAGCGGCAGACGCAGTTCGGTCAGCTCAGCGAGCAGCTGCGCCGATCCGAGGAGAGCGGCGAGGCGCTGCGCTCGACGACCGCCTCGCTCGCCGGCGCGCTGCGCTCCACCTCCGCGCGCGGCGTGTGGGGCGAGACGCAGCTGCGCCGGGTGGTGGAGGCGGCGGGACTCACCCGGCATGTCGACTTCGATCTGCAGACGACGATCCGCTCCGACGCCGGGCCAGGGCGCCCCGACATGGTCGTGCGCCTCGCCGGCGGGGCATCGATCGCCGTCGACGCCAAGGCACCTCTCGACGCGTTCCTCGCCGCGGGCGTGCTGGACACCGAGGATCCGCAGCGCCGCACGCTCATGCAGCAGCATGTGAAGGCGGTGCGCGCGCATGTGGACGCGCTCGCCAAGAAGGCGTACTGGTCGGGGCTCGACGTCAGCCCCGAGTTCGTCATCTGCTTCCTGCCCACCGAGTCGCTGCTGTCGGCCGCGCTCGACGAGGATCCGACGCTGCTCGACTACGCGTTCGGCAAGCACGTGGCTCTCGCCACACCCGTCAACCTGTGGGCGGTGCTGAAGACCGTCGCCTACACGTGGAAACAGCAGGAGCTCTCGGCCGAGGCCGCCGTGCTGCTCGATCTCGGCACGCAGCTGTACGACCGGCTGGGGGTGCTCGCCGGTCACGCCGACGATCTGCGCCGGGCGCTCGAGCGCACCGTCGACAGCTACAACCGCTTCGCCGGATCGCTGGAGAGCCGGGTGCTGGTCACCGCGCGGCGCTTCCCCGGCGTCGATGCGGACGCGCTGTCCTCCCCGGCACCGATCACGGCCGCGGCGCGGCGGTTCACGGCAGACGAACTCGTGCCGGACGAGCTCGTTCCGGGAAAAATCGTGCCAGACGGATCAGGAACCGGGATCCTGGCCGATCTCGGCGAGCTGCGCGCGCGGCTCGACGCCGACGACACAGCCGAGGGTGAGATCACGCGCTCCCGGGAACCCCGCTCAGGAGCATGACGACGACGCCGGAGAACAGCACGAACGCCCCGACCATCCACCAGGGGCTGATCTCGTGGCCCTCTTCGCGGCGCACGCGGAACAGCACGTCGGGACGGCGCGCGGCGTCGACCTCCACGACCTTGACGGTGCCGGTGTCGGTGACCGTCTCCTGGCGGTAGATGTTCTCGGAAGCCATCCCGCTCGCCCTTCTCCTGAATGCACGCCGATCGGCGATGCACGCCGAACGGCGCTCCTCCATTGTGCCAGGTGGTAGCTGAAAGGCGGGGAATGCGATCAGGTCGTTATGGCACCGGGTCCGACGACGCCGTGCGCCGTCACAGCCACTTCGAGACGAGATGCTCTGAGGCGACCCGTCGCAGCGTGCCGGACGCGCTGCGCAGCACGACGCTCTCCGTGTACAGGTAGTCGCCCTCACGGCGGACGCCGGCGACGAGCTGACCGTCGGTGACACCGGTCGCGACGAAGATGGTGTTGTCGCCGCGCACCAGGTCGTCGGCCTCGTACACTTTGTCCATGTCGAGGCCCGCGTCGATGCCGCGCTGACGCTCGTCGTCGTCACGGGGCCACAGCCGGCCCTGGATGTGCCCGCCGAGCGCCTTGATCGCGCACGCGGTGACGATGCCCTCCGGGCTGCCGCCGACGCCGATGCACATGTCGGTGCGGGCTCCGTGACGGGCCGCGTTGATGCCGCCGGCGACGTCGCCGTCGCTCATCAGGCGGGTGCCGGCGCCCGCTTCACGGATCTCCTGGATGAGCGTTTCGTGCCGCGGGCGGTTCAGCACCGACACCACGATCTCGTCGACCGGCTTGCCGAGCGCCCGGGCGAGGCGGGTGATGTTCTCCGCGACGGGGAGGCGGATGTCGACGACGCCGACGCCCGCGGGGCCGGTGACGAGCTTGTCCATGTAGAAGACGCTGGACGCGTCGAGCATCGTGCCGCGGTCCGATACCGCGATGACCGAGAGCGCGTTCTGTCGTCCGGCCGCGGTGAGCGAGGTGCCGTCGATAGGGTCGACGGCGATGTCGCACTGCGGTCCGGTGCCCGCGCCGTTGCCGACGTGCTCGCCGTTGAAGAGCATCGGGGCGTTGTCCTTCTCGCCCTCGCCGATCACGACGCGCCCGTCGAAGTCGACCGTGCCGAGGAATGCGCGCATCGCGTCGACGGCGGCCCCGTCTGCGGCCTCCTTCGCGCCGCGGCCGATGAACGGGACGGCCCGGATCGCGGCCGCCTCTGTCGCGCGGACGAGCTCGAGTGCGAGGTTGCGGTCAGGACGAAGAGGGCTGAGATCAGCAGTGAGGCTCACCATGAGGCCCATGCTAGGGGCGGGACTGTTACGGATCCGGAGAATTCCGCGTCCAGAACTCGAAAGATTCACACTTCTTGCCGCACGCGAAGATCCGCGCCTCCGACCCTGCCGTCACGCGCTCGGAACCGCGGATCCTGCGGCGATAGAGTGGCCCTGACCCCCGTCATCCAGCACAGGAGAAGCCATGCCCGTTGCCACCCCGGATCAGTACGCCGAGATGCTCGACCGCGCCAAGGCAGGCGGCTTCGCCTACCCGGCGTTCAACGTCTCCAGCTCGCAGACGATCCACGCCGTGCTGCAGGGCCTGACCGAGGCCGGCTCCGACGGCATCATCCAGGTCACCACCGGCGGCGCCGACTACTTCGCCGGCCAGACCGTCAAGGCGCGCGCCACCGGCGCCCTCGCCTTCGCGAAGTTCGCCACCGAGGTCGCCAAGTCCTACCCCGTCACGGTCGCGCTGCACACCGACCACTGCCCGAAGGACGCCCTCGCCGGCTTCGTCGAGCCCCTCATCGCAGCTTCCGAGGAGGAGGTCCGCGCCGGACGCAACCCGATCTTCCAGTCCCACATGTGGGACGGCTCGGCCGTGCCGCTCGCGGAGAACATCGAGATCGCGAAGGAGCTTCTCCCCCGCATGAAGGCGATCAACGCGATCCTCGAGGTCGAGATCGGCGTCGTCGGCGGCGAAGAGGACGGCGTCGCGCACGAGGGCTCGAACGAGGCCCTCTACACGACCTTCGCCGACGTCGACCAGGCCGTGCAGGCGCTGGGCCTCGGCGAGCAGGGCCGCTACATCGCCGCCCTTACCTTCGGCAACGTGCACGGCGTGTACAAGCCCGGCGGCGTGAAGCTGCGTCCGGAGCTGCTCGGCGAGATCCAGGCTCAGGTCGCGGCCAAGTACGGCACCGGCGCGAAGCCGCTCGACCTCGTCTTCCACGGCGGATCCGGCTCCACCGACGCCGAGATCGCGCTCGCGGTCGCGAACGGCGTCATCAAGATGAACATCGACACCGACACGCAGTACGCGTTCACCCGCTCGATCGCGGACTACATGTTCCGCAACTACGACAGCGTCCTGAAGGTCGACGGCGAGGTCGGCAACAAGAAGGTCTACGACCCGCGCGCGTGGGGCAAGGTCGCCGAGACCGCGATGGCGCAGCGCGTGATCGAGTCCACCCGCCAGCTCGGCTCGTACGGCCAGTCGAAGAGCTGACCGCCGCACACGACGCGAGCGCCGCAGGGATCGGCCCCTGCGGCGCTCTTGCGTCTCATCTGGCCGTCACGGCGTCGCGAGATCGCGCTGCAGCAGGACCTTGCCCGCCTGGTCCCGGATCTCGACAGAGCGGATCCCTGTCAGCGGCAGCGCTGTCGCGGCGTGCACCCGGGCCGTGACTCCGGGAGCGACCCGCCACGTCGACAGCGCGGTGGTGGTTCCGTCCGCCGACACCACCGCCAGGACGTACGTGACATCCGGGACCGTGTCCCCCGCCGGGTAGCTGCACGCCATGTCGAGCTCCGTGCCCCAGGCGGTCGGGGTGAGCGCGACGGTCGCGGTGGCGTGGACGTAGGCCGCGGAATCGAGGGCGATCTCAACCGCGGGGCGAGGCGCGAAGACGGCGACGCTCATCGGGATCGCGATGACCAGCGCCGCGGCGATCCCCGCGACCGCCCAGATCCTCCGCCGGCGGGATCGGCGCCGCCACTGTGCGACCTCGCGCAGCAGGATCGGCGCCTCGTCGACGGGCGGCGTCACGGTCCGCTCCGCGTCCTCCGCGCTCAGCCGCGAGAGCAGCGCGGCGGTCGAGGTGAGCTCCGCCACCGCCGCGCGGCAGTGCGCGCATCCGGCGAGGTGCGCCTCGTAGTCGGAGCGTTCATGCGCCGAGAGCGCCCCGAGCACGTACGCGGCGTCCCACGTCTCGTACAGCAGGTGCTCCGCGTTCACCGGGTCACCCCTCTCTCCTGCAGCGCGAGCCGCAGCGCCCTCAGCCCGTAGTGCATCCGGGACTTCACCGTGCCCTCCGGGATGCCGAGCTCCGCGGCGACCTGGGCGGTGCTGCGCCCCCGGTAGTAGGCCGCGACGATCACCGAGCGGTGCCCGTCGTCGAGACCCGCCAGCGCGTCCTCGATGAGCAGGGCGTCGAACAGCCGATCGGTCTCGTCGTCGCCGGCGCGCTCCGGCAGCTCGGCGACCGGGTGCTCGTGACGGTGACGCGCGCTGCGCACCTCGTCGATGACGATGTGCCGGGCGACCGTGATCATCCAGGCTCGGGTCGTGGCCGGCTCCTGCGCGAGGATCCGCGGCGTGCGCCAGGCCCGCAGCAGGGTCTCCTGGACGATGTCGTCGGCTCCCGCGCCGTCGCCGGTGAGATGCGTGACGTACCGACGCAGCACCCCGGCGTGCAGGTCGTAGAGCGCAGTCAACCGCTCTTCGTCGTCGTCCACAGTCGCCTCCTCACCGGAGAAACGATGCCGAGGCCCGCGTGGTTCACCGCCGCCGGCTCCGGGCTCGGCGCTACTTCTTCGCGAGCCCGTTCAGGTAGGCGAGCACGGCCGGATCCGAATAGAACGGGATCAGCATGCACAGCGAGGACAGCGTGACGAAAACCGCGCCGCCGACCAGCGGCACCCACCAGGCGAGCTTCCCGCCGCGCAGGCGCCGCACCGTCCAGGCGGCCGTCGCGATCCAGCCCACGATCAGCAGGGCGGCGGCGACCATGCCCCAGGTCTTCGCCTGGGAGTAGTTCGAGAAGGATCCGGAGATCCCCAGCATCTGCATCATCGTCGCCATGAGCGACGACGGATTCAGGAAGGCGGCGACCGAGGTGATCACGTTCCACAGGCCGTAGGCGAGCAGGGCGAGCGCCACCAGGCGGTCGACCGGATGCGCCGGGCGCGCCGCCTGCGCGGCGGCAGGGGTCGGCTGTGCTGCGGCGACCGCCGCAGGCGCCATCGGGGCGGGCGCCACCGGTGGAGGCGCCTGCTGCCCGGATCGGCGGCGCTGCTCCTCCGGCGTCGCATACTCGCCGTACTGGGGTTGGGGGCGCGACGAGTCCGTCGTCATCGTGGGCTCCGTCCGCCCAGCGCACGCTCGTCCCGCTGACCGGAGACGTCCTGGCGCAGCTCCTTCGGCAGCGAGAACATCAGATCCTCCTCCGCGGTGCGCACCTCCTCGACGTCGCCGTAGCCGGCTTCGGCGAGTGCCTCGAGCACCTCCTGCACGAGCACCTCGGGCACAGAGGCGCCGCTGGTCACACCGACCGTCGCGACCCCGTCGAGCCACTCCTGCCGCACCTCGTCGGCGTAGTCGACGCGGTAGGCGGCCTGGGCGCCATACTCGCGCGCCACCTCGACCAGCCGCACGCTGTTGGAGGAGTTCGCGGATCCCACCACGATCACCAGGTCCGCGTCGCGCGCGACCTTCTTGATCGCGACCTGCCGGTTCTGCGTGGCGTAGCAGATGTCGTCGGACGGCGGATCCTGCAGCTCCGGGAACCGCGTGCGCAGCCGGTTCACCGTCTCCATGGTCTCGTCGACGCTCAGCGTCGTCTGCGACAGCCAGACCACCTTGGACGGGTCGCGCACCTCGACCGTGTCGGCCTCGGCCGGGGAGTTCACCACCGTGACGTGGTCGGGCGCCTCCCCCGCGGTGCCCTCGACCTCCTCGTGGCCGTCGTGGCCGATGAGCAGGATCTCGTAGTCGTCGCGGGCGAAGCGCACCGCCTCACGGTGCACCTTGGTCACCAGCGGGCAGGTCGCGTCGATCGCGTGCAGGTGGCGATCCTCGGCGGCGGCGACGACCATCGGCGAGACGCCGTGCGCGCTGAAGACGACATGGGAGCCCTCGGGCACCTCGTCGACCTCGTCCACGAAGATCGCCCCCTGCTCTTCGAGCTCGGTGACGACGTGGATGTTGTGCACGATCTGCTTGCGCACGTACACCGGCGCGCCGTAGCGCTGCAGCGCCTTCTCGACCGCGACGACCGCGCGATCGACCCCGGCGCAGTATCCGCGCGGCGCCGCGAGCAGCACCCGCTTGTGTCCGTCCACCGGGTTATCCTGAAGGCGCACCCGGGTCTCCGCTCGTGCGCTACGGCGGATCTGCGGCACGGGCAGGGAAACGGCTGTCGAAGTCACATGCCGATTCTACCGGCGCGCACCTGCGCGCGGCCGGTGAGCGGGCGCAGAGCAGACCGGGAGAGACGAGAGCATGACCTCCTTCGAAGCCACCGCCGTCGCCGGCGAGGCTCCGCCTGCGGACTCCGTGCCGCCGCGTGACTCCACCGTCGACGCGCCCACCTCGATCGCCCGCCTGAACGCCACCATCCGCGATTTCGTCGCGCAGTGGGGCACGGTGTGGGTCGAAGGCGAGATCACGAGCTGGAACCTCCGTGCCGGCAACGTCTTCGCTCGACTCAAGGACACCCGCTCGGATGCGCAGATCTCGATCCGGATCTGGTCCAGCGTGCGGGCGCGGATCCCCGCGGACCTTGCGGTGGGCGATCACGTCGTCGCCGCGGTGAAGGCCGACTACTTCGTCAAGGCGGGCGACTTCAGCTTCACGGTGTCGGCGATGAAGCACGTCGGCCTCGGCGATCAGCTCGAACGCCTCGAGCGGCTGCGCGCGCAGCTGCGCCAGGAGGGGCTGTTCGACCCGGCCCGCAAGCGGCCGCTGCCGTTCCTGCCGCATGTGATCGGGCTGATCACCGGCGAGAACTCCGACGCCGAGAAGGACGTGCACCGCAACGCCGAGCTGCGCTGGCCGCAGGTGCGGTTCCGCACCGTGCACGCCGCCGTGCAGGGCGACCGCTGCGTGCCGGAGACGCTCGCCGCCCTCAAGAAGCTGGACGCGGATCCGGACGTCGACGTGATCGTGATCGCCCGCGGAGGAGGGGATCCGCAGACCCTGCTCGGCTTCAGCGACGAGCGCCTGGTGCGCGCGGTCGCCGCCGCCACCACGCCGGTCGTGAGCGCGATCGGCCACGAGAACGACCATCCGCTGCTCGACGACGTCGCAGATCTGCGCGCCTCGACTCCGACCGATGCCGCCAAACGCGTCGTGCCCGACGTCGGCGAGCAGCGCGCGCTCATCGGACAGCTGCGCGCACGGGCGACCACGCGGGTGTCGCAGCGGGTGTCGCACGACATCGCCCAACTGGAGCAGCTGCGGTCGCGCCCGGTGCTGCGGGATCCGGATCCCCTCCTCGAACGCCGAGCGCAGGAGGTGTGGCTGCTCACGGCGCGCTCGCGCGACGCCCTCGGTCGCCGTGTCGAGACGGCGGGTCGGCGTACGTCCGAGCTGCGCGCCTCGCTGCGCGCGCTCTCGCCGGCGGCGACCCTGGCCCGCGGCTACGCGATCGCGCACCGCTCAGACGGGGTGATCGTGCGCGACGTCGCCGACGCTCCCGCGGGCACGGCTCTCACGCTCACGGTGGACCGCGGATCGCTGCGGGCGATCTCCGAGGGCGAGGTGCCCGAAGGGGCAGAGGCGGGCCGTGGACGCGGCCGGGGGCCCGAATGCGCGCCGGTAGGATGAAGGAGTGACCGTGTCGAACGAGCCGTCCGCGTCTGCTCACTCCGCTTCCGGGGACAGCTCTGCGCCGGACATCGCCGATCTCGCGGGTCTGAGCTTCGAACAGGCCAGGGACGAGCTCGTGCGCGTCGTCGCCGAGCTCGAGCAGGGCGCCCCGACACTGGAGCAGTCGCTGACGCTCTGGGAGCGCGGCGAGGCCCTGGCGGCCCGCTGCGAGGAGTGGCTGCTCGGCGCCAAGCGGCGCCTGGACGCGGCCCGCTCCGCCGTCGAGGGGGACGCCCGATGAGCCGCGCACCCAAGCACGCTCCGATCGTGGCCGAGCTCGGCCGCCCAGAGACCGCGCAGGAGGCCGCCGATCGCAAGGCCGCCTCGTCGGCGGCGTATCGCTCCAGCCAGACCTTCCGCAGTCTGATCGCCGCGCTGATCGCCACCGTCGGCGTGGTGCTGATCATCGTGCTGCTCGTCCCGCGCGGGGACATCACCAGCGTTCCCGGCGTGGATCTGAACAGCGCCGCCAAGAACGCGCAGAGCACGATGAACCGTCCCGTGCTGGTGCCGGTGCTCCCGTCGAACTGGCGCGTGAACAAGGCCGTGCTCGTCGACGGCAAGCCCGCGGTGTGGGACATCACGGCCGCGCCCGAGGCCGCCGACGCACGCGGCTACGCCCACATCGCGCAGGCCTTTGACGCGAGTGCGGACTGGGCGCGCACCCCGCTGCACGGCACGGCGCCCACGGGGACGATCTCGATCGGCGGACGCACCTGGGACCAGTACCGGCTGCCGAACGCCGACCAGTCGGGCAACATCACCGACGCGCTGGGCGCGCAGGTCGGCAAGGACTACATCCTCGTCTACGGCGCCCTCGGCAAGGCGGCCACCGCGGAGCTGGTCGCGAAGATCAGCCCGCAGATCGATGACCTGGAAGGCGGACGATGACCCCTGTGCGCGAGCATGCCCTCACCCCTGACGAGGCCTGGCGCCTGATGCACGAGGGCAACCGGCGTTTCGTCGCCGGCGACCCGCAGCACCCGAATCAGGACGTCGGCAAGCGCCACGAGCTCGTCGACGGGCAGGCGCCGCTCGCGACCCTGTTCGGCTGCTCCGACTCGCGCCTGGCCGCCGAGATCATCTTCGACAAGGGGCTCGGCGACCTGTTCGTGGTCCGCAACGCCGGGCAGGTGCTCGGCGAGTCGATCGTGGCGAGCCTGGAGTACGCGGTCGCCATCCTGGGCGTGCCCCTCATCGTCGTGCTCGCGCACGACAGCTGCGGCGCGGTCCGGGCCGCGATCGACGGCACCGCGATCGACGCGGCTCCTCTCCCCCCGCACATCTGGCGGCTGATCGCACCGATCGTCCCGGCCGCACGCAAGGTGCTCTCCGAGCAGGGCGGATCCACCACCGCCGACATCGACGCCGAGCTCGTGGGTCAGGAGCACCTGCGCAACACCGTGGACGATCTGCTGCAGTCATCCGAGCTGATCGCCGCCGCCGTCGCGGAGGGCACCCTCGGCATCGTCGGCGCGAACTATCGTCTGGTCGACGGCGCCGCGATGCCCGTCGTCACGGTCGGACTCTCCGACGTGCACCCCTGAACATCCCCCTTCACCCACCGTCGCATCTGGAGGAAACGCAGTGACCGACATCGAGTACCGCATCGAACACGACACCATGGGCGAGGTGCGTGTGCCCGTGAACGCCTTGTACGGGGCGCAGACGCAGCGCGCCGTGGAGAACTTCCCGATCTCCGGCAAGGGCCTCGAATCGACGCAGATCGCCGCCCTCGCCCGGATCAAGAAGGCCGCCGCGCTCGCCAACAAGGAGCTCGGCACGCTCGACGGCGCCATCGCCGACGCGATCGCGCAGGCCGCCGATGAGGTCGCCTCGGGCGCGCACGACGACGAGTTCCCGATCGACACGTACCAGACCGGATCCGGCACCTCGTCGAACATGAACATGAACGAGGTGCTCGCGACCCTCGCCACGCGGATCCTGGGCGCGACCGTGCACCCGAACGATCACGTGAACGCGTCCCAGTCGTCGAACGACGTCTTCCCCACCTCGGTGCACATCGCCGTGACGCAGGCGCTCATCGACACGCTCATCCCGTCGCTCGACCACCTCGCGGTCGCGCTGGAGGCCAAGGCCGAGCTGTGGAAGGGCGCCGTCAAGTCCGGCCGCACCCACCTCATGGACGCCACCCCGGTCACGCTCGGCCAGGAGTTCGGCGGCTACGCGCGCCAGATCCGCCTCGGCATCGAGCGCGTGCAGTCCGCCCTCCCCCGCGTCGCCGAGGTCCCGCTGGGCGGCACCGCGGTCGGCACCGGCATCAACACCCCGCTCGGCTTCCCGCAGAAGGTCATCGCGCTGCTCGCCGCCGAGACTGAGCTGCCGATCACCGAGGCCAAGGATCACTTCGAGGCGCAGGCCAACCGCGACGGGCTCGTCGAGGCCTCCGGCGCCCTGCGTACGATCGCGGTGTCGCTGACCAAGATCAACAACGACCTGCGCTGGATGGGCTCGGGCCCGAACACCGGCCTCGGTGAGCTGCACATCCCCGACCTGCAGCCGGGCTCGTCGATCATGCCGGGCAAGGTCAACCCCGTCATCCCCGAGGCCGTGCTGATGGTGTGCGCACGCGTGATCGGCAACGACGCGACCGTCGCGTGGGCCGGTGCCTCCGGATCCTTCGAGCTGAACGTGGCGATCCCGGTCATGGGCACGGCACTGCTCGAGTCGATCCGCCTGCTCTCGAACGCCGTGCGCGTGCTCGCCGACAAGACCGTCGACGGGTTGCAGGCCAACGTGGAGCGCGCGGCGGCCCTCGCCGGCATGAGCCCGTCGATCGTCACCCCGCTGAACAAGGTCATCGGCTACGAAGCCGCCGCGAAGATCGCCAAGCATGCGGTCGCCCAGGGCATCACCGTCCGCGATGCCGTGATCGCCCTCGGCTACGTCGAGCGTGGCGAGATCACGGTCGAGGAGCTCGACGCCAAGCTCGACCTGCTCTCGATGACGCACGCCGGCTGAGGCCGGTCGTCCGCGGCTCGGCCGGGCTGAGGCTCGGCCGGGCCGCGTCGTGCATTCCCGCGCGCTCGTCCTCCACAATCACGACTCTCGCCGGGTTCTGCACCGAGTTCGTCCCCGCCCCCGCACGCGTATGACGGCGTCGGCATCCTCTTGTTAGCTGAGAGGAGCATCGACGATGTCACGGAGAGCACAAGCGGCGGTCGAGACCGGACGGAAGCTGTGGTGGGGCATCGCCCGGCATCACCCGCACACGGGCGGACGCCCTCGCGGACGCGGAGGATCGCGTGCGCTCGTCGCCGTGGGAGTGGCCGTGGCCGCCTTCGTGACGGCGGTGGCCATCGCACCGGAAGCATCGGCGGTGTCCTCGTCCGGGCCGGGTGTGCAGGGCACCTACGGTCACATCGGCGCCAGCGTCGCGCCAGGGGTGGGCAACGTCTACTGCATCGACAGCAGCCTGGACATCCCCTTCGGGCGGGGTGTCGTCACCGACACCGTCGTCTCATCTCTACCCGCGCGACCTGGCGTATCCCGCGCCGTCGACGCCGATCGCGACGCGGTACGCGGCGTGAACTTCATCGTCAGCACCTGGGGCAGCACGGGAGATCCCGTGACCGCTGCGGCGGTGGGCATCGCGACCATGTCGTTCCTGAAGACGGGCGGCTTCGACACGGCCGCGTCCTACGTCGGCAGGGACGATGTGATCCGACTGGCACGGAGCATGTACGACCAGGCGCGGGCCGTGGCCGCCGCCGCGGCCGGGGCGACCGCGCCGAGCGGGACGGTCGTGCTCACCGTCGATCCCTCCGACAACTCTCTGGGGTCGTTGCGCGTCGACGCCACCGTCCCTGCGAGCGGCACGCTCACCCTGACCCACGGGACCTTCGTCGAGAGCGGTACCGACACGCTCGCGGGCGTCCGCACCGGCGTGGACTACCCGATCGTGGGCGTGCCGCCGGCCGCCGACGGCGCGCCGTACCGGATCGGGGCGGCGAGCGTCGGCGGCTTCACCGGGGGACGGATCTGGCCGGACCGCATCCGGGTGCTCGACTACGGCGGGGGCTTCCAGCGCATGATCGTCGGCGTGGGCCAGGTCCCGTCGAGCTTTCCCGTGCGCGGCGAGGACCAGCACGAGCGCACCACCACCTTCCAGCCGGTCCTCACCAGCCGGACGGCGATGGTGAGCCCCGACGGCACGCTGAGCGACACGCTCGCTTTCGCCACGGCCCCGGACGAGAACCGGGTGAACAACCCGTGGCCGCGTCGAGACGGCGGATACCACCCGGTGTCCTTCACCGTCACCGCCTACGCCGCGGGGGGCTCCGCTCCCGCCGAGACCCCGGACGTCCCCGAGGATGCACAGCCCGTGGGTGCGGCCGCCGTGCTCGCCGCAGGTCCCGGAACGTCGCAGACCGTCGTGATCCCGGGCACGCATGCGCAGGGACGCTACACGTTCGTGGCGTCCTACGACGAGGCCGGAACACCGCCGGAGACCCGCGCGCTCCTCCCGGCGGATTACGCCTGGTCCCACGCGTACGGCATGGCGTCCGAGACGACGACGGTGCCGATGCGGGTCACGCTGTCCTCGAAGATCCTCTCGGACTCGATCGGTCCGGGCGGAAGGGGCGACGACACGGTCTCCGTCGACACGGATGGACCGTGGCTGAGCGACGCCGACGGACGGCCGATCGAGATCATCGCACTCGGCGCGTACATCCATCTGCCGCCGTCCCTCGGCACGCCCGTGCCGACCGACGCACTCCCCGACGGCGCCGAGATCCGCGGCATCGTCAAAGCCGTCTTCACGTCCGCGGGCACGCAGCAGACGACCTCGCTCGAAGTCCTCTCCGGCGAGATCTCCGCACCCGAGGTCGGCGACGGCAGCATGACCTGGCAATGGTCCGTTCCTGCCGAAGCGCAGTCGTCGCCCGAACTGGTGATCCCCATCACCGAACGACTCGGCCTCCCCGAGCAGACGCAGCGCATCGCACTGCCGACCGTGACCACGAAGGCCCAGACGGGTGTCCCGTGGGGCGGATCCGCGACGGACACGGCACTGGTCACTGGGCCCCTGCCGGGCAGAGGAACAGTCGCCGTCCGATGGGAGGCGTTTCGCGCTCCGGATGGCGCGACGGATCTCACCACTGTATGTACCGCGGACAATCGACTCCCCCTCGACGGCACGCCTGTGACGGTGACGGCGAGTCCGGGCGAGTATGCGAGCCCCGCGGTCGGGGACGTCCGCTTCCCGGTCGTCTGGCAGGAGATCGTGACCTGGATCCCGACCTCGGGTGCGCCGGTCGACTTCCACCGCGGCGAGTGCGGGATCGCGGACGAGGTCAGCACTCCGCTCCCGCCCGTCGCGTCACCGCCGCCCGTCTCCGCCCAGCTCGCGGCCACGGGTGGCTCCGCACCGGTCGCCGCGCTCTGCTTCGCCGCGGGCCTGGGCCTCACCGGCGTCCTGGCGCTGCTCCTCGCCAGGGCGAGACGACGCCGCCGCGCGGGGCGGACTCCCGTCGCGCGGTGACCCTTCGCCGGGCTGACCTGTCAGCTGAGTTCTCCGCCCTCCAGCAGCTCGGTGACCAGGGCGGCGATCGCGGAGCGCTCGGAGCGCTGCAGGGTCACGTGGCCGAACAGGTCGTGGCCCTTCAGGGTCTCGATGACGCTCGCGATGCCGTCGTGGCGGCCCACTCGGAGGTTGTCGCGCTGCCCCACGTCGTGGGTGAGCACCACCCGCGAGTTCTGCCCGATCCGGCTGAGGACCGTGAGCAGCACGTTGCGCTCCAGCGACTGCGCCTCGTCGACGATCACGAACGCGTCGTGCAGCGAGCGACCGCGGATGTGCGTGAGCGGCAGCACCTCCAGCAGACCCCGCGCCACGACCTCCTCCATGACGTTGCCGGAGACGACGGATCCGAGCGTGTCGAAGACCGCCTGACCCCAGGGCCCCATCTTCTCGCCCTGGTCGCCGGGGAGGTAGCCGAGCTCCTGCCCGCCGACCGCGAACAGCGGCCGGAACACGATGATCTTCTTCTGCTGCTGGCGCTCCAGCACCGCCTCGAGGCCCGCGCACAGCGCGAGGGCCGACTTGCCGGTTCCGGCGCGACCGCCGAGGGAGACGATGCCGACCTCGGGATCCACGAGCAGGTCGATCGCGATGCGCTGCTCGGCGGATCGGCCGTGCAGGCCGAACACCTCGCGATCGCCGCGGACCAGCGAGTACTCGCCGTCGCCCGTGATGCGTCCCAGGGCCGACCCGCGCTCCGAGTGGATGATCAGTCCGGTGTTCACCGGGAGCCCGATCGCCTCGGCGCTCGAGCCAACCTCGCTCTCGTACAGGTCGCTCATCTCGTCACCGGAGAGCGAGATCGAACTGATCCCGGTCCAGCCCGAGTCCACGGCCTGCTCGGCGAGGTACTCCTCGGCGTTGATGCCGAGCGACGCCGCCTTGACGCGCATCGGGAGGTCCTTGGAGACGACCGTGACATCCTGCCCGTCCTGGGCGAGATGCATCGCGATCGCGAGGATCCTGCTGTCGTTGTCGCCCAGGCGGATCCCGCTCGGCAGCACGTTCTGGTCGGTGTTGTTCAGCTCGACCCGCAGCGTGCCGCCGTCGCCGATCGGGACCGGGAAGTCGAGCCGGCCGTGCTCGACGCGCAGTTCGTCGAGGTGGCGCAGGGCCTGTCGCGCGAAGTAGCCGATCTCCGGATCGTGCCGCTTGCCCTCGAGTTCGCCGATGACGACGACGGGGAGCACGATCGAGTGCTCGGCGAACCGGAAGAAGGCCCGCGGGTCGGACAACAGCACGGACGTGTCGAGCACGTACGTCTTGAGGCCCTGGTCGGGTGAGGACTGCCGGTCCTCGCCCTGCGCGGTGCTGGTGCGGGTGCTGCTGTTCAGTGCTGTACGTGCGGCCACGACCCTCTCCCGACCCGGGATCTTTCCCGGTGCTGTGCGAGTCGACCAGGGGGCCACGAGTCGCGATCCTGAAGGCCGACCCGATCGGGCGCCGTGCCCGATGCCATGACGGTACGACGCCGCGGTGTCCGCACGCATCTCCGACACGCGAGGTTGAAGGTTAAGGCGCGATGAACTCTCCCGCACCGGCGACGGCGTCGTCGAACAGCGCGAGGGTCTCGGGCGTGGTCCCGGCGTGCGGCGCCACGCGCACCGCACCGGATCGCACCGTGACGCGCACGCCGGCGGCGGCCAGTACGCCGCCGAACCCCTCCGGATCCGCCGGTGCGAGCATCACGAGCCCTGCCCGCTCCGCGGCCGAGCGCGGGGAGGTCACCGGGATGCGGTGCCGATCCGCGATCTCCAGCACCGCGTCGACGTTGTGCGACAGCCGTTCCATCACCGACCGCGCCCCCACGGCACGCAGCTCCGCGGCCGCCACGGCGAGCCGCCCCGCCGCGAACGAATCCGGCGGGCTGACCGCATACGCCTGCCCCGACGGTGCCGGATCCGGCACCTCGTCCGCGGGAAGGCCGGGCACCACCGTGCCGGTGAACCCGCTGAGCACGGGACGGATCCGCTCGCGCGCCCGCGCCGTGAACCGGGCGAAGCCGGTGCCCCGCCCCGCCCGCAGCCACTTGTAGCCGTGGCCGACCACGACGTCGGCAAGAGACCAGTCCGCATCGATCGCGCCGAACGACTGCGCGGTGTCGATGATGAGCAGGCGGTCCGGCCCCAGCACCTCGCGAAGGGCGGCGAGGTCGGCCCGGTATCCGGAACGGAAGTCGACGTGGCTGACGACCAGAGCGGTCACCGCGGGGTCGAGCGCGGCGCGGACCGCATCGGCGGTCACCCGGCCGCCGACCGGCATGATCCAGCGCGGGGCCAGCCGCCCGTGCGACGCGTCCGCGGCCCGCGCCAGCGTGATCGTGATGCTGGGGAACTCTGCGGAGGACGCGACGACCGTGCCGTCGAGACCGGCCAGCGCGTGCTGCAGACCGTGCGAGGTCGACGCGTGCAGGGTCACGTCGTCCGGGGCGGAACCGACGAGCGCCGCGATCTCCGCCCGTGCTTCCGGCCCGCGCCTGCCGACCTCGGCGATGCCCTCGGGCCGTCCGGTCGCGAGCAGGTCGGCATCGGTCGCGAGCGCTGCGCGGGCGGCCGGCGACATCGGCCCGAACGCCGCCCAGTTCAGGTATCCCGGATCCTCGTGGAAGCTCACCAGGTAGTCGTCGATCGCGCTCATGCCTCGTCTCCCCGTCAGCGGCCGAAGCGGCGGTCGCGGTCGGCGTAGTCGCGGATCGCGCGCAGGAAGTCGACCTCGCGCAGATCCGGTCCCAGCGCCTCGACGAAGTAGAACTCGCTGTGCGCGCTCTGCCAGAGCAGGAAATCGCTGAGGCGCTGCTCTCCGCTGGTGCGGATCACGAGGTCCGGATCCGGCTGTCCGCCGGTGTAGAGGTGCTCGCCGATCATCTCGGGCGTGAGGTGGGCGGCGAGGTCCTCCAGAGTGCCCCCGGATGCCTCGTGCTGGGCGATGATGCTGCGCACCGCGTCGACGATCTCGGTGCGGCCGCCGTACCCGACGGCGAGATTCACGTGCAGCCCGGTGTGCGTGCGGGTGCGCTCCTCCGCCTCTGCCAGCACCCGTGCCAGCTCGGGTGGGAGGATCTCGGCCCGGCCCACGTGCTTGACCCGCAGGTCGCTCTCACGGGACAGCCCGTCGGCCAGTTCGCCGATGATCTCGATGAGGTCGGCGAGCTCGGCCGAGTCGCGCTTGCGCAGATTGTCCGCGGAGAGCAGATACAGCGAGACGACCTGGATCCCCAGCTCATCGCACCAGCCCAGGAACTCCCGCATCTTGGCCGCCCCGGCCCGGTGCCCGTGCGCAGCGGTGGCGTAGCCGAGCTGACGCGCCCAGCGCCGGTTGCCGTCGATCATCATCGCGACGTGGTGCGGAACGCGCTCCGGGTCCAGGCGCCGGCGCAGCCGTCGACTGTACAGCCGATAGAGAGGTCCGCTCCCTGGCTGATCCGAGCGTGCGTTCACTCCCCTACGCTATCGCGCCGAACCCCGCGGGCGAGTGCGGGCGCCGTCGCGATCCACGCACGGTGTCCGCATCGCATATGTGCCGCTGGCGGAATGCCGGGACGCCTAGAGTGTGCCCATGAGCCGTGCGACCCGAAACGCCGCCACTGACGCATCCCCGTTGCCTCTGCTCGAGGCCGCGGCCGTCGATGCGCAGGCCGAGATCAGGCCGACCTGGCGCGGCTGGATCCACGCGGGCACCTTTCCCGTCGCGATCGCGGCGGGCATCGTGCTCATCGTGCTCGCGCACGGCGCGCCCGCGAAGTGGGCGGCGGCGGTGTTCATGCTCAGCTCGCTGCTGCTCTTCGGCAATTCCGCGCTGTATCACCGTTTCGACTGGAAGCCCCGGACGAAGGCGATCCTGAAGCGGATCGACCACGCCAACATCCTGCTGCTCATCGCGGGCACCTACACCCCGCTCGCGACCCTCGCGCTGGCGCCGGAGAAGGGCACGCTGCTGCTCGTGCTGGTGTGGTCAGGGGCGATCCTGGGGATCCTGTTCCGGGTGTTCTGGATCAACGCCCCGCGCTGGCTCTACGTCGCGCTGTATCTGCTGCTCGGCTGGGCGGCGATGATGTACATCGTCGATCTGCTGAACGCCAACGTCGCGATGATGGTGCTCGTCTGCGTGGGCGGGCTGCTCTACACCGGCGGAGCGATCGTGTACGCGCTGAAGAAGCCCAACCCCTGGCCGGGCAGATTCGGCTTCCACGAGATCTTCCACGTCTGCACGGTGCTCGCGTTCCTCTGCCACTGGACGGCGTGCCTGCTGATCTCGCTCGCGCCGCTGAACCCCTCGCTGGGACTGCCCGCCTGAAAGGTCCTGCCCGCCTGAAGACCAGGACCGAGGGTCAGGCCTTCGTGTCGCCTGCGCCGTTCTCGCCCGCGTCCTCGGCGCGCGCGGCGGCCTCCTCGGCATCCAGCTCCTCGCGCACCTCCTCGCGGTAGCGGACCCGGCGGATCCGGCGCTGCATGTCCCAGATCAGGACGGCGGCGAGCACGACGATCACCGCGACGATCGCGAAGCCCATCGGGCCCGGGCTGACCAGGTTCGGGTCGACCGTCGGCGTCGGAGTGGGAGTCGCCGCCACTGCCGCGAGGAGAGCCTCGATCATGTGTCCGCCTTCTACGAGATAACCTGGAACTCCAGCCTAACGATCGGATGCACCCCGCCGTGACGACGCCAGCCCAGCTCGATGAGCGCTACGGCCGCGGACCCCGCCGGCGCCTGCCGATGATCGTCGGCGGCGCGATCGCGGTGGCCGCGATCGGCGTGTTCGGCTGGTGGACCGTGCAAGGCTCGGCGAACACCGTCGATGTCACGGATCGCGGTTTCGACCTCACGGATGCGCATACCGTGACGGTGTCGTTCCAGATCAGCGCGCCCGCGGACCGGCCGGTGCACTGCATCCTCGAGGCGCAGGATGTGGAGTTCGGGATCGTCGGCTGGAAGGTCATCGACTACCCCGCCTCGTCCCAGCGTGCGCGGGCGTTCACGGAGCGCATCCCGGTGGTGGGCGAGGCCACGACGGGTTTGGTGAACTCCTGCTGGGTGTCTTAGGCTCATCGTGTTGAGCGACGCCCCGGCAGGTGCCGGGGCGTCTTGGCATATCCGGGGCCATCTGGTCCCGGATCCGAATGGCAAGGAGTTCGCCGTGTCGAACGACGTACAGGTCCCCTTCCTCACGCAGGAGGCGTACGACCGTCTTGTCGCGGAGCTGGAGAACCTCTCCACGGTCGGCCGCGAGGAGATCGCCAAGCGCATCGAGATCGCGCGCGAAGAGGGCGACCTCAAGGAGAACGGCGGCTACCACGCCGCCAAGGACGAGCAGGGCAAGATGGAGGCGCGCATCCGCACGCTCGAAGCGCTGCTGAAGAACGCCAAGGTCGGCGAGGCCCCGGCCAGCCGCGGCATCGTCGAGCCGGGCACCGTCGTGACCGCGACGGTCGCGGGCGGCGAGGAGGTCTTCCTCCTCGGCAGCCGCGAGATCGCCGGAGGCACCGACCTCGACGTGTACAGCGAGGCGAGCCCGCTCGGATCCGCGATCCAGGGCCTCAAGGTCGGCGAGAAGACCTCGTACGAGGCGCCGAACGGGCGCTCGATCGCGGTTGAGATCCTCAAGGTGGAGACCTTCGCCGGCTGAGCCGCACGCCTCCTCCGCGGGTCCCGCGGAGGATTCAGTCCTGGTCGGACAGGGCGGCGGTCGATGTCGCGGCCGCCTCCCGGACCCGACTCAGGAAGCCGGCGATCGTGTCGAGCTGCGCGTCGTCGTAGTCGGCGCAGATCCGATCGAACTGCGCGTTCATGCCCGCATAGAGCCCATAGACGTCGCTGTCGCGGTCGGGCAGCACGCGGACGGTGACGGCGCGTCGATCGCCGGCGTCCCGCTCCCGTACGATCCAGCCACCCCGTTCGAGCCGGTCGAGAATGCCCGTGAGCGTCGCCGGGCGCACGCCGGTGAGCCTGGCCAGGCTGGTCGGGTTGAGCGGTCCGTGGATCGAGATGAGATCGAGGCAGTCGAAGTCGGTGTCACGCACCTCGAGGCCGAAGCCGACGCGATGGTTGAGCACCGACAGCTGCACCCTCGCCTCGCGGAGCGCCCCCCTGAGCTCGTCCGCGCGACGAGCAGCCGTCGAACTCGAGGTATCTAGTTCGTTTTTCATATGCTACCGTTCTCGTATTATATGAGTTCTAAAGCTAGAATAGCGGAAGGGTTCCCATGAAGCTCATCATCTTCGGCGCGAACGGACCCACCGGCCGCCTCCTCACGGATCAGGCGCTCGCGTCCGGTCATGAGGTGACGGCAGTCACCCGCCGACCCGAGGCCTTCGGTATGCGACACGACCGGCTGCAGGTCGTCGGCGCCGACGTGCACGACGCCGACGCGGTCGACGCGGCGCTCGCCGGGCAGGACGCCGTGCTCTCCGTCCTGGGTGTGCCGTACAGCAGACAGCCTGTGACGGTGTACTCCGAGGGCACCGGCAACATCATGACGGCGATGCGCACGCACGGCGTCCGACGCCTCGTCTGCGTCAGCGCGAGCCTGACGGATCCGAGTCTCGGTCCGCACGGCGGCTTCTTCGTCGACAAGGTCGCCGGCCCGATCGTCAGCTACTTCGGCCGCACCGTCTATGCGGATATGGCCCGTATGGAGGCCCTGGTCCGGGCCAGCGCACTGGACTGGACGATCATGCGCCCCAACGGGCTGTTCGAGACCGCGCAGGTCACCGGCTACCGGCTGGCGGAGGACTACCTCGATGCGGCCTACACGTCGCGCGCCGACCTGGCCGCCGCAATGCTGCACCAGCTCTCGTCCGACGCGTTCCTGCGGAAGATCTGCGCCATCGGGACCGTCGACGAGAAGCCCCGGCTCCTGGCGCTCCTGCTCCGCGAGGGCAGCTCGGCCAAGCGCGAGGGCGGCCCTGACGCCGACCTCGCCTAGTCCTGGACGACGAGCGGCTCGAAGCCGGCCGCGCGCAGCGTGTCGAGCGTGAGCTCGGAGTGCTCGGGGCCGCGGGTCTCGACGCTCAGCTCGAGGATCACGTCGTTGATCTGCAGTCCGTGGCCGTGCCGGGTGTGCATCGCCTCGATGACGTTGGCGCCCGCGTGCGCGATGAGCTCGGACACCCGGGCGAGCTGGCCGGGACGGTCCGGGAGCGGGATCCGCAGGGTCAGGTAGCGTCCGGAGGCGGCGAGGCCGTGCGAGACCACGCGCTGCAGCAGCAGCGGATCGATGTTGCCGCCGGAGAGCACGGCGAGGGTCGTTCCGCTGCCGTGCACCTTGCCCGCCAGGATCGCGGCGACGCCGACCGCGCCGGCCGGTTCCACGACGACCTTGGCCTGCTCGAGCAGCAGCAGCAGGGCGCGGGCGATGTCGTCGTCGCTGACCGTGACGACCTCGTCGACGAGCTCCTGGATCATCCCGAACGGCACGTCGCCGGGCTTGGCGACCAGGATGCCGTCGGCGATGGTGGGCTGGGTGGTGATCTCGACCGGATGGCCGGCCGCGAGCGACGGGCCCATCGCGGCCGCGTTCTCGGCCTGCACGCCGACCACGCGCACGGTGCGGCCCTGCTCTGCGGCGCGCGCCTTTACTGCGGCGGCGACACCGGCGATGAGCCCGCCGCCGCCGATCCCGAGCACCACGGTGTCGACGTCGGGGACGTCCTCGATCAGCTCGAGCCCGAGCGTCGCCTGGCCGGTCACGATGTCGCGGTGATCGAACGGCGGGATGAGCACGGCGCCGGTGCGCTCGGCGAACTCGGCGGCGAGGCGCAGCGGCGTGGCGACGGTCTCGCCCTCGAGGACGACATCCGCGCCATAGCCGCGGGTGGCGAGCAGCTTCGGCACCGGCACGCCCATCGGCATGAAGATCGTGGCGTGGATGCCGAGCGCCTGCGCGGCCAGGGCGACGCCCTGCGCGTGGTTGCCGGCGGAGGCCGCCACCACGCCGCGGCTGCGCTCCTCGGCGGTGAGCTTGGAGAGGCGGTGCACGGCCCCGCGGATCTTGAACGATCCGGTGCGCTGCAGATTCTCCATCTTCAGCATCACCGGCGATCCCAGCACCTTGCCGAGCGCGATCGACGGCAACGTGGGTGTCCGGATGATCACACCCTCCAGGCCGGCCGCGGCTTCCTGGATCTCGGCGAGGGTCGGGATCGTCTCGTTCGTCATCGCATGCTCCTTCTCCGTGCCCGCGGCACGGTCTGCCAGATGTAGTCGCCGTCCGGATCGGCGCCCGTGCGCCAGGCCCCGGAGTTCACGGTCACCGCCGCGACGTTCACGAAAGCCGCCAGCGGCACGGCGAACAGCGCCCCCGGGATCCCGGCGATCAACGCGCCGCCCGCCACCACGAGCACCACCGCGAGCGGGTGCACCTTCACGGCGGATCCCATCAGGATCGGCTGCAGGATGTGCCCCTCGATCTGCTGCACGGCGAGCACGACGACGAGCATCCACAGCGCGATCCACGGCCCGTTGTAGACGAGGGCGAGGAAGACCGCGAGCACTCCGGTGATGACGGCGCCGACGATCGGGATGAAGGATCCGAGGAACACCAGCACCGCGACCGGCACGGCGAGCGGGACACCCAGCAGGAACGCGCCGAGCCCGATCCCGACCGCGTCGATGAATGCGACCAGCATCTGCGTGCGCGCGTAGTTGATCACCGTGGCCCAGCCGTTGCGGGCGGCGGCGTCCACCGCGAGACGCGAGGCCTTCGGGAAGAGCTTGAGCGTCCAGCGCCAGATGCCGCCGCCGTCGGCGAGCAGGCAGAGCAGGATGAAGACGGTGAGCACGGCGCCGGTGGCCACGTGGCCGAACGTCGAGCCGACGGCGATCGCGCCGGACTTCAGCAGCTCGCCCTGCGCGGACAGGAACGCGATCGCCTGGTTCAGGAAGTCGGCGATCTGCTTCTCGGTGAGGTGCAGCGGCCCGTCGATGAGGAACTGCTGGAACTGCCCCATCGCGGCGACCGTGCGCGTCTGCACGTCCGCCCACTGCTGCGTGATCTGCCAGACCGCCAGCCACAGCAGCCCTGCGACGATCGCGAGCGTGCCGAGGAGCGCGATCGCGATCGCGAGCCAGCGCGGGAACCGGGCGCGCAGCATCGCGCTGAACACGGGCCAGAGGAGCGCGGTGAGCAGGATCGCGACCATCAGCGGGATGACCAGGATCTTGAACAGCATCACCAGCCAGATCAGCACGCCCACGGCGGCGGCGATCACGAGCAGGCGCCAGGCATAGGCGGTCGTGATGCGCAGCCCGGCCGGCACGGATCTCTCCACCTCGCCGGTGACGTCCACGCGCCCCGACACCGAGCGCTGGCGGATGAGATCGCGGAAGCGTCGACTCTCATCACTCATCGGCCCAGTCTACGGGCGCGGGCGGCGCCGCCCGTCGCCGTGTCGGCGGCCGCGGCTACGCTGGCCGACGTGACCGACATGCCCCGCCCCGCTGAGACGATGAGCGCCGCCCAGGCCCGGCGGATGGCGCTCGCCGCACAGGGGTTCTCCCGCCGGCGCCCGGATGCTCCCGCCGTGCGGCATCTGCACACGGCGATGGCCCGCATGGGCGTGCTGCAGATCGATTCGGTGAACGTGTTCGCCCGTTCGCACTACCTGCCGCTGTTCTCGCGGCTCGGCGGGTACGACCCCGCGATGCTGGATCGGGCGGTGCTCTCGCGCCCTTCCGCATCCCGTCCCGGCCGGTACACCGAGTACATCGCACACGAGGCCACGTTCCTGCCGGTCGAGGACTGGCCGCTCTGGGGGTTCCGGCGGGACGCCTTCCGGGAGAAGCGCGGCGAGTTCTGGGGGCAGAGCTCCTCGGCGCGCACGCTGGACTGGATCCGCGCCGAGCTGCGCGATCGCGGCCCATCCCGTCCCGCCGAGATCCGCGGCGACGCCCCACGCGGACGCGGAGGCTGGTGGGAGTGGGACGAGGTGAAGCACTCCCTGGAGTACCTGTGGCGGATCGGCGAGGTCGCCATCGCCGGGCGGGACGGTTTCGAGCGGCGGTACGCGCTCGCCGACGATGTGGTGCCTGAGGGGCTGCTCGGCCGGGATCTGCCTCGCGCGGAGGCCATCTCCGAGCTGGTGCGCCGAGCCGCGCGGGCGCACGGCGTCGCGACGGCCGCCGACATCGCGGACTACTACCGGATCAAGGATCGTGAGGCGATCCTCACCGCGATCCGAGGACTCGTCGAGGCGGGCGAGCTCGTGCCTGTGCAGGTGCGCGGCTGGGAACGCGGCGGACGAGCGATCCCCGCCTGGCGCCATGCGGACGCCACCCTCCCCCGCCGCATCGACGCGGCCGCGATCCTGACCCCGTTCGATCCCGTCGTGTGGTTCCGCGATCGGGCGCTGCGCGCGTTCGCACTCGATTACCGCATCGAGATCTACACGCCGTCCGCGCAGCGCCGGTACGGCTACTACTCGCTGCCCGTGCTCGTCGGGGACAGGATCGCGGCGCGGGTGGATCTGAAGGCGGATCGCGCGGCACGCACCCTGCTCGTGCAGTCCGCCTGGTGGGAGCCGCAGGCCCGGCCCGCGGCCGACGTCGAGCGGATCGCCGCGGAACTGCGCGCCGCCGCCGCGTGGCAGGGGCTGGAGCACGTCTCGGTCTCGCGCTGGGGCGACGCCTCCGCAGCGCTGGCCGACGTGCTCGAGGGGCACCCCGAACACGTCCGTCGCCACGACGCAGGGCGCGCGGAGGTGGTGCCGCGGGGAGACCGCTGAGCGGGCGACGGCCCCGGAGGGGTCAGAACTGGACGCGCGGCGGCTCGGCGATGGCGGCGCCGTCCGCGACCTCGAAGAACTCGCGCTCGGTGAAGCCGAGGTTGCGCGCGAAGAGGTTGTTCGGGAACACCTTGACCTTGGTGTTCAGCTCGCGCACGCCGCCGTTGTAGAAGCGGCGGGAAGCCTGGATCTTGTCCTCGGTGTCGACGAGCGCCGACTGCAGCTGCAGGAAGTTCTGGCTGGCCTGCAGCTGCGGATACGCCTCCGCGACCGCGAACAGGCTCTTCAGCGCCTGCTGCAGGTGGCCTTCTGCGGCGCCGGCCTCACCGGGGCTGGACGCGGCGAGCGTCTCGGCGCGCGCACGGGTGACGTTCTCGAAGACCGCCTTCTCGTGCGCGGCGTAGCCCTTGACCGTGTCGATCAGGTTCGGGATCAGGTCGGCCCGGCGCTTGAGCTGCACCGTGATGTCGCTCCACGCCTCATCGACGCGGACCCCCAACTGCACGAGCGAGTTGTAGGTGGCCCAGAGATAGATGCCGACGATGACGATCAGGACGACGATCACACCGACGACGACGAGCACAGGAACGAGAACATCCACGGACGACGACCCCCTTGCAGACGTGGTTTCGGCCCATCCTATCCCCGCATCCCTGCGCGGACGCCGGGCTGCCAGGCAACGGTCAGGTGCCGATGACGCGCTCCAGATAGCGGTTGCCGAACCGGCGTTCCGGATCCATCCGATCCCGCAGCGCGACGAAGTCGTCGAACCGCGGATGGCGCTCGCGGAGCTGGGCGGCGTCGAGCGTGTGCAGCTTTCCCCAGTGCGGTCGCCCGCCGTGGTCCAGCATGATCTGCTCGACGGCCTCGAAGTATTCGCGCGGGTCGTGCCGCCAGTACCGGTGCACCGCGATGTAGGCGGAATCGCGCTCGTACGCGGTGGAGAGCCAGCGATCGTCGGCCGCTGCGAAGCGCACCTCGACGGGGAACTCGATGCGCCAGCCGCGCTTCTCGATCAGCGCCTTCACCTCGCGGAACGCGGGAACCACCTGGTCCTGCCCCAGCGCGTACTCCATCTCGCGGAAGCGCACCGTGCGGCTCTGCGTCAGCACGCGATGTGAGAGGTCGGTGTACTCCCGGTCGCCCGTGAGCGTGACCGCGAGCCGGCTGAACGGCGGGGTGATCGCGGGGGCGAGAGCACCCGCGGCGCACACGACGCGGTACACCCCGTTCGAGAGCAGGGTCTCGTCGATCCACCGGCCCACAGCAGGGAGCGGGTGGCGCGGTGCGGACTCCGGGAGCCGCTCGGTGGTCTTGGTGAGCGCCACGTCGGTGTGCGGGAACCAGTAGAACTCGAAGTGATCGGCGGCGGCGACGCGCTCGTGCACGGTCTCGAGCACCTCGTCCAGCGGTGCGGGGGCATCGACCGCGTGCATCACGAAGGCGGGCACGCACTGCAGCGTGACCTCGACGAGGATCCCGAGAGCGCCGAGCCCGAGCGCGACCGCCGGCAGCAGCTCGGCATTCTGGGTCTCGTCGACGCGCAGGAACTCCCCCGCCGCCGTGATGAGGGTGACGCCGACGACCTGGGCGGCGATCCCGCGGAACCTCGCCCCGGTGCCGTGCGTGCCGGTCGAGATCGCGCCCGAGATGGACTGGCGGTCGATGTCGCCGAGATTCTCCATCGCCAGCCCGTAGGGCGCGAGCAGCCCGGGGATCCGATGCAAGCGGGTGCCGGCGAGCAGCGTCACTCGCCCGCGCGCCTCGTCCACCGAGACGAGTCCCTGCAGGTCGTCGAGCTCGAGCAGCACGTCCGGGGCGACGGCGATCCCAGTGAAGCTGTGGCCGGCGCCGACCGCCTTGATGCGCAGCCCGTGTGCACCCGCGGCGAGCACGGCACGCTGCACGCCCTCCGGGGTGCGCGGACGCTCCACCCCGATCGGCCGGATCGAGGCCGAGCGGCCCCAGTTCTGCCAGGTTCCCCCCATGCGGGTCACAGGAACGCCTTTCCCTCACCGCGGTACGTGGGCAGCTCCGCGACCACCTGATCGCCGTCGACGAGGTGATAACTGAGGATCCGCTCCGCGGGCTCGCCGCTCTTCGCGTGCCGCAGCCACACCCGATCCCCGACCCGCAGCGTCCGGGCGGCCGCGCCGCGCAGCGGGGTCTGCACCTCGCCGGCCGCCTCACGCGGCGCGGTGCTCAGCCCCTGCGGCCACACCGGCAGGGGCTGGCGCGAGGCGACGGGCGGTCCGGAGGCGATCCAGCCGCCACCGAGGATCGTCGCGATGTCGGGCGCGGGGCGGCGCACGACATCGAACGCGAAGGCGCTGGCCGGTGCGAGGTCGAAGGCGCGGTAGCCGTCGAACAGGTGGCCCGCGAGCAGGCCGCTGCCGGCGGTGATCTCGGTGAGCGAGGAGTCGGATCCGGTGTACTCCAGGGATCCGGTCCCCCCGCCGGTGACGAACTCCAGCGGCACGAGGGCGCGTACGGCGTCGACGATGCGGGCACGGCGTTCCTGCAGCTCGGCGCGCGAACGCGCCTGGACGACGCGGATCAGCGTGTCGCCGCTGCCGGTGTCGTCGCCCTGCCCGGCGATCTGCGCCTCGTACATCTGCAGCCCGACGAGCCGGAAGCCGTCGCGCTCGGCGGCCTGGCGGGCGAAGCGCGCCACCTCGTCCGCGCTGTGCAGCGGCGAGCGGAACACGCCGATATGCCCGAGCACCGGGGTGCGCCAGGACGCGTCGGCGTCGATCGCGATGCGCACGCGCGGACGCCGGGTGGGGGCCGCCACGGCGTCGATGAGGTCGAGCTGCGATTCGTCGTCGACCATGAGCGTGATCCGGGAAGCCGCACGCTCGTCGGCGAGCAGTCTGGCCAGCGACGGCCGATCCGCGGTCGGGTAGGCGAGCACGATGTCGTCGTGGTCCTCGGCGAGCCAGAGCGCCTCGGCCAGGGTGAACGCGAGCAGCCCGCGGTAGCCCGACACGCGCAGCGCCGCGTCGATGACCTCGCGCACCCGCACGGACTTCGTCGCGATGCGGATCGGAAGCCCTCCGGCGCGGACGGGCATGTCGACCGTGTTGAACCGCAGCGCCTCGAGATCGATCACCGCGACCGGCGCGGGCAGATGCGCCGTCGCCTCGGTCAGCCGCGGCCACCAGCGGCCGGGATCCTGCCAGGGCAGGGCTGCGGGGCGGGTGGGCGTCGTCGTCACGGCGCCCCGATCGGCGATGAGCTCGAGCACTCCCCCACCCTACGTCGTGCTCTGGGCCGATCCTGTCTACCATGGCAGACGAGAGAGGAGCGATCATGGCCCGTACATCCCGCGAGCGCCGCCTCAACGCCGCCTTCGTGAGGGTCGCCGACACCCTCACCGACGACTACGACGTGGTCGACCTGCTGCACACGCTCGTCACCGAGTGCACCGAGATCGTGGACGTGCAGGCGGGAGGGCTCCTGCTCCTGGACGCCCAGGGAGAGCTCCAGGTGATGGCGTCGACGACCGAGAGCGCCGAACTCGTCGAGGTCCTGCAGCTCGCGGCCGGCGTCGGCCCCTGCCTCGACTGCTTCGCCACGGGCGAGCAGGTCTCGGTGCTCGATCTCGGCGCCACCGACCGCTGGCCGGCCTTCAGCGCCGAGGCGCTGCGGCGGGGATTCCGCTCCGTGCACGCGATCCCGCTGCGCCTGCGCGGAGACACGATCGGCACCATGAATCTCTTCGGCGCCTCGATCGGCGCCCTCAGCGACCGTGACGCGAGCGCCGCGCAGGCACTTGCCGACGTCGCCACCATCGGCATCCTGCAGCAGCGCGTCTCCGCGCAGGCGCAGGTGGTCGCCGAACAGCTGCAGAGGGCGCTCGACAGCCGGGTCCTCATCGAGCAGGCGAAGGGAGCGATCGCACAGGGCGCGGGGATCTCGATGGACGAGTCCTTCGCCGTGCTGCGCCGCTACGCGCGTGCGCGCAACCTCACGCTGCACGCCCTCGCGGAGGCGATCTCGAACCGTGCGCTCCCGACCTCCGCACTCACGGCCTCGTTCGGGGACGAGAAGTTCCGCCCCGCCGCCCCGCCCTGGCGCCGGGAGGCGTAACCTGGATTCAGATCCGCTCGAGACCCCGGCGCGACGCCGAGAGGAGCGGGATCATGGCACTGCAGGCGACGGGTTCGCGATCATCGGAGTTCGGCCCGGTGCGACGGACGGGCAACAGCGACTTCACCGAACTGGCGCGGCTGGTGAAGACCGCGGGGTTCATGCGCCGCAGGTACGGCTACTACTGGACCAAGCTGGTGTGCGTCCCGCTCGTCGTCGCTGCGGCGATCATCGTGTTCATCGTGATCGGCGACACCTGGTGGCAGATGTTCACCGGCGCGGTCTTCGCGATCCTGTTCACCCAGATCGCGTTCCTCGGACATGACGCCGCGCACCGCCAGATCTTCCGATCCGGCCGGTGGAACGACTGGATCAGCCTCATCCTCGGGGACCTGTTCGTCGGCATGAGCTACGGGTGGTGGCAGCACAAGCACACCCGGCACCACGCCAACCCCAACATGATCGGGTCCGACCCCGACATCGATCTGCCCGTGATCGCCTTCACTCCCGAGCAGGCTTCCCGCAACCGGCCGCCGCTCGCGCGCTGGGTCATCGCGCATCAGGGCGTCTTCTTCTACCCGGTCCTGCTGCTGGAGGGGCTCTCCCTGCACGCCTCCAGCGTGCACCGCGTGTTCAGCCGCGAGCCGCTCGCCCGCCGGCCGATCGAGATCGGCTTCCTCCTCATCCGGATCATCGGCTACCTGACGGTCGTCTTCCTCGTGCTCTCGCCGGACAAGGCGTTCGTCTTCCTGGCCGTGCAGCTGGGCCTGTTCGGGTTCTACATGGGGGTGTCGTTCGCGCCCAACCACAAGGGCATGCCGCTGGTCCCGCACGACGCACGACTCGACTTCCTGCGTCGCCAGGTCATGATGAGCAGGAACGTCCGCGGCAGCCGGTTCCTCGACATCGCGATGGGCGGACTCAACTACCAGATCGAGCACCATCTCTTCCCCTCAATGGCCCGGCCGTATCTGCGGCACGCCGCGCCGCTGATCGAGGCCTACTGCCGCGAGCGCGACGTGCCCTACACGCAGACCGGTCTCTTCCACTCGTACGGCATCGTGCTGCGCTACATCAATCGCGTGGGCCTGGGCGAACGCGACCCCTTCGCCTGCCCTCTGCTGGAGCAGAGGCAGAGCATCTGAGCGGCCACAGCGGGGTGCGGTCGTGGCCACGATGGCTAGGCTCGAGGTCGGGCCCCCGTAGCCCAACGGCAGAGGCAGGCGACTTAAAATCGCCTCAGTCCGGGTTCGAATCCCGGCGGGGGCACATCAGGACCCGTCCGGTCCCGCACCGAGCCAGACGGCGTTCCATTCCAGGATGCGCGGAACCGCCAGCCCCTCGGTGACGAACGGATCGTCCGCGATGAACCTCTCGGCGTCCTCCCGCGAGGAGAACACGCCCATGGAGCCGACGTCGGCGTCGGGCGTGAGGAACGGGCCGAGGACGATCAGCCCGCCCCCGGCCGCATGGAAGGCCCGATAGTGCGCCTGGTGGCGCGGGAACACCTCGGCGAGGCGCGCCCGCTCGACGTCGTCGCGAAGCCGATACAGCACCACGTGTTCCATGACGTCATCCTCTCAGTGCCGGAAGGCGGGTCCGGTGGAGCCGTGCGGCAGCGGCGAGGTCAGCGCGTCGAGGTAGTCGACCTCCTCGCGGAGCGTGGCGAGCAGCGACTCGGCCAGGTCCTGGGTCACGCCGTTGCGGATCACGATGCGCTGCACGGTGATCTGTTCCAGATCCGCCGGCAGCGGGTACGCCGGAACCAGCCAGCCGCGCATCCGCAGTCGGTCGGAGAGGTCGAACAGCGTCCAGTTCTCGGTGTGGCCTTCGGCGAGCCGCCAGGCGAACACCGCGATCGTGGACCCGTCGCTGATCAGCTCGAACGCGGGCATGGCGCCGATCCCGTCGGCGAGGCAGCGCGCGACCGCACGGGAGGTGCCCTGCACCTCGGCATACCCCTGCCTGCCGAGCCGCAGGAACCGGTAGAACTGCAGCAGCACCTGCGCTCCGGGCCGGGAGAAGTTCAGCGCGAGCGTCGGCATGTCGCCGCCGAGGTAGCTGACCCGGAACACCATCGATTCGGGCAGCGCCGCGGCATCGCGCCAGACGACCCAGCCCAGCCCCGGATACACCAGACCGTATTTTCAGCGGATCCATCCCCTGATCCGGGATCCGGTGCTTGTCGACGAGCATCGTGGTGCCGGGGCGGCGGTGCAGCGGATTGACCCGGATGCGTTCGGATGACATGGCGATGCTCCTCGGTGCGGTGTTCCTCAGGCGGCCTGTTGCGGCGACACCTTAGCACCGTCAGAGGGAGGCGGCGAGATCGTTCGCCCAGCTCTTGAGCAGGGTCGCGTAGGCGGAAGTGACGGATCGGTTCGCCGTGTCGGCCGCGAAGGTCGCGAGCGCGGACTTCGCCGCAGTGCGGTTGCCCGCCGTGAGCGCGTTCTGTGCGGCGGTGAGATCGGCCGCGAGCCGGGATGCCACCGACGACGAGGTGATGGTGCCGCTCGACACCCCGTACGAGACGGCGCTCTGCAGCCCGGCGATCGTCGCGTGCACCGTGATCGTGAACGTCGACGTCGAGACGTTGCCCGCGGCGTCCGTGGCCGTCAGGACGATGGTGTGCGCGCCCGCCGCGAGGGTGGCGACCGCGATCTGCGCTCCGCTCCCCCAGGCCGCGCCGTCGATCGTCGCGCGCACCGAGGCGATCCCGGATCCGGCGTCGCTCGCGCCGTAGCTGAGCGTGATCCGCTGCGACACGTCGTAGGCGGTGCCGTTGGACGGAGCCGTGACGGTCCAGGAGAGCACGGGCGGCGTGCGGTCGATCGTGAACGACCGCGACACCACCACGGAGTTGCCTGCCCGGTCGGTCACCCGGACCGAGATGGTGTGCACGCCCTCTGCGGGCGGCGCGGTGAGCGTGGCCGAGGAGGCGTACGCGACCGGTGCGCTGTACGGCGCGCCGTCGATCGAGAACGCGACCTGCCAGGGCCCGGCAGGCGCCGCGCTGAACGACAGTGCGAGGGAGAGCGGGCCGGCAGCGACATAGGTGGTGCTGCCTGCCACGACACCCGCGACCGTGACGGCCCCCGACGGGGGAGAGGTGTCGACGACCAGCGTCGACGGCGCGGATGCCGTGGCCGACGTATTGCCCGCGACATCCACGCTGACCGCTGTCACGGTGTACGTGCCTGTCGCGAGTATCTGACCGGTGTACGCGACGCCGTTCACGTACACCACGGTGGAGACGGCGTCGGCCGCCTGCACCACGACGAAGCGCGGCGTCGCCACCCTCGTCACGTAGTCGGTGCTCGACGCGCCGGTGTCGTCGAGCGGGTTCAGGGTGACGGTGGGGGCCGCAGGCGGGGTCACCTTCTTCACCAGGGTCTGGGTGTAGACCGTGGGGTTGCCGGCGGGATCGGTCTCGGTGACGGTGAGCATGATCGGGCCGTCGTGCAGTGCGGCCAGGGATCCGCTCCAGAAGGTGGTCTTGCCGCTGCCGTTGAGCGTCGCGGAGCCGGTGATCGACACGACCCCGTCCGTGAACACGTACCGGACGAGAGCGCGGGTCTCACCGCGCACCGCCACGCTCATCCCGCCGACGTTCGTCTGCGTGACCGTCGAGGCGACCGGCGTCACCGAGAGCGCCGGGGGCGCGGAATCGAAGAGGATCGACGTCGTCGTCGCGGTGCTCGCGCCGATGCCGTTGGTCAGGGTCGTCGTGATGGTGAGCGGCCCGTCCAGCAGCTGCGACACATCGACCGGCACGACCAGGACGCCGCTCGTGTCGATGATGTCCATGCCGTTCGCGACGTGTCCGGCGCTGTCCGTGATGATGACGTTCGCGATCGAGCCGGCCTGACCCCTGACCGTGACGAGGTACGCGCCCCCGGTCGCGAGGTTCGCCCACGCGGCGGACGTGACCTGCGGCGCGGTCGGCGCCACGCTGCTCTTGCCGATCGGAGCGGTGAGCGTCACGGGAGGCTGCGCCGGGGCCGTGACCGTGGCCGTCACCGTGATGACGCCGTCGGCGAAGCCGGAGAGGTCCAGCACGACCGCGAACGATCCACCGGCCGAGATCGTGCCGGATCCCGAGACGATGCGGCTCCCCTGCGTGAACGAGTACGTCACGGCCGCGCCGGGCGCGCCGCTCACGACGAGCGGAACCGCGCCCGCCGTCGCCGGCGTGATGCCGGAGGGAAGGTTCACACCCGCGCCGGACGGCAACGACAGGTGCGCGGGCGCGGAGACCCCCACGACGCCCGACGAGGACCCCATGCCGGACGAGTTGAACGGCCGCACGTTCGCCGTCTTCTGCACGTCGTTGGCGGTGCCGCCGAGGTTCTCCGGCATCTGGTTGAACGGCGACCCGGTCTGCTGATGCCACGCGTCGTCGTGCTGCAGGACGAGGCCGAGTTCGCCGAACGGCTCGCCGTTGCGGGAGGCGATGCCCTGGTAGCGATCCGAGAACGGCGCGTACCGGGTCATCAGCGTCTGATCGGCGCCGTCGCTCTGGGACAGGGCGTACAGGAACTCGGGCAGGAACGGCTGCAGCGTGCGGCTGACCGCCGGCATGCCGAACTGCGAGAACGGCACGTAGTAGCTGTTGTGGTTGCCGACCCAGTCGATGAGGCGGTCTCCCCCGGTGCCGGCGAAGAAGATGTCCTGGCCGGCGCCGCCGTAGGCGAGCGTCTCCCAGGCCGGCGTGCCCCAGACGAAGTTCGCGGTAGCGAGGTGGAACGAGCCGTCGGCGCCGCGCACCAGGTTCGGCACCGGGCCGTCGTTCAGGCCGCCGTTCACGTGCGTCGAGGCGCGGACATCGATGACGTCGTTGCCCCAGCCGCCGTACACCCGCACCCGGCCCATGCCCGCGACGATGTAGTCGTTGCCGAGGTCTCCGAAGATCGCCTTGTCGCCCGTCGTCGGCATCTGCGGATCCCCCGTACCGGGGTACCAGGTGAGATCCAGCGGCATGCCCGCGTCGGTCGGATCGAACGTCAGGAAGAACGGCAGGCAGGTCGGGCTCGCCACCATCGTCTTGCACAGCAGCGGGTTCGGTCCGCCCAGGACGAAGTTGTTGCTGACCACCGAATTCAGCCACACCTCGCGGCGCGGGTCGGTCGGGTCGAAGTAGCTCGACTTGCCCGACATCCCGGCGCGGGCGGCGTTGCCGTTGCCGTCGTCGCCGAGCGGGTGCCAGCCGGCCGGGTTGCCCGGGTTGAACGGGTGGTACCAGTCGGTCTCGTACGGCGTGGCGTTGATCGCGGTGCCGGACATGTCGAAGTTGTCGGCGTAGCCGAGCTCCGGCGCCTCGGCGCCCGACACCGCGGACTGTCCGGGTCCGGCGTGGATGACGCCGTTGCCCCAGCCGCCGTAGATGATGTTGTGGCCGTAGCGCGGCTGGTAGTGGTCGCAGATCGCGTTCTGCTTGCACCCGGTGGAGAAGCTCGGGCTGCCGGCGGCCTGCGGATCCCAGTTGTACGGCCAGAGCACCGCGGTGTAGGTGAGGGCGTCCGCCACGTTGATGACGGCCTGCTGCACGTTGCCGGGAGTGGTGATCAGCTGGCTAAGGTTGGCCGCCGGGATCGGAGCGATGCCGTACAGCAGCTCGCCGTAGCTGGAGCTGTTGCGGCTCGTGAAGCAGCGTCCGCCGCCGCCGATGATGCAGCTGTCGCCGCGACCGCCGGAGATCCAGTTGTCCGCGTAGCCGGTGATGATGGTGTCGTTCTGACCGCCGCCGTAGATCACGTCGTTCGCCGGCCCGCCGTAGATGAACGCATCGCCGGACTCGGCGTGGATCTCGCTGCCGCGCATCAGGGGCACGCCGTCCACCACGATCGGGGTGCCGCCGATGTCCCCGACGCCGTTCGTGGCCGCGGCTCCGGTGACCTGCGGGCCGGGCTGGTTCGCGAGGTCCGGGCCGCCCGGGGTCGAGTCGAGCAGGTTCACGGCGCGAGCGATGATGCGCTCGGTCGCGGTCAGGTAGCCGTTCACGTCATAGCTGAAGTTCAGGTAGCCGACCGACATCGCGACGCCGTTTCCGGCTCCGTAGGTGCGGTTCGTTCCGACCAGGCGCACGATCTCGCCGTTGTTGGCCAGGATCACATTCGCGTCGTGCGCGTGCCCGTTCGGGTTCGTGATGCAGTGGTTTGTCGTGTCCAGCGTGCCGTCGCCGCAGTCCTCGCGGCCCGCGTTCAGCCCGGATCCGCCGAAGATCAGGTTCGATCCGCTCGCGCGCTCGCTCGGCAGGGTGAGGCTGAAGAAGTCGGAGTTGCCGCCGATGATGTCGTTCTGACCGCGGTTCGCGAAGATCGTGTTGCTGCCGCGGCCGCCCTCGACGTAGCTCTGCCCGTCGGTCGCCGCGACGGTCGCGGCGACGGTGCACGGCAGGGACGTGCAGGAGGCGGGCGCCGGGGCGCCGGTGAGGGTGAGCGTGCCCTGGTTCACGGCGGTCACCACGCCGACCATGACGCCGTTGACGGTGAGCGTCTGCCCGACCGCGATGCCCGCGTCGGCCCACCACAGGCCGTCGGTGCGCGCGATCGTGTGGGCGCCGAAGACGAGGCTCGCGGTCAGCCGGTACTGCAGGGCGGCGTAGTCGTCGACGGACGGGTTGATCAGCAGGGCGTTGGAGGAGTCGCGGCAGGCGCCCACGCGGTTGCCGAGGAAGGATCCGCGGAACGAGCAGGTGGCCGCGCCCCCGAAGACGCTGCCGATCGACGGCGAGCCGTTCGATGCGGTCGGGTAGCCCGTGGGCGAGTCGGGCGCGGTGATGTCGATCGAGCCGTGCGCCTGGATGATGTTGTCGTTCGATTCGCCGAAGATCATCGCGGATCCGGATCCGCCGGCGATGTAGTCGGCGCCCTTGTTGCCGGAATCGTGCAGTCCGGTCGGGCGGGTCGGATCGACGCCCAGCGGGACGGAGAGCAGGATCCCGCCGGTGCCGGAGAGGAAGTCGCCCCACCACGCGTGCCCGGTCGGGTCGTTCTGCGAGGCGCCGTCGGTGAGGCTCTGCGTGAGCGATCCGGGCGTGGTGCTGTAGATCTGCGTGCCCACGAGGTCCTGGAAGCGCGGGTTGCGGTAGTCGAACAGGTGCGAGCCGCGGCTCAGCGCGACGCTGCCGCCGATGATGAGGTTGCGGCCCGGCCCGCCCTGGATGTCGTTCGCGCCGTCGCCGCCCACGATGACGTTGTCGCCGCCGGACGCGTAGATCCGGTTGTCGCCGTGGTTCTGGGTCGCATCGGAGTACGCGGCGAGGATGTCGTGCGTCGTCTGGATCCGCTCCACGCGCGCGTCGCCCCACGGCGTGGTGCCGCTCGCCGGGCAGTAGACGTTGAGCGCGCTCGTCCCGGTCGGCCGGCAATAGCCCTGCGGCGGGCCGACGGTGAAGGAGGCGCTGCCGACGGACATGCTGCCGATCGCGTTGCGCGAGAGGGTCGCCGTCTTCAGGTCGGCACTCACGGCCGTGATGATCGTTCCGGCGGAGAGCAGCGTACCTGCGGTGTCGGCGATCACCAGACCCACGTCGGTGAGGCGGAAGCAGGCGGCCTGGCAGGTGATGGTCGCGACGCCGTTGAGGGCCGAGCCCAACGGCGCGTGCGAGGCGAGCGCGCCCGTGACGGTACGGGTGCCGCCGAGCGGTCCGGCCGTGATCACGCCGACCGTCGCCTCCTGGGTGTCCTGGGTGACGACACCCATCGCGCCGAAGATGATGTTGTCGTAGTCGCCGTAGCGGTCGGTCGTCGTGGCGCCGGGCACGTCGCCGTAGATCAGGTTGTCCCCCGCCACGAGCGGGTCCGCGTTCTCGTAGACGCTGTTGTTCACCGTCGGGAACGAGACCGCCCGCGTGATCACATTCGTGTTGACGCCGTTCGCGCCGAGGATGATGTTGTCGCCGCGCCCGCCGTAGATCGTGTTGTTCCCCGAGCCGCCCGCGATCAGGTCGCCCGCCTGGCTGCCGGAGATCGTGTCGTCGCCGGATCCGCCGTAGATCGTGAGGCCGACCGACGGCACCTGGCCGTTCGGGACGCCGGCGAACAGCGCGCTCGCGTCGATCACGTTGTTGCCGGCGTGACGGAACGGGTTGGCGACCGGGAACACGAACTGCGGCGTGCCGACGCCCACCTGGTTCGGGAACGGCTTGGATCCGAACACCCGGCTGGTCTGCGTGTGCGGGTCGCCGGAGTACCAGATGCCGTCCTGCGAGGTCGCGCCGTAGACCACGAGCGGCGAGGGCGCGTAGCCGACCACGGCGACGCTCACGTTCGGGTTCGTGAACGCGGGTCCGCTCAGGGTCAGGACCGTGGCGGTGACGCCGGTGATGGTCCAGGCCGGCAGGCCGCCGACCTGCAGCACCATGCCGTACACGAAGCCGTCGGCGATCCAGGATCCGCTGGCGCGCGTGAGCGTCGGCGAGGTGCCGGACGTCCCCGTCGCGAAGGTTCCGGTGACGGTCGGCGGGGTCGCGCCGGGGCCGGGGCCGGCGCCGCCGGTGACCGTGAAGACATTGCCGCCGTAGCGGACCGCGTTGCCGCTCGCCGCAGCCTGGGCGACCGTGACGCTGCATGTGGGGCTGCTCGCGCACGGGGGCGTGACTGCCGCGGTGAGCACGAGGATGTCCTGGGTCGGACCGGCGAAGCCCGTGACCGTTCCGACCACGACGCCGTTCACGGTGACCAGCTGCCCGATCGAGAAGCCCGCCTCGACCCAGCTGCGCTCGTCGGTGCGGATGAGGGTGTTGCCGACGAAGTGCACGTTCGTGGTGACGTGGACGGCGGGGTCGAAGACCGCGACAGTGCCGTGCACGCCGGTCCCGGCCGCCGGCCCGTGGCCTGTGAAAGTGATGACTGCGCCGGTGATCGCCGTGATGACGCCGATCGGCACGCCGTTCCACATCAGCTCCTGGCCGACCGCGAACTGATCCGCCACCCAGGCGGTGCCGTCGTCGCGGGTGAGGGTCGTCGCGGTGATGTCGAAGTCGCCGGTGATGCTGAGGGCTGCGGCGCCGCCGCCGTGCAGCGCGGTGAGGCCGCCGTGCACGAAGGTCGTGCCGGGTGTGCCCTCCTCGTTCGTGTACGGGCCGCCCACGAGCGTGCCGGTCACGGTCAGCGTGTCGTTGCCCTGGCCCTCGAGGATGTTCAGCGACTGGATCGTGGACAGGCTCGCGTTGGTCTGGATCTGCCCCGTCGCCGGGTCGACGGTGACCGAGCCGAAGCTGATGCCGCTCGGGAACACCGGCGGTTCGCCGAACGTGGGCTTGGCCGGGTTGCCCGGCTCGTAGCCCTTGTGGTGCGTGAAGTCCAGGCCCGGGCCCATGCCGAAGCCGGTGAGCGTGGTGGAGCTGAGCACGCCCGTCTGGTTCTGCTGCGCCCCGTCGTCGAAGATGTTGAGGACGTTGACCTGCTGCGCCTCGGGCGGCTGGATCCCGATGCCGAACGGCAGCGCGTTGCCCTCCTGCGGCAGCATCACCGGCAGCTGCAGCGCGGCATGGTTGTCGACGGTGGGTCCGCCCTCGACCGACAGCGGCCCGCGGATCGCGGAGAGCAGGTGCGGCGTCTTCGGGAAGCTCAGCAGCGAGGCGCTGCCCGGCGGGACGTTGTACTTCGGATCGGCGACGACGCCCATCGCGACCGGCTGATACCAGTTGCTCGACGTGAACGTCACCTGCGCCGCCCACTGGGTGAGGGTCAACGTCATCGTGCCGCTGGCGCCCAGCACCGCGGCGAGCGCGGTCTTGTCGGTGACGGTGAGGATGTCGACCCGGGTGGAGGTGCTGCCGGTGAGCGCCTGGATCTTCAGCATCGTCCCGGAGGCGCCGATCTTGAAGATCTGCCCCTCGAGGAAGCCGTCATCGAGCCAGCTCGAGCCGTCGGCGCGGGTGAGCGTGCCGGCGACGGAGTCGTAGACCACGGGTCCGGTGAAGGATCCGGCGTTCACGACCCGGCCGATCGTGACCGTGTGCGGCCCGGCCGTCGGCGCGGCGCTCAGGGTCAGGGTCGTCGCGGTGACCGCCACGACCGTCGCGGTCAGCGGCGCCCCGGCACCCGTGAGCTGGATCTGCTGCCCCGGTGCGAAGCCGTCCGCGAGGAAGCTGCCGAGCTCGGTCGCCGCGAGGCTGACCACGGTGCCGGCGATGGTGACGGCGCCGCTGAAGAACGTGACCGTCCGGCTCCCGCCGATCGCGCCGTTCGTGACCCGCCCGCCGTCGGTGACGATGTCGGTCTGGCCGTCGGTCACGAGCGCGACCGTGACGTCCTGGCCGGGGGCGGCCGCGAGGCGGATGCTGATGCTGGATCCGGGTCCGGGCACGGTGCAGAGCGCGTCTCCGCACTTGGTCACGACCATGCCCGCGGGCGCCTGCACGATGCCGGCCGGGGTCAGGTCGTTCATGACGAGCACGTCCCACGGCGTCAGGCTGTTGTCGACGCCGACGTATTCGGGACCGCTGCTGGTGACGCTCGCGACCAGGTAGGAGTTGTGCGGGTCGGCGATGCTGTAGTGCAGCGTCGCGTCCTCCTTGACGATCACGGGCGTCGCCCAGTCGAGCGTGGAGAACGTGATCGTGTACACGCCGGCGGTCGTGCCGAACGCCGGGGTGACCACGTGGAATCGCGGATCCGTGCTGGAGAGCGAGATGCGCGGGTCGTTCGCCGCGGTGATCGTGACGGTCACCGGCGCACTGGGCTGCGCGGCGAGCACGACCGAGGCGTAGCCGGAGATGGCGTACGTCGCGTTGCCGCTGCCGCCGAGGATGAGGTTGCTCGCGTTGCGGTCCGGGATCGCGAAGACCAGGCCGGTGACCGTGGAGGTCGCGTTGGCCGAGAGCTGCGCCCAGGTGCCGTCCGCGGCGACCGCGACGATCGTGGTGCCCGCGGGGATCGCGCTGCCGGTGTCGGCCTCGACGAGGCTGCGGCCGACGTCGCCGCCGTTGAAGCCGGCGCTCGCGGAGTACAGGATGTTCGACCCGTTCGTGGTCGAGCCGTCGCGGTACTGCTGCACCGCGGCGAGCCGGCTCGGCAGGGCGAAATGGATGCCGCTCGCGTTCGCGACCGGGGCGGACAGGACCACCGTGTGCGCGTCGACGACGGAGAGGATGACGGTGTTCGCGGGGATCGCGGCGCTGCCGTCGATCGAAGAGATCGGCTGGCCGACGTCGCTGAGCGTGAAGTTCGCGGCGCTCGAGGTGAAGGTCGTGCTGCCGCCTGCGACGCCGTCGGTGAAGCGCGAGGCGATCGAGATGCCGGTGGTGTTCGTGTTGCCGAGGTCCGTGACGAGGATCGCCGGGCTGCCCGGATCGATCTTCGTGACCTCGACGTTGCGCACGGTCGCGTTCGCGAAGAACGGATCGGCGCTGAGCACGCTGTGGCTGATCTCGTACGTGCGGACGCCGTCGTTCAGCGCATCGTTCATCGCGCCGGCCCACACCAGCTGCGGGATCTGCCAGTTGCCGGGTGTGAAGACCAGCACGAGCGCGCGCTGGGGAAGGTCGGCCGGCAGCGCGTCCATGATCATGTGCTGGTAGAAGTCGCTGTCCGCCGTGGTCGTGCCGGGGTTCGGGACGGTCCCCAGCGGAGTGGTGGCAAGGAGGATCGAGTCGCCCTGCGGGGTGCCTTCGCGGTTCAGCCGGATGTCGGGCTCGGCCGTGACCGCGATGTACACGGTGGAGGTCGGCGCCTGCGCGAGCCGCACGCTGTACGAGTCGATCGTGCCGATGGGCGGCCTGGTGGCCTGAGAGTTCTGCGTCTCCTTCACGAGCGTGCCGCCCGCGTGCTCCGTGATGATGACGGCGCCCTGCGAACCCTGCGCGACGCTCACCGCGACGCCCGGGATCACCACGTCCTTGTAGAGCTGGTCCTGCGTGATCACGGCGAGGTTGATCGTGCCGCTCGTGCCGTTGATGTCGCGCGAGTACACGTTGCCGCTGACGTCGCCGGCGACGTTGATCTGGTTGCTGCCGAGGCCGCCGATGACCCGCACGGCCACGCCGGGGGCGGTGGAGAGCACGTCGATCGTGTCGTCGCCCTCGAGCGCGTCGACCTCGATCACCTGCACGTTGCGGTAGGTCACCGACATGCCGGCGCCGAAGATGCCGTGGTCGGTCACGACGATGTGGTCGGCGAACTCGGTGCCCAGGATGATCAGCTTGTTGAAGCCCGTGCCGCCGTCGACCGACACCGGCGCGTTCATGTTGTATTCGACCTGGTTGTTGCCCGCGCCGGTGCGCACGTCGGTCTGCGCGGCGGTGGAGTAGCCGTTGGTGGTGATCGGGATCGGGATGCACGCGGGAGCCTCGAGCGTGGTGCACCCGCCGGGGAGGATGATGTTGCCGGCCGCGTCGGTCTGCGCGAGGGCGAAGCCGCGCACGATGAACAGGTTGTTGCCGCCGTCGCCTTCGAGGTGCACCACGGCGTGGTTCGAGTAAACGGTGAAGGTGTTGTTGCCGGTGCCGCCCTGGGCGACCAGCGGGGCGCTCGTGCCGCGGGACAGCCAGCCGCGTGTGGTCGCGACGGTGGCGACGTCGAAGACGTTCTCGGCGGCGAGGTTGCCGGAGGCGCCGTAGGACGGGGCGGGCGAGGCGACCGCCCCGGCACTGCGACGTTCGCCGTAGAGCTGCCCGATCTGGAACTGGTTGTCGCCGGATCCGCCGTCGAGGTAGGTGGGCGCGGCGTTGTCGTCGACCGCGAAGTAGTTGTTGCCGCCGAGGGAGTAGACGTGCAGGCCGCCGTTGATGGCCGAGTCGTAGTTGATCCGCTCGACGCCGTAGACGCCCGTGGTGCCGGTCGTGCTGGTGCCGCCGAGGTTCGCCTGGGTGCCGGCGAGCGTCGAGTGCAGCAGGGCGACGAAGCCGGATCCTGCCGAGTACGGGTCCGCGGAGACGGGGTGGGCGCCGGTGCCCTGGTAGAGCGGGGGCCGTGCCGCCGTCTCGCCGAGGATCCCTGCCGGGGTGCCGCGCAGCAGGAAGATGTCGTTGGTGGCGTACTCGTGCTGGGTGGACGGGTCGATGCCGGTCGCATCCGGCGTGCCCGCCGAGTAGGTGTCGTACCCGTAGATGTTGAGCGTGTCGGTGCCGTCGGCGGGGCGGTGCGAGCCGAGCACGTTGATCTCGTAGTTGTTGCTGGTGAACTGGCTGCCGCTCGTGAAGATCGAGTAGATGTTGCTGCCGGACTGGCCGTCGAGGGTCAGGGTCGCGCCGCGGCTCACCTGCTGGCCGAGGGCCACCATCGACTGCAGCCGGTTGACGACGAACGTGTCGACGCAGGTCGGTGGACCGTTGCAGAGCGGGGCGTAGACGCCGGCCTGGGTGGGCGAGCCGTCGCCGTAGGCGCGGGTCTGTCCGACGAGGATCGTGCGGTCGAAGACGATCGTGTCCGCCTCGGAGCCGCCGAACACCCGGGTGAGGCCGCCCGTGCCGTTGGCGATCTCGCCGGGCAGGCCGCCCGCGGCCGCCTGGCCGCTGCGCAGCACGATCACAGTGCCGTCGCCCGTGGTCGGGTCGGGGGCGGTGGTGTCCAGCGCGGGCACGGCGCAGACACCGGATGCGGCATCGTGGCAGTCGCCGTAGATGTCGATGTTCCCGGTCGCGTTGTCCGGCAGGTTCGGGTCTGCAACGACGGCGGCGAGGGTGCTGGAGAAGGCGAGGATCATGCTGCTCGGATCCGTGACGATGTCGTCCGCGGACCGGAGCAGGATGTTGCCGCCGTCGGATTCGATGAGGCCTTGCAGCACGGCCTGGCGAGCGTTCTCGACGACGAGCGTGGAGCCCGAGTGCAACAGCAGGATGTCGTTGCCCTCGGCGCCGGTCTCGGTCGTGGTGAGGCGCACGCTGTTCGGCCCGGTGACGTGGCCGGGGTTCTCCCCCGCGTGCGCGAGCAGCACGTTCATCGGGCCCGCGACCTCGGTGAGGAAGATGCTGCCGTCGGCCTGAGAGGCGACGTCGCACGTCGCGGTGACGGCGCGCTGCGCATCGGTGGCGTTCTGGTAGTTCGCGCCCTGGAAGAGCAGCGTGTACGTGCTCACGCAGCCGCTGCCCTTCGCGGAGTCGAGCTTGAGGTCGTTCAGGCCGTTCGCGGCGCCGATGCTGCCGTACTGCGCGAGCAGGTCGACGGTGTTGCCGAAGATGTTCGCCGCGGTGCCGCCGGAACCGGCGTTGTGGCCGTCGGTGATCGAGCCGTGGAAGTTCGTCAGCGAGATGTCGGCGCAGCTGGTCGCGCTCGCGCCGTAGCAGGTGGTCACGGTGTCGACGTGCAGGTCGCCGGTGGTCTGCGAGATGCGGATGACGCCCGGCGCCTGCGCGTTCAGCACGCCGAACCTGTCGATCGAGGACCGGATCTCGAGGAAGTTGCTGTCGATGCCGATCGTGCCGTTCTGCGCGGTCAGGGTGATGTTCACGCCCACGACCTGCGGTGTCGTCGCGGCCGGCGTGTGCCCGGAGGCGGGCGGGTTCGGCGACGGCTGCGGCGCGTCGTAGATCGATCCCGGCGCGGTCAGCGTGACGTCGTCGTCGGTGGAGCGGATCAGGCCCGCACGCAGATCCCCGTACTGCTCGGTGAGGGTGATGAAGCCGTTGGTGTCGGCGTTCACGGTGCCGTACGTCGCCGCGGTCACACCGGAGGCGGGCTGCTCGATCTGCACGAGGCCGACGATGTTGATCCGCGTCGCGGAGGGAGCGTCGTCCGCCGCGAAGACGTCGATCTGCCCGTTGCTCCCGCGGGATCCGGCATCCAGGAGACTGAAGTCGTAGGTGCTGTCCGTCGCGCTGCCGCCCGTGGCGAAGGCCCCGGGTTCGAGCGTCGGGTGCGGGCTCGTGCAGCCGTCCGGGTAGAAGCAGTGGGCGCTGTCCGGGTGGTAGAAGCTCACGTACTGCCCGCTCGGACCGGGCGTCGCGGTCACCTGGATGCCGGGCACGGAGCCGACCGAGGTCTGGTACTGCGTGGCCTGCAGCCGCACGAAGATGCTGTCCCCCGCCACGAGGTGGTCGATCGGGATGACGTAGGCGGGCGTCTGCGGGTTCGCGATCGCGGGGTCGCGCAGCAGCGTCTGCAGGTCGAGGTACTGGCTCGTGCCGGAGTTCGCGGTGACGTCCTCGTCGTTTCCCGCCCACTGGACGAGGTCGATGTTGAGGTAGGTGCCGGAGGCGGCGATCGCGGTGCCCGCGACGAGGTGCAGGATGTTCGTGCGGATCAGGTCGGTGTGCGGGCCGCTGAAGGTCGAGCTGGATCCGCCGCGCGCCGTCGACGAGGAGATCGATCCGGTGCTGGTGATGTCGGTCTCGCCGATCGGGTTCAGGATCGTGCCGTTGATGAGCAGGTCCGGCGAGGAGGTCGGGGCGTCGTTCGTGATCGTCACGAGCGTCGGGTCGACGTGGCGGACGATCGCGAACATCGCGCTGACCGTCGGGGCGGCGAGCGTGACCGTCGGCGTGCCGACGTTCAGGACCGTGATGTCGTCGACGACGAGCCGCAGCGTCGAGTGGTTGAGGATGGTGACGGCGCCCCAGTTGTCGCGGTAGTAGAACGTGCCCCAGTAGTGGGTGGACGGTGCGGCACCGCCATTCAGGCTGTTCTGGATCGTGCCGCCGCCCGAGCTCATCAGCACATCGCCGGTGTCGTGGTTGATGAGGTCGTCCACCTCGACGACTCCCCCGCCGCTGAAGTCGGTTCCCGGCGCGGGGTTGCTGACGCCGTTGACGGTGATGTTGACGGCGGTCACCACGTGGCCGTCGGGGCCGATGATCAGCAGCGGGCTCGGGCCCTCGTGGATGATCACGTCGGCGTTCCAGTCGACATGCCTGGTGCCGGTGTTGTCGACCGGGTCGCCGGCTTTCGTCTCGGCCTGGACGTACAGGGCGAGATGCGTCTGCCCGGCGGGGTGCGCCAGGTGCCACGGCGACGGGTCGGCCGGGTCGAGGCTCTGGTCGTTCGTGTTCACGCCGTACTGGATGCGGGTGCCCGCGACGACCGTCGCTCCGGAGTGCGCCGCCGCCGTCTCCGAGAACTCGTTGTTGTCGTATCCGTCGCTGTACGAGGGGCCGATGCACCAGCACTCGGGGTCGTCGTCGTGGGAGCGCGCATTGCCGCTGTGGAGCGCGCGGATGTCCACGCCGCTGTCACCCTCGACCCAGGTCGGCGTGCCCGTCTGGCCGTCGACGAGCGCGGTGTCGTGACTCTTCAGCTCGGAGACCGCCTTGGCCGTCGCGAAGCCGGCGAAGGCGATGAAGATCGACCGCGAGTGGCTCGTGATCTTCGATCCGGTCGTCGTGGCGAGCAGGTTCACGGATCCGCCGACCACGTGGGCGCCCGCGCCGATGACCGAGGCGGAGTTGTCGGTGAGGTGCACCTCCGCGTGCGACACGGATCCGCCCGCGAGACCGCCGCTCTCGGTGTCCGCATCGGCGTTGGCGAGGAAGGTCGCGGTGGAGAACACCCGCACCATGCCGCCCGCCGTGATGCTGACGCCGCCCGCGTCGACCTGCGTCGCCGCCGTGGTGCCGCTGATGCCGTCGGGGCCGGTCCCGACGAACGCCGAGGTGTTCGCGGTCCCGTCCACGTGCGAGGACACGCCCGCACCGGAGATGAGTCCGCCGGATCCGTTGCTCGTTGTCGCCGTCGCGTTCGTCTGCGTCATGGCGCTGATGCCGACGTTGCCGCCCGCGGTGATCGATGCGGCCGCGTCGTAGGCGCGCACGGTCGGGTTGACGGTGGTCTGCGCGGTCTGCGAGGTGAACGACCCCAGCCCGCCGCCGCCGCCGTTGGCCGAGGCGTTCGTCACGCCGGTGCCCGGAGGAGGCGACGCGGCGCGCAGCGACGAGCCGTCGGCGGTAAGCAGCTTCTGAGTGCCCGCGAGCGACCCGGTGAGCTGCAGCACGAGCTGCTGCGCGCCGGATCCGGCGGTGAGCGCGGCCCCTGCGAGGAAGAGCGTCTGGTCGCCGAACACGTGCGTCGTGGTGAGCGACTGCCCGGTGAGGGTGATCTGACCGGATCCGTTGCGGCTGCCGACCGTGTAGGTGGCGCCGTCGGCGAGGCCGATGCCCGCGGGCGCGAATGCCTGCACGTCGCGCGACTCGGGCGGAGCGGAGATGTGGATCGGGGTGACCACAGACGCGACCGGGCAGGCGGAGTCGCCGGCGTGGCCGACCGCGTCGCAGTAGGTCGCGGCGAGGCGGATCGCATAGGCGCTCTGCCTGATCACGTAGTAGGTGGCGCCGACGGTCAGCTCCGGGATCTTGTGCGATGCGTCGCTGATCCGGTAGATCACGGCCTGACCGTCGTGCAGGTTGTGATCCGAGAGGGTGACCGCGTGGGTGTTCGGATCCACGTTCACGGTGGGCAGGTAGACGTTGTAGGCGGATCCGCTGTCACCGGTGACGTGCCCGCTGCCGTCGACGGTGACATCGACCGCGTGGTTGCAGTAGTCGCACGCGGGGTGGCCGTTCACGGCCGGGATGCCCGCCCCGTGCGTGAAGGTGCTCGCCGGCGCGGACCGGTAGGTTACCTGCTGGCCGGCGGTGAACGACGTGCCGCCGATGAGGTTGCCGCTCACGTCGCCGGTGTGGAACACGCTGGCGGCCTGCAGCGCGTCGGTCTGGGAGGCGTAGAGCGCGATCGTGTAGGCGTCGATGACCCGCACGTAGTAGACGCCGCCGTTGGTCAGGCCGATCGAGGAGGCGTTGGCCGGGTCGTAGCGGTAGATGAGGGCGTCGCCGTCCTCGAAGTGGTGCGGCCCGCTGAAGCGCAGCAGACCTCGGGAGGTGTCGACCCCCGATGCGCCGGGCACCAGACTCAGCGCGTCGATCGACGCCGCGGTCCAGGTGACGCCGAAGCCCAGGTGGTCGGGGTCGGGATCGCCGTTCACGACCGGCACGACGACCGAGTACACGTGACCGCTGCGGAGCCCGCCGATCGGGTTCGACGAGCTGTACTGCACCTGGTCGCCGGTGGACAGACCGTGCTGCGGGAACAGCACGGTGTCGGAGGGCGCGGCGCCGCCGTCGGCGTTGAGACCCGTGATGTCGTCGGTGAGCAGGGCACCCTGCGGGTCGGCCAGCGACCGCGCATCGAGCGTCACCGTGCCGCCGGCGAGGATCGTGCTGTTCGCGCCGAAGTGCGCGTCCACTGTCGGGGACGTGGTGGCGTCCGCGCCGGGCAGGCCCACGTTGGCGATGCCGCCGCCGACCACCTTGGCGGTGCCGACGGCCTGCGCGCGATGCGAGATCGCGGTCACGGTGACGCCGTTGGTCGCTCCCGTGCCGAGCACCACATGCACGCCCGTGCCCAGATACGCCTTGACGGTGGGGTTCGCGGTGGCCGATCCGACCGCCGCGCCGATGGTGAGGCCGATCGAGCCCGCTCCCGCCTTGGCGCCGGCGCCTGCGACGGCCGCGTCGTCGGCCGTGACCGAGAGGGATCCGGGCCGCCCGGACACGGTGCCGACGGTCGCGCCGTCATCGACGAAGGCCGAGACCGTGCCGCCGACGGTGGCGATCGCCTTCATGTCGGTGCCGGAGCCGAGGATGCCGCCCGCGCCGCCGGTGACGTTGGTGAGCACGATCGCCCCGCGAATCGCGTGCACGGTGATGGCCGTACCGGGACTGTGGATGTTCGTCGATCCGCCCAGCGCGGCCGCGTCGGTGCCGTCGATGGCGCCGGTCGCGGAGACGGCCGAGACCCCGACGGCGAGCGACACCGAGACGATGTCGAGCCTGGTGGTGGCCGCATCCGTCGCGTCGGTCTGGACGGTGAGCTGACTGCCGGTGACGAGCTCGCCGCCGAACGCCGCGGTGCTGCCGCCATGGTCGGCCGCGGTGGATCCGATGATCCCGACGCTGATCACGAGCGAGGCGTTGACGCTGCTCGTGGTGGAGACGACGGTGTTCTGCTTCACCGCGCTGATCATCGCCGCCCCGGACAGGGTGACCGTGCTGTGCGCGCCGACGGCGGCGGTGACGAGGGCCGCGGACTGTATCGTCGCGTGCGCGTCGTTGGCGCCGGCGGCCCCGAGTCCGCCGATGCTCAGCATGTCGGTGACCGAGGACGCGTTGTTCGTGCCGTTCGCGGTGATCGAGAGCGAGGCCGCGTCGACGCCGACGTCGACCGAGGCGGTGGTCGCGGCGGCGATGTCCGCGGTCGGCACGCTGACGCTGATGCCGATGAGGCCGCCGCCCGAGCCCATCTGCGTCTTGGTGTAGGCGGTGTTGTGCGATTCGGCGTCGAACGTCACGGGGCCCGTGCTCGTGATGGTGCGGGGCGCACCGGCGTAGAGGGCGACCGCCTCGACCTTCGCGGCCGCGCGGATCTCGGCATCGGCGAGGCTCACGGAGATCCCCGCGAGGCCGCCGACGCTCACCACCAGCAGCTGCGACTCGGCACGGTTGGCGCCGATCGCGCTGACGGCGACGCTCGCGGAGCTCGTCACGCTGCCGGAGAGCTCGGCGTGCACGGCGCCGCCCATGAGCGCCTGAGCCGCGAACACGGCGCCCGCGCCGACGAATCCGGCGCTCAGGTTCCTGCCGATCGCGATCGCCTCATTGCGGGCGTTCGGTCCGTGGATGTCGGCGGTCACGGTGACCGCGCCGCCCGACGCGATCGAGGCGCCCGAGCTCACGGTGGCGGCGATGTCGGCGCCGTCCGAGATGGTCGCCTTCGCGACGCCGACGTTGAGCGACAGGCCGGCGATGCCGAGGATGTCGACCTCCGCGTTCGCGTGGTTCTCGCCGCGCGCGTGGACGGTGACGCTGGCGGATCCGCCCACCCGGCCGGTGAGCATCGCGGTGGTGTGCCCGGAGATCGTGGCGATCGGGATCATCGCGGTGATGGCCGCGGCGCCGATCGCGATGCCCGGCGTCGTGGCGCTCACGACGTTGCTGGCGTTGGTCTCGACGTCCACTCCGCCGCTGGTGGTGACGTCGCCGCCGAGCTCGGACTCGGTGTTGCGGCCGCTCGAGGCGATGAGCAGCGTGAAGCCCACCGCGGCGGCACCGGTGGAGATGTTCACCGCGACCGGGGTCATGTCGGTGCGCGTCCCGGTGGCGCTCACCGTGACGCCGGTGCCGCCGATCGTGACCGATCCGTGCGCCGCGGAGGCGGCGCGGGTGGTGCCGGTGTAGTTCAGGATCGCGACGATGCCGCTGATGCCGGCGAGGATGCCGCCCTGCGCCGAGACGGCGAGGATGTTCGGCGACACGTGGTCGGTCGAGGTGACGGTGATCCCGCCGATCGCGCCCCCGGATCCGATCGCCACGTCGCCGATCGTCGCGGTGGTGTCGCCGCTGAGGTTCAGCACCGCGACCGCGACGCCGACGGCTCCGGCGGCGAGCGTGATGCCCACCGCGTAGGCGGTGATGGTGCGGGTCGCGAGGGTCGTGACGTCGATCTTGGTGCCGGCCTCCGGGATGCTCGCACCGGTGTCGATGTGCGCGGCCTGCGAGCTGGTGTCGCTCAGCACCACGATCTGGCCCGTCACGGAGATGCCGGCGACGGATCCGGTGACGGCGATGTCGGTGACGTTCTCGGTCAGGTTCGAGTGCACGCCCACGATGCCCGCGGCGGAGACGCTCGCCGTGTTCGCGACGCCCGCGTCGGTGTGCAGGCCGATCGTGAGGACGGAGATGCCGGCGCCGAGGGCGCCGAGGCCCACGCTCGCCGCGCCCGCGAGGGCGACGACGTCGAGGCGGTCGTCCGCGGTGACCTGCACATCGGACAGCATCGAGTGCACCGTGCCGTAGATGGTGGCGGACGTTCCGGCCGGCGGCGCCGGGTGACCGACGGTCGGGTGGAAGGTGTCGGCCGTGACGGAACCGCCCGGCGATGCCGCGACGAGGCCCTGGTTCGCGCGGTCGCCGCCCGAATACACGTAGCTCGCATACGGGGCGTTGATCGGCGTCCACTTCGTGCCGTCCGCGGCGATCGAGGCGCCCGAGGTGAAGGCGACGTTCGCCTGGTAGTAGTGCCCGCTGCCGTCGGTGACGATCACGCCGTTCTTGTAGGCGTGGCCGGCCTGGTAGTTCGCGACCTTCTGCGCCGCGGTGCCGCTGAGCGCGCTGCCCCAGCCGTCGCCCGATCCGGAGGCCGTGCCGTCGGCCTGATCCTGCGCCGACATGGCCCCGCTGTCGCCCGTGGCGGCACTCTTCGGGTCGGACAGCTCCCAGTACGCCGCGTCGGAGGTCGTGTGCACGTGCGCGGGGTCGCTGTTCTTGCGGGCGACGTAGGTGTGTCCGGAGTCGGTGACCACGTCGCCGGTCGTGTAGCTGTTCGCCGACGAGTAGGCGCCGCGCTGCGGGCCGTTCGCGTCGCTGTTGTACTGGTCTGTGGGGGTCGTGCCGATGGACCAGACCGACACCGCGCCGGCGAGGCCGACGAATCCGCCGCCCACGCTCACCGCGTAGCTGGAGACGTGCTTGATGGCGAGCGCGTTCACGGCGACGGCGCCGTTCGCCCAGACGTCGGCGGTGCCGATGTAACTGGTCACGCTGACGTTCGCGACGCCGATGTCGATGCCGCCCGCCGCGCCCACGAAGCCGCCGGCCACGCCGCCCGCGAAGGTGAGCGAGTCGAGGCGGTCCGTGGCGTTGACCGTCACCGACTGATTCGCCGCGACGCCGCCGATGATCGTGCCGGATCCCTTGTTCACGGTCGTGCCGTCGTCGATCCAGGCGCCCGTGGCGACCGTGAGGATGCTCACCCCGACGTTGCCGCTGACGCCGACGAACCCGGCCGCGAGTCCCGCGACGATGCCGAAGAGCTTCTCGGTGGATCCGGCCTGCACCGCGAGGCCGTGCACCGTCTGCGATCCGAAGGAGTCGTTCGCGATCGTTCCGTCGTCGATGCAGCCCTGGCCGGTGTTCGGGCATCCGTACCCTGCCCCCGTGCCCTTGACGATGACCGTGTTGTTCGTGCCGAGGTGCGCCTGGGTGCTCTTCGTGGCCACGACCACGTCGACGCCCACACCGACGCCGACCCAGCCGACGGCGAGGGAGGCGGTCACGAGGATCAGCGAGGTGTCGTCCGAGGCGAGCACGGCGATGTCGCCGTCCGAGCGCAGCGTGACCGCGTCGCCCGTGTACGCGTTCGTGAAGGTCTTCAGCACGGTGACGCCCACGGTGCCGGCGATGCCGACCGTGGCGCCCGCGGCGGCGAGGTTCACGGAGACGACGGCGTCGCTCGTGTGCGAGACGACCTCGATGTCGTGGCGGGCGTTGACGATCGCGTCGTGGTCGATGAATGCGTCGGCGTGCAGCTCGACGACCCGCACGGCCGCGGACAGACCTACCGCTGCCGTGCCGCTCACCGCGACGGAGGCGGCGAGGCCGAGCGTGCGGTAGTTGTTGCCGGCGGCGACCCGCACGGACTGCCCGGATCCGGCCGCCGCGTCGTCCGCGGCGCAGGCCGCGCTCGCGCAGTTGATCTTTGCGTGGTCGCCGATCGACGCGGTCGTATGCACGGTCAGCACGGAGATGGATCCGGAGAGGTTGACGGCGACCGTTCCGGCGGCGCCCGCGGAGACTCCGAGCGAGGCGATGTAGTCGCTGTTGGTCGCGGTGACCGCGACCCCGGAGAACCCGGACGAGGTGCCGGTCGTGATGGTCTGCGGGCCGGTCTGCCGGCCGTCGGCGCCGGGCAGCTGTCCGGAGCGGACGAAGCTGTGCGAGCGGCCTGCGCCCGTGGAGCTGAACGTGATCGGAACCTTCGCGCCCGGCACGGCCATTCCGTCGTGCTTGCAGTCGTCGGCGTTCAGCGTCGCCTCGCACTTGGTGCGCGCGATCTGGAAGTGGGTCGGCGTGTGGTCGACGACGTAGTAGGTCGCGCCGTCCACGAGTCCGCCGATGGGGGTGCCGCCGCCGGCGCTGTACACGACCGGGTCGCCGTCCGCGGCGTTCGGGTCGTACGGGAGCACGATGTAGTCGGTGCCGACATCGACGGGGGCGTTGAAGCGCGGGGCGTCGTCGCCCGCGGCGCCGGGGGTGTTGGTGGGGATGAAGCGCTGAGATTCGCTCATCATCCCGGAGGGCAGGGACATGCCGGTGATGATCGGGGAGTCCGCGTTCGGGCCCCGGATCTGGATGCACGTCCCGCATCCGTTCACCAGGTGCACGAAGTACGTCGCGCCGTCGGAGAGGCCCGTGATGGGCGAGCCGCCGCCCGCGTCGTAGACGACCTGCTGACCCTCGACGAAGTTGTGCGTGTAGCCGAGGTTGATCGTCGTGCCGTCCAGCATCAGACCCTGCGGCAGCGGTGCGTGCGGCAGCGGTACCGGGTAGCCGCCCTGGTAGCCGCGCGGGTCGAATCGGGTGTCCGTGCCCGAGGTGCTGTAACCGCCCGTGTTGACCGTGCCGTGCGTGGTGGCGCCGCCGAGCGCGGTGACGACGGCGGAGGACCCGATGGTCGCGTTCGTGGTCTTGGTGACGACGGGCACCGCGACGCCCGCGCCGATCGCGGCCGTGCCGCCGACGCTGATGTTGCCCGCGATCACGAAGAGACTCAGTGCCTCGTCGGCGGAGACAATGACGTTGCCGCCCGCCCGGACGTTCGCGCTGGACCCGATCCCTGCGGTCGTCGTCACGCTGATCACGGGGACCGCCGCGTTGACGGTGACCGCGGCCGTGCCTCCGACCGCGACGCCCGCCGAGATCGACTTGATGTCTTCGCTCGAGGTCGAGGTGACGACGACGTCGCCGTTGGCGTGCACGGTGGACGACGAGCCGATGTTCGCCGAGGTCGTCTTGTGCAGATCCTCGACGTCCAGGCCGACGCCCACGCCCGCCGTCCCACCGACCGCCACCGCACCCGCGAGCGCGAGGATCGTCGTCGTGTCGGACGCGGTCACGGCGACCGCCTGCGAGGTGTTGGCGCTCGAATTCGTGCAACTCGCGCCGACGCAGTTCACGGTCGTGCCGGAGCCGATGCCGGCCGTGGTGACGTCCGTAAGCACGTCGATCGCGACGGATCCCGCGACCCCCGCGTTGTTGCCACCGGCCCCGGCGACCGCGACGAGAAGGATGTTGCCGACCTGCGTCGCAGAGACCGTGAGCCCCGTGCTGCCGTCGGCCTCGATGTCGGCGTGGTCGCCGATCGTCGCGACCACGTCGCCGTTGCGGACCAGGAGAGCGAGCGAGGCGCCGATGCCGGCGCTGCTCGTGGAGATCGCGACGTTGCCGGAGGCGATGCTGAGCTTGTCCGCGTGGTCGGAGGCGGTCACCGCGATGTCGCCGCCGGCGTGCACGACCGCGTTGTCGCCGATCGTGGCCGATGTGGCGTGATCGCCCGGGTTGATCACGATGACGGCGAACGTGCCGGCGACGGCCGCGCTCGAGTCGGAGGCGCTGCCGCCGACGACGATCTCGAGGAGGTTCTCCGTCGAGGTCGCGGTGACCGAGACGCCGCCGCCCGCGGCGACCTTCGCGCCAGCGCCGATCCGCGCCTTCACGTCCTTCGTCATGACCAGCACGAGGATGGATCCGGCGACCGAGGCGGATCCTCCGCTGAGCGCGAGCCCGCCGGAGACGTCCACGATGTGCGTGTCGTCCTGGGCGGAGACGGTCACGGACTGGCCGGAGTCGCCCGTCGTGGTCTGGTTGACCTTCGCGCTGTCGCCGATGTACGCCTCGGTGTCGAACAGCAGCACGTCGACCACGATGGTCGCGCTGACGGCGAGTCCGTCGCCGCCGACCGCGCCGCCGAGGGCGAACGACGAGATCGCGGGGAGATGGTTGTCGATCGTGCTGTTGCCGGTGGTCGGCGCGAGCGGCGCATAACCCTGATGCGCCGTGACGTCGATCGCGCCGGACGCCTGCAGCGTCGTCACGGCGGCCGAGCCCGTGCAGTCGGGATCGGTGGTCGGGTCGGAGCCCGAGCAGACCGAGGCGATCGTGCCGACGGCGGGCAGGATGTTCACGGCGAACGCGCCGCCGATGCCCTTGCCGCTCGTGGACAGCGCTCCGGAGAGGGCGAGGTTGAGCAGGCGCATGTCGGTCACGGCGTTGACGTCGATGCCCGCGGTCGAGGTGACGGTGGCTCCCTGGCCGATCCGCGCCGCGGTGTACAGGTTCAGCACGTTGATGCCCGCCGAGGCGGCGACGCTCGTGCCCGACTTGCCGCCGGCGGCGGCGAACGCCCAGACGATGAAGTCGTCGTGCTTGCCCGCAGGGGTGATCGCCTCGACGGTGATGCCGGCGCCGGTCACTGTGGCGCCCTGCTGCACGTGCGCCTTGTTCGTCAGGTTCAGGTAGTTGAAGCCGATCGCGGCGCCGATCTCGGTGCTGCCCGACGTCAGGTCGATCGCACTGCTGATGGCCTTGGCGGTGTTGCCGGTGAGATCGGACGCGCTGACCGTGACCGTGCCGCCCGTGGCCGTCACCGTGATGCCGGCGCCGACGCGGGCCTCGTTGGTGGCCTCGATCCAGTTCCAGGCGATGGATGCCGCGAACCCGGTGCCGCCGCCGCTCTGGCCGGTCTTGCCGCTCGAACTGCTGTTCGCCGACGTGGTCTGGTCGTTCGACTTCGGCGTGGTGCTGCCGTCGGTCGCGCCGCTGGTGTTCGGGTTGTCCTTGATCTGCTGGTCGGACTTCTTGTCGGCCTTCGTGTCGGAGTTGCCGGAGTCGTCGCTGGTGCCGCGCGCACTCGCCGTCGCCTTGGCGCTGTCTGCCATCTCCGAGGTCGACGAGATGGCGACCGAGGTGGCCGTCACCGAGCGATCTGTGGCCGCCAGGGTCACCCAGTTCAATACGACGTTCAGCGCGACCACCGCGCCGACGGCGACATCCTTGCTCGCGGCATCCGCCGCTCCCACGGTGTCGATCTCGTTCGTGTGCTCCGCGGTGATGCTCAAGGCGCCGGTCGCGGTGAGCGCGGCGCCGGTCCCGAGGCGGGCGGTGACGTTGTCGTAGTTGCTCACGACCAGCGCGACCGCGGGCGTGATGGCCGGGTTGTCGCCCGACGTCTTCGTACCCGCCTCGACCTCGGTCGAGATCTGGCGCCACCCCTTGGCCTCGAGTTCGACGGCTCCTGCGCCCGTGACGGATGCGCCGTTCTCCACCTCGGACCGGACGCGGTTCGACGAGAGCGAGGGGGTGTCCTGCCCGACGAGGATGTTGAGGGCGACCGATGCGCCGACCCCCACCGAATCGCCGGTCTCCGCCTTCGCGGATGCCTTCGACGCGTCGCGCTCGTTGCTGCGGCTCTTCATCGTGAGGTCGTCGCCGCTGAGGGTGACAGACGCCCCGGTCGGCACAACCGCTTCGGTGCGGTTCTTCACGATGTTGATCGACACGGCGCCGGCGACGCCGATCGTCGTCGAATCGCCCGCGCCTGCCTCGGCCTGCGCCTCGATCTCGTGCTCGTCGAGACGGAAGATCTGGTCGGTCGTGGGAGAGGCCGGGAGGTCGACTCCATGCGCGAACGGACCTGCGACCGTGCTCCACGCATGCCCGCTGGACGCGAACCGGTAGAGCCCTGCCGTGTGCCCGAGTCCGTCATCCGCGGTGAGCTGGTAGTAGTCCTTGTCCTTCGGGCCGTCGGTGGGAAGCTTCTCGCCCGAGTTCGCGGTGCGGAACAGCCAGGTCGTGCCGTTCCACTGGTACAGGCTTCCCTGTGGGTGGGAGTCCTTCGCCTTCGTCAGGGTGAACCAGGCGTCGGCCGCGGGCGAAGTCGGGAAGGTATCGCCGCTCGTCGGAATCGTGCTCGTCGGGCTCTGCGCATCCCAGCTGCCCGAGCTGTTGTACTTGTAGACGCCCTTGTTGTTGCTGCCATCGTCCTTCGTGAGCACGAAGTACGCGCCGTCGTACGGGCCGGGCAGGTCCTTGCCGCGGTCGATCACGTCCCAGGACGTGCCGTTCCAGTGCCGCAGCACGTCGTGGTTGTTCGGGTCGGCGATGTCGGTGACCCCGGCCTCCGCGTCCAGGCCCGTCGCCACGATCGTCGAGACGCCGGTGGTCGCGCGGTTGGTGATGTCGACCGAGTTGACGCCGACGCCGGCACCGACCCCGACCGCGGCCTTCGCGGTGGTGTCGCCCTTGCCGTGCGCGGAGGAGTCGGTGTGCGCCGAGCTCTTCAGCGTCAGCACCCCACCCGCCGTGATGGTCAGCCCGTCGGCGATCGTCGCGGTGCTGATCGTCGTGACGATGTTAATCGCGAGCGCGGCGGCCACCGAGAGCGACGGCGAGCTCGAGCTGCTGTTGTCCTGGCCGTCCGCCGTTCCGGTCTTCGGGGTCGAGGTCTTGCCCGAATCCTTGCCTGCGGCGTTGTTGTCCTTCTGCGTGGTGTTCGCGTTGCCGAGGTTGTTGTCGGCCTTGCTGTTCGTGTCCTGGCCGTCATTCGAGGCGCCGCTCGCGGCGGCCTCGGCCTCGCTCGTGGTCTGCGAGCTGCCGGTCGCGGAGAAGGTGATCGCGCCCTGCGCGTTCAGGCTGCGGTCGGTGTGCGCGTCGACGGCGTGGTTCACGACCGCGAGCGCGAGGGACAGCCCGATCCCGGCGGTGGAGCCCACCGTGGTGTCGCCCTTCGCGGTGGTGTCGACCGCGCCCGTGAAAGCAGCGCTCACGGCGATGGCACCGCTCGCCTGCACCAGGAGGCCCGCCCCGAGGGCGGCCTGCGACGATTCGTTCGCGATCGATACCGCGACGGAGGGGGTGACGGTCACTTTGCCGCCCTTGCCACCCGCATCGGTCTCGTTCGTCAGCGCATCGGCGTTCGTCGAGTTCAGCGTGATGTTGCGCGCTCCGGAGAGCGGAGGGCCGTTGGCGGCAGCGGTGTTCAGGTCGAAGCCGGTGAAGACGTCGTTGTTGACGAGGTTGAGGGCGACCGAGGCGCCGATCCCGACGGTGGCGCCGCCTTCCTGGTCGGCGGAGGCCTTGGTCGTGCTGCTGCCCGAGGATCCGGCCGTCATCGTCACGTCGCCGACGCCGGTGATGTAGACGCCACCGCCGCCAGCCGGCGATGCGTGCACCTCGGCGGTGGTCTTCTCGTTCACGAGGTTCATCGCGAAGGCGCCCGCGAGCCCCAGCGTGCCGTCGGAGCTGGACGCGCCGGCGGTGGCCTCGGCGTCGATCGCGTGCGTGCCGCTCGGAACCGTGTTCATCGTCGCGGACAGGGTCAGGCCGGTCGCGGCGTGGACCGTGCTGCCGGCGCCGATCGAGGCGTCATTGGTGATGTTCACGAGGTTGACCGCGACCGCGGCGCCGATCGTGAGGGTCGAGCCGGTGCTGGCCTTGCCCGTCGCGATGGCCTTGGCGTGCGTGGTGTTCGTGGTCGTGAGCGTCACCTGGCCGTTGCTCGCGGTGACGGACTGGCCGTCGGCGAGCCGTGCGGTGGAGGTCGAGTCGACGATGTTGAACACGATCGCGGCCGCGACGCTGATCGAGGTGCCGCCGCTGCCGCCGGCGCCGTCTCCGGACTTCGCCGCCGGGGTTTTGCTGCGACTGCCCGAGCCGCCGTTCGTGGTCGAGCGCCCGTTCGCGAAGGAGGCCTGGCTGTCGCCCTTGCCGTTCACGGTCGTGGGGTCGCCGCTCGGATCGCTCGCGTTCTGCTCGCCCTTCGCGCCCGCGACGCTCGCGCTGGCCTCGGTGTCGGTGTCGCTCGCGTCATCGGCCCGGAAGCTCACGCCGCCTCCGTCGGACACTGCGTTGCGGCCGAGGGACGAGTCGGAGCGGTGCGTGGCCAGTGTCATCGCGAACGACGCGCCGATGGCGAGGTCGCCCCCGTCGGTGGCGCCGGTCGCCGTGGTCACCGCCTTCGCCGTCTGGCTCGCGTGCGCGGCGATCGCACCGGTGGTGTGCAGGTCGGCGCCGTCGGCGATCCCTGCGGACGTGGAGACGTTGTCGACGTTGAGGGCGACCACGGCGGTGAAGGTGAGGCTGCCGCCGCCCTTCGCGCCGCTCTTCGCGGTCGTGCCGCTGTCGCTCGCGCCGGTGGCGTTGAGAGTCAGTGCGTGCACGCCCGCCAGGGTCGCACCGCTGACGACGCCCGCGTTCGTGGAGTTGTCGACGATGTCGATCGAGATCGACGCTCCGACGCCGATGGACTTGCCGCTGCCGTCCTTCTTCGAGGTCGCGTCCGTGCGATCCTGCACATTCGATCCGCCGGTCAGCGTGAGGTCCGCGTTGACGGTCGGGGTGCCGCGCACCTCGGCGCGGGTCTTCAGGACGGCGACGTTGACGGCGAGGGATCCGGCCACGCCGACGGATCCGCTGCCGGAGGCGCCCGACTGCGCGGTCGCCCCGTACTGCGACTGCCCCGGCGCGACGGCCTCGACCGTGACGCCCGTGGCGTTCAGCGTGGCGCTGCCGGCGAGATACGCCTCGGTCGTGAAGGTCGCGACGTTCACCGCGATGCCGATGCCCACCCCGCCGGATCCGTCCGCGTTGCCGCCCGACGCGGATGCGGCGTCGACGTTCTTGGCGCCTGCGTGAACGGTCTGCGTGCCGCCCGTCGTGACGACGAGCGTGCCGGATGCGGGGGCGATGTAGGCGTGCGTGCCACCCGTGAGGATGACGACGCCGAGGGCGCCGGCGACCCCGGAGCTGCTGCCGCTCGTGCCGCCGGCGTCGCCGTCGGCGGTCTTCGCCTGGCCGTTCGCCCGGCTCGGGTCGTTGACGCTCTTGTCGTTTCCGGTGGAGCCCTTCGGGCTGGTTTGCGCGGTGGCGTTCGCGGCCTGGTCGCTGTCGGCCGCGACGGAGAGGTCGGCCGCGGTGAGGGCCGTGGCCGAGGCGGTGTCGATCGCCGCGGTCGTGTTCTGATGCACGAACACCACCGCGATGCCGGCGCCGCTGCTCGCGGGGCTGGCGTCTCCCGTCGCAGCGACGTTCACGTGGTTGATCGCGTGCAGGGCGACGTCGCCGGTCGCGGCGAGGGTCGACGTGCCGGTGAGCGTGGTGAGGGCGTTGCTGAAGACCGTGACCGTGGCGACAGCCGCGTCCTGCTGCGACGAGGATCCGTCGGCTCCCGCACTCCCCTGGCTCTTGCCGCTGTCGACCTGCGGATTCGCCGTGCCGTGCACGTCGGAGGTCGTGGTGAACATGGCCGTCGACCCGCTGCTCAGCTGCGCGGACCCGCCGACGGAGACGGTCGCGCCGGCATCGATGATGAGGTTGTCGGTGTACTTCTCGTTCGCCGTGAAGGTAGGCACGGACGCGGTCGCGGACAGGGCGAGGGCGCCGGTGGTGTGGATCGAGCCGCCCTGCACCGTGACGGCCGCGTGGTCGCTCACGATGATCCCGTAGAACGAGTCGGGGGTCACGGTCGAGGTGGCGGTCGCGGTGAGGGTGTTCGCGGTCACCGCGGCGTCGGTGAAGGAGATCGAGGTGTCGGCGCAGTGCGTCGCCGGAGTCCCGCTCACGAGGCAGGCCACCGCGTTCGAGAACCCGCCGGTGACGGTCTGCGTCGCGGTGAGGGAGACGTCGCCGGCGGTGAGGCTCATCCCGCTGTCGAACAGGATCTGCCGGAACACCACGGTGAGGTGAGCGGCTGCGAGGTCGAGGGCGCCCTGCAGGTGCAGGACGTCGTTGCCGGTGCCCTGGATCGTGAGGGAGTTCGTCGGGATCACGAAGTCGGTGACCTCGGCCGCCCCGGGGCAGTTCATGTTCATACTGCCGGCCACGGCGGACGGGGACAGCGTGCAGGTCGCATCCGCGGAGCCGAGATCGAATGCGATGTCGGCCGAGGTGTTCACGGTCATCGGCGCGATGCGCGCGTAGATCACAGTGGTGTGGTCGAGGACGACCGTGCCGGAGTGCGCGTCGACGGGGCTCGAGACCGTCTTCGCCGCCGCGCCCGCGAAGTTCAGGGTGTTGAAGCCGGTGCCGCCGTCGAAGCGGATCGTGAGCGCCGGGTCGACCGACCCGCGATCGATCACGAGCGTGTCGTCGTGGCCGCCCTGGACGTCGATCTCGGTGAGACCGGCGAGCGCCGTCGAGACCGTGCCCGCCGGGGTGGTGAAGCTGACCGTGCCGTCCGTGTGGAACGCGAGCGTTCCGGTGCCGGCGGGCAGCTGCACGGTCCAGGTTCCGGGCACCACGGTCGGGGCGGCGGGCGGGGCGGCGGGGGTGGGCGTGGCCGGTACGGTCGCGGAGGGGGCCGAGGTCGGCGCGGGTGCCGTGCCCGCAGGCGCGGAGGGAGCGGGGGCCGGATCCGTCCCGGGCGCCGGAACGGTCACAGGCGCGGGAGCGGGAGCAGGAGCGGGAGCCGGCGCGGGAGCAGGGTCGGGAGCCGGAGCAGTGGCGGGAGCCGGCGCGGGTGCCGGCGCGGGAGCGGGAGCCGGCGCGGGTGCCGGCGCGGGAGCGGGAGCGGGAGCCGGGGCCGGAGCGGGAAGCAACGCGGCGTCGACGCCGTAGCTCTCTCCGGCCGACAGGGAGGGCGTCATCACCGTGCCAGGTGTGTGGTCGAGACCGAGCACATGCCCGAGTTCGTGGCGGACCACGGTGAGCAGGTCCATGTGCGCGGATGCCGGGTCGCCCGGGAAGGTCACGTCCCAGCCCCAGCCGGCGGCGTGCGCGTCGATGACGACGGAGCCGCCGTCCTCGCTGCCGAGCCAGCCGGCTCCGAGATCGCCCACCGAAGCGCTGAATCCGGAGAAGTCGGCCGCAGGATCGACGGCCACCCATTCGGCCTTCGCCTGCGAGACGGCGGCGTCGAGCTGCCCCTGGGTGAGCACCGCCGAGGCGTCCACCGGGGTCGCCGGTGCGGAGTCCGCCATGAGCGGCGACGGGGCGGGTGTCGGCGTCGTGGTATCGGTCGTACCGGTGCCCGTGGTTCCCGTCCCGGTCGTTCCCGTCCCCGTGGTTCCCGTCCCGGTCGTCCCGGTCCCGGTGGATTCGGTCCCCGTGGATCCCGTCCCGGTCGTCCCCGTCCCGGTCCCCGTGGATCCTGTCCCCGTCGTTCCCGTCCCGGTGGAGGGAGTGCCCGACGAGCAGGTGACGGAGTTTCCATCGGCGCTGCGCACGCAGTGCATCTGGGATGCCTGGCTCTGCGGCGTCTGCGTCGTCGCGGGTGCCGGCGCGGGATCGGGTGCGGGTGTCACCGTGACGACGGTTGTCCCTGTGTCTGTGGAGGGGGCGGCGACGGTTGCGGACGTCGCCGCTGCGGCGGCGGCCGCCGCAGCCTGGGCTGCCGCTTCCTGCTGCGCCTGCTGCACCGCCGCCTCGTACGCGGCCTTCTCGGCGAGGTACGCGTTCAGCGCGTCGGCGTAGGCCGCGAACGCCTGCTGCGCGATCAGCCCCTGGAGCCGCGCCTGACTGTTCGCCAGGTCCGAGCTCAGCGCCACGACCGGCGCTGCCGGCGCGTGCTGCGCCGCGATCGGTGCCGCATCGACGGGCAGCGGCACCGCGGATGCGCTGGTGGGGAACGACATGACGAGGGCCGTCGCGAACGCGGCGATGACCGCCACGGCGCGCGAGCGCCAGCTGCGCGCGACCGACAGATCAGGCACGCGCTGCCCCAAGTCATCCGTCCTGGCGATCACCAAGACCTCCCAGCTCCGTAGAACGCACAGCTCCATAGAACCGGTAGACGCGCTCCCCCACGCGGATACCGAGACAAGTGTTACTCGCACTGACGCTCCCCCGTCAAGAGCGACATCGGCGGGCGGTCGCCGCCGTGTCGCGGAGGAACGTCCGCGACACAGAACGGGCCGTATGTCAGGGACGGCATACAGGCTGTTCCTGCGGCGTTTCCCGGGTGCCGGCGCTTCCCCGATCGGGCGGAGAAGCAGAACACCCCCGACTCCTCCGCACGGAGGACTCGGGGGTGTTGCGAGCGATGCGGCCGCTACTTGGCGGCGCCGACGGGCTCCTTGGCCTTCTCAGCCTTCGCCGGAGCGGCCTCCGCGACCGGACGCGGACGAGCCGCGAACTCCTCGAACACGGCGCGCGGCGTCTGCACGGCCTCGAGCCCGACGATGTCGCGACCGAGCCAAAGGTTGTTCCACCAGCCCCAGAGCACGCGGAACTTGCGCTCCCACGACGGCATGGCCAGGCCGTGGTAGCCGCGGTGCGCGATCCAGGCCAGGAAGCCCTTCAGCGCGAGCCCGCCCGACTGGAAGACGCCGTTGTAGAGGCCGAGACCGGCCACCGCACCGAGATTCTTGTGGAAATACTCCTTCGTGTCCTCGCCGCGCAGCACCGCGACGAGGTTCTTGGCGAGGCGCTTGGCCTGGCGCACCGCGTGCTGGGCGTTCGGCACGCACATGCCGCCGACGCCGCCGCCGGACAGGTCGGGCACGGCAGAGACATCGCCGGCCGCCCACGCGCCCTCGATGAACTCGTCCGCGGTCCCGACGCGCAGGTCGGCGCGGGTCTGGATCCGGCCGCGCTCCTCGACGAGCAGGTCCCCGCCGCGCACGACGGTCGGGTTCGCCATGACGCCGGCGGTCCAGATGATGAGATCGCTCGGAATGACCTCACCCGTGGAGAGCTCGACGTTGCCGTCGACGGCGCCCTTGACCTGTGTGTCCAAGTGCACGTTCGCACCGCGCTTGGCGAGATCCTTGAGCACCCACTCGCTGGTCTTCAGCGACACCTCGGGCATGATCCGGCCCATCGCCTCGATGAGGTGGAAGTGGGTGTCGTCGAACGTCAGCTGCGGGTACTTCGCGATCAGCGAGGAGGCGAAGGAGCGCAGCTCCGCGAACGCCTCGATGCCCGCGAAACCGCCGCCGACCACGACGACCGTGAGCAGGCGATCCCGCTCGGGGCCGGCCGGGATGGACGCCGCCTTGTCGAAGTTGGACAGTAGCGTGTCACGCACGGCCACGGCCTCTTCGATGGTCTTGAGGCCGATCGCGTTGTCGGCGATGCCCGGGATCGGGAAGGTGCGCGACACCGCGCCGGCGGTCACGACGATCTGGTCGTACGCGAACTCGTACGACTCGCCGACCGTCGGGGTGATCGTGGCGACCTTCTCAGCGTGGTTGATGCCGGTCACCTTCGCGGTGACGACGTGCGTGCGCTTCAGGTGGCGACGGTGCGAGACGACGGCGTGGCGCGGCTCGATGGATCCGGCGGCCACCTCGGGCAGGAACGGCTGGTAGGTCATGTACGGCAGCGGGTCGACCATGGTGACCTCCGCCTCGCCGCGGCGCAGGTGCTTCTCCAGCTTCCAGGCGGTGTAGAAACCGGCGTATCCACCGCCCACGATCAGGATCTTGGGCACAGCGCGGTTCTTCGCCACAGTGTTGTCTGCCACAGGGGCACAACTCCTCGTAATCAGGATTTTGGCGTGCGATGTGCGCGCGCCGAACGGATGCGCCGGGCAGCAGCGGTGACGCCAAGCGCTATCAGAATACCAGGCACGGTGAGCGCGACGAGCGGCAGGGTACCGTACAGCAGCGAATCCGGGCTGGGCACGAGCGGAGAGCCCACCACGGTCGGCGTATCGGCCTGCGGCAGGGGCGGGATCGCGGCCGGGGTCCTGGTGGGCTGGGCCGGCTGGGCGGCAGGGGCGCGCCGGTGCAGGCGGATCCATTCCGACAGATCCCCCAGCGGGTTCGCGGTGACCGGCGGCAGCGACGCGGAGACCGCCGCCGCCGCGTCGACCAGGCCGTACCCGTACTGCGGGTCGGGGTACGACGTCGCCTGGGCCGCGGGATGGGCGGTCTGGATCACCTGGTTGATCACGTTGTCGGCGTCCATGTCCGGGTGCGCTGCCCGCACCAGCGCGACGATCCCGGCGACGATCGGCGCGGCGCCGCTGGTGCCGTTCCACGTCTCGATCGTGCCGTTCGCGTCCACCCCGAGCAGCGCCTCGCTGGGCGCGGACACCGCGATCGTGATGCCCTGCGTGGAGGCGGAACGGCTCGCCACCCCGCGCTGATCCACTCCCCCGACGGTCAGCACGCCGGGAATCGTCGCCGGGGCGCCGACCATGGTCGTGCCGCTGCCGCGGTTGCCGGCGGCGACCACGACCACCACGTCATGGTCGAAGGCGTAGAGGAAGGCGTCGTCCCAGCTCTGATCCCACTCCAGCGTGTTGGTCGTGAAGGACAGGTTGATCACGTTCGCGCCGTGGTCGACGGCCCACACCATCGCGTCCGCCACCTGCTTCGCGAACGGCACCGGCGCCGTGGTGCCGAACCCGAGCGAGATCGACAGCAGCTTCGCCTCCGGGGCGACACCGATCATGCCGGTGCCGTCGGGACGCGCCCGGCCCGCGGCGAGCGACGCGACCCTTGACCCGTGGTCGCTGTCCAGCGGTCCCAGCGGTGTGCGCCCGTCGGAGGATCCGATCCCGGAGACGTCGGTGCCGTCCGCGACCGCGCCGTCGAACTGCTGCGGGCCCTTCGCGATCCCGGTGTCGATGACCGCGATCGTGACGCCCGCGCCGCGCGTGGTCTTCCACGCCGTGTCGACGTGCGCACCGCTGATCCAGTACTCGGCGGCGCGCTCCGGATCGGCGGGAGGCGTCGGGCTCGGCGTCGCGGCCACGAGCGGCAGCACGAGCGCGAGCAGGATCCCCGCGATGACGATGCGCCCCCGCGGATCCGCGCGCCGCGACGGCGGCAGCAGTGTCATCGCGCCCGTCTCATCGCGCCTGCGCGGCCCCGGGCTCTGCGCACTCGCAGCGCTCCGGCGACCAGGTCGAGCGCAGCAGCGCCGCGTCCCCGATCGGATTGACGCCGGGACCGGCGGCGAGCGCGTGACCGGCGAGCGCGTGCAGGCACTTCACCCGGGTAGGCATGCCGCCCGCGGACACCCCGGCGATCTCGGCGACGTCGCCGTACGCGGCCCGATCGGCGAGATAGGCCTGGTGCGCGCGGAGGTAGGCCGCCGCCGTGTCGTCGTCCTCCAGCAGGGCGGCGAGCTCCGGCATCACGTGATCGGCCTCGAGCGTCGACAGAGCGGACGCGGCGGCCGGGTGGGTGAGGTAGTAGAACGTCGGGAACGGCGAGCCGTCGGGAAGCCGCGGCAGCGTCGCGACCACGGTCGGATTGCCGCACACGCATCGCGCGGCGATGCCGACCACACCGCGCGCCTCACGCCCGAGCTGCGCCGACACGACCGCGAGCTCGGCCTCGGTGGGCGGGGCGAAGGGTGGCGTGGTCACCCCTCCAGGGTACGGGGTCTTCCCGGGGAGGACCGTCTGAGTCGTCTCAGTGCGCGGCGCCGGTGGCGGTCTGGGCGAGGCCCGCGCCCGTCACGCTCCGCAGCAGCTGCGCGGCCCAGTCCGAGGAGCGCTCCTGCGGCTTGTCGCTGACCGGGGCCTGATCCTTCGGCTGCGCGGCCGCGGCGATGTCGTTGTCGATCAGGTACACGACCTCGCCGGGCTTCACGTAGAACAGCCGCTCCCTGGCCTGCGCGGTGATGTAGGCCGGATCGTTCCAGCGCGCGCGCTCGGCCTTCAGATCATCGATCTTCTGCTGCGTGACCTGGACCGAGTGCTCGAGAGCTGAGATCTTCTGCTTCTGGTCGAGGTACGTGCCCAGTGTCGGCACGAGCACCCAGGCGCCGAGCACGACCAGCGACAGCATGATCACCATGAAGCCGCTGAGACGGATCCCGCCGACCCAGCCGCGCACGTCGACCTGCGCCGTGCGCTCAGACGCCGAAGGAGGAGTCCGCCGTGTGGTCATGACTCCTCCTCCGTCAGCGTCTGGTCCGTTCAGCCCTTGAAGCGCGGGAAGGCGGAGCGCCCGGCGAAGACCGCCGCATCGCCCAGCTCCTCCTCGATGCGCAGAAGCTGATTATACTTCGCGACCCGCTCGCTCCTGGCGGGCGCGCCGCTCTTGATCTGGCCCGAGTTCACGGCGACGACGAGGTCGGCGATCGTGGTGTCCTCGGTCTCGCCGGAGCGGTGCGAGAGCATCGTGGTGTAGCCGGAGCGGTGCGCCAGGCTGATCGCGTCGAGCGTCTCGGACAGCGTGCCGATCTGGTTGACCTTGACCAGCAGCGAGTTCGCGACACCGAGGTCGATGCCCTTCTGCAGGCGCTCCGGGTTGGTGACGAACAGGTCGTCGCCGACGAGCTGGATCTGGGATCCGAGCGCCTCGGTGAGGCCCTTCCAGGCGTCCCAGTCGTCTTCGGCGAGGGCGTCCTCGATCGTGACGATCGGGAAGTCCTTCACCAGGCCGACGTAGTAGTCGGTGAGCTCGGCGGCGGTCCAGTCGCGGTTGTCGAGACGGTAGACGCCGTCGTTGTAGAACTCGGTGGCGGCAGCGTCGAGGCCGAGCGCGATGTCGGTGCCCGGCGTGAAGCCCGCCTTCTCGATCGCCTTGACCAGGAAGTCCAGGCCCTCGCGGTTGCTGGGCAGGTCGGGCGCGAAGCCGCCCTCGTCACCGAGGCCGGTCGCGAAGCCGGCCGCCTTCAGCTCGCCCTTGAGCACGTGGTACACCTCGGTGCCCCAGCGCAGCGCCTCGGAGAAGCTGTCGGCGCCGATCGGGGCCAGGAAGAACTCCTGCATGTCGATGCCGTTGTCGGCGTGCGAGCCGCCGTTGATGACGTTGAACAGCGGAACGGGCAGCAGGTGCGCGTTCGGGCCGCCCAGGTAGCGGAACAGCGGCAGGTCGGCCGAGTCGGCGGCGGCCTTGGCCGTGGCGAGGCTCACGCCGAGGATCGCGTTCGCGCCGACACGGCTCTTGTTCTCGGTGCCGTCGACCTCGATCAGGATCTCGTCGATGATGCGCTGCTCGCTGGCCTCGACGCCCTCGATGGCGGGGCCGAGCTCGTCGATGACCGCCTCGACGGCCTTGCGCACGCCCTTGCCGCCGTAACGGCTCTTGTCGCCGTCGCGCAGCTCGTACGCCTCGAAGGCGCCGGTGGATGCGCCGGAGGGGACGGCGGCGCGCTGCACGATGCCGTCGTCGAGGAGCACCTCCACCTCGACGGTCGGGTTGCCACGGGAGTCCAGGATCTCGCGTGCGCCTACAGCCTCGATCAATGCCACGGAAGTGCTCCTTGCGTCGGAAGGATTAGGGGTGGAGCGGCGTCGGTCCGCCGCCCAGTCTAGCCAAAGCCGCGGCAGGGCACCGGGTTCCGGCCGGGAACGATGAAGGGCCGCGCGGTGCTGTCCGCGCGGCCCTCCGAACTGCTCCGGGCGCGAGCCCGGAGCAGCGTGGATCACTTCTTGTACGACTTGACGATCTCCAGCAGCGCCGGCACGTTCGCGTAGGCCTGCTCGGCGTTCTCCTTGGTGACGATCACCGGGGCGAGCAGGAACGACGGGACGACCTTGACGCCGTTGTTGTACGACTTGGTGTCGTTGACATCGACCGTGGAGCCCTTCTGCAGCTCCTGCGTCATCTTGATCGCCTGGGCGACGAGCAGGGTGGTGTCCTTGTTGATCGTGGAGTACTGCACGCCCTCCATGATCGACTTCACCGACTCGACCTCGGAGTCCTGACCGGTGACGACCGGAACCGTCTTGCCGGCCTGCTGCACCGAGGTGATGATGGCGCGGGCGAGGGTGTCGTTCGGCGAGAGGACGCCGTCGAGGGTCGCGGAGCTGTAGTTCGCCGTGAGCAGGGCGTCCATGCGACGCTGCGCGTTCTCGGCCTTCCAGCCGTCGGTCGCCGTCTGGGTGATCTCGGTCTGACCCGAGACGACCTTCAGCGTGCCGTCCTTGATCTTCGGGTCGAGCACGTCCATCGCGCCCTTGAAGAAGACCGCCGAGTTCGCGTCGTCCGCAGACCCGGAGAACAGCTCGATGTTGTACGGAGCCGGGTGCCCGGCGCGCTTGGCGAGACCGTCGAGCAGGGCCTGGCCCTGCAGCTGACCGACCTTGAAGTTGTCGAACGCGACGTAGTAGCCCAGCGCGTCCGTGTTCTCGATCAGACGGTCGTAGGCGATCACGGTGGCGCCGGCGTCGTGCGCGGCCTTCACCTGCGTGGACAGCTGCTTGCCGTCCTTCGCACCGATGATGATGACCTTCGCCCCGCTGGTGACCATCGCGGAGATCTGGTTCTGCTGCTCGGCGACCGTGTTGCTGGCCGGCGCGTACTGCACGTCCGGCTTGAAGCCGGCAGCGCTCAGCCCGTCCGTGAACAGCTTGCCGGCGAGCACCCAGTTCTCACTGGTCTTGTCCGGCAGAGCGACGCCGATCTTGGCATCGGCGGCGAAGCCCTTGGCAGCCGCACCGCTCGAGGCGGGGGTGCCGCCGCGCTCGGACGAGCAGCCGGTGAGCGCGAACGCACCCACGACGACGATCGCTGTCGCCGAAAGGAGGATCTTCTTCATGTGATCTCTTTCTCTCTTGGTGTGTGCAGGGACGGATCCGCGCGAGGCGGGCCCGCTCCCCTACTTCCCGCTCGCGTTGCCGGGAGCGGAGGTCGAAAAGGGCTCTTCCTTGCGGGAGAACTGACGGGTGAGGAATCCGGTGAGGGAAGGGCGGCCCTGCTGCTTGTTCCAGACGTCGACGCCGACGGCGAGCAGGAGCACGAGGCCCTTGACCATCGAGACGATGTCGGCGCCGGCGCCCAGCAGCGCCATGCCGTTGTTGAGGAAGGCCATGACGAGGCCACCGATGATCGAGCCGATCACGGTGCCGATGCCGCCGGAGACGGCCGCGCCGCCGATGAACACCGAGGCGATCGCGTCGAGCTCCCAGCCGTTGCCGTCCTGCGGGCCGGAGGCCGTGGCGCGGGCGACGTAGATCATCGCGGCGACGGAGGCCAGCACCGACATGTTCATCATCACGAAGAAGTCGGTCCAGCGGTCCTTCACACCAGACAGGCGCGCGGCCTGCCGGTTGCCGCCGACCGCGTACAGGTGCCGACCGAAGACGGTGTTGCGCGTGACGAACGTGTAGATGATCACGAGGACCAGCAGGATCAGGCCCGAGATCGGGAAGCTCGTTCCGGTGCGGCCGGTCGCGAAGAGGTAGCCGGCGACGAGGATCAGCACGGACAGGATGACGACCTTGACGGTGCTCACCCACGCGGGCGCGACGTCGGTGCCGGCCTTGCGCTGCGACCGGCGCATCAGGAACTCGAAGCCGATCACCCACAGCACGGCGAGCACGGCGAGCAGCATGGTGAGCACGTTGAACGGCAGCGGGATCGCAACCTCGGGCAGGTAGCCCGCGCCGATCCACTGGAAGTCGGCGGGCACGGCGACCGAGGTGGACTGCCCGAACCACTGGTTCGCGCCGCGGAAGAAGAGCATGCCGGCCAGTGTCACGATGAACGCGGGAACGCCGACGAACGCGACCCAGAATCCCTGCCAGGCGCCGACGAGCACGCCCACTCCCAGACCGAGCAGCACCGCGGCCCACGCCGGGAAATGCCAGTCCGACATCGATTTGGCCACCACGATGCCCACGAAGGCTGCCACCGAGCCGACGGACAGATCGATGTGGCCCATGATGATGACCATCACCATCCCGATCGCGAGGATGAGGATGTACGAGTACTGGTTGACGACGTTGATCAGGTTGCCGGGCGAGAGCGTGAGCCCCTGCGTCCAGACCTGGAAGATGATGATGATGACGACCAGGGATCCGAGGATGCCGAACTGGCGCAGGGTCGACTGTCCGCCGCCCATCATCTTGGTGATGTCTCGGAACTGGAAGCCGTGCTTCGCGGTGTCGGTTGCGGTGCTCATGCGGAGGCTTTCTGATTCAGGGAGGTCATGCTGCGCATGAGCGCCTCCGGGGTGGCTTCGGATGCGGGGAGGCAGTCGGTGACGCGACCCTCGAACACGGTGTAGATGCGGTCGGACATGCCGAGCAGCTCGGGCAGCTCGCTGGAGATCACGATGACGCCCTTGCCCTGCGCGGCGAGTTCGTTGATGATCCCGTAGATCTCGTACTTCGCCCCGACGTCGATGCCGCGCGTGGGCTCATCGAGGATCAGCAGATCCGGATCCGTGAACATCCACTTCGCCAGCACGACCTTCTGCTGGTTGCCGCCGGAGAGCGTGCCGACGCCCTGCTCGACAGAGGGGGTCTTGATGCGCAGCGACGTGCGGTACTGCTCGGAGACGCGGGTCTCCTCGCCGCCGTTGACGACGCCGCGACGGGTGATCTTGGAGAGCTTGGCCGAGACGATCGACCGCTTGATCGAGTCGAGCAGGTTGAGCCCGAGCACCTTGCGGTCCTCGCTGACGTAGGCGAGACCGTGCTTGATGGCGCTCTTCACGTCCGAGAGGACGATCTCCTGGCCGTCCTTCACGATCGTGCCGGAGAGGAACTGCCCGTAGGAGCGGCCGAAGATGCTCATCGCGAACTCGGTGCGGCCGGCTCCCATGAGCCCGGCGATGCCGACGACCTCGCCGCGGCGCACCTCGATGCTCGATCCCTTGACGACCATGCGCTCCGCCACGCTGGGGTGGCGCACCCACCAGTCCTTGACTTCGAAGAACACGTCGCCGATCTCGGGGGTGCGGTCGGGGTAGCGGCTCTCCAGCGACCGGCCGACCATGCCGCGGATGATGCGATCCTCGTTGATCTCGCCACGGCTGATGTCGAGCGTCTCGACCGTGCGGCCATCGCGGATGATGGTGATCTCGTCGGCGATCTGCTCGATCTCGTTGAGCTTGTGGCTGATGATGATCGACGTGATCCCCTTGGCCTTCAGGCCCAGGATCAGGTCGAGCAGGTGCTGCGAGTCGTTCTCGTTCAGGGCGGCCGTCGGCTCGTCCAGGATGAGCAGCCTGACGTCCTTGTTCAGCGCCTTCGCGATCTCGATGAGCTGCTGCTTGCCGACGCCGAGGGTCTTCACCGGCACGTCGGGATCTTCCCTCAGGCCGACCCGGGCGAGCAGTTCGATGGTGCGCTTCTTCTGCGCCATCCAGTCGATGCGCACGCCCTGGCGGATCTCGTTGCCGAGGAAGATGTTCTCGGTGATGGACAGCTCGGGGATCAGCGCGAGCTCCTGGTGGATGATCGCGATGCCGGCGTGCTCGCTGGCCGGGATGTCCTTGAAGCGCTGCTCCTGGCCGTAGAGCAGGATCTCGCCGTCATAGGTGCCGAACGGGTAGACGCCCGAGAGCACCTTCATGAGGGTGGATTTGCCCGCGCCGTTCTCGCCGCAGATGGCGTGCACCTCGCCGCTCCGCACGGTGATCGACACATCGGAGAGGGCCTTCACACCCGGGAACTCCTTGGTGATCGACCGCATCTCGAGGATGGGGCCGGCCACGCTGGGCAACGTCGTCGTATCGCTCACGGATCTCCTTCGATACCAAGTCCGTCAATGTTACCGTTCACATCGGGTTACATCGTGCCCTGCGCGAGCGGGCAGTGTCAAGTGCCCTCCCCGATTTCGTGTCCCTACCGTGACGCGGCGGACTCGCGTCCGCAGAGCACCGGGACGACCGGTCCGAACACGGGCGCGGAATCGCCGCGGATCTGTGCGAGCAGGATCTGCACCGCGCGGCGACCGAGCTCGGAGAAGTCCTGATGAACGGTCGTCAGCGGCGGCGCGACGTGCGCGGCGACCGGCACGTCGTCGAAGCCGACCACGCTGATGTCCGCCGGGATCCGCATCCCCGCGTCGCGGAAGCCGTGCATCAAGCCGATCGCCATGAGGTCGTTCGCGGCGAACACCGCGGTGAAGTCACGCCGGCGGGCGAGCTCCTGACCGGCGAAGTAGCCGAAGTCCGCGGTCCAGTCGCCGCGGATGGGCGGGATCGTCGACAGGTCCGCATCGCGCATGGCGTCGAGGTAGCCGCGCATCCGCGACTCCGCCTCGATCCAGTCCTGCGGACCCGCCAGATGCAGGATGTCGCTGTGTCCGAGCCGGATCAGGTACTCCGTGATCATGCGGGCGCCCGCCACCTGATCCGCGGAATGGCTGATGCCGTCGGAACCGGAGGCCGTCTGCAGACTCACGAACGGCACCGACACGGCAAGGCCGCGCAGCACGTTGAACACCCGCACCTGCGGGGCAAGCACGACGATGCCGTCGACCGATTCGCGCACCAGCTGACGCACCGCGTGGCCGATGGCCTCAGGGGTGGTGTCGGGCAGATTGAGGGTGCTGATCGCGTAGCGCTCCGCGCGCGCCGCGTCCTCGATCGCCGCGATCGAGGAGGTCGGCCCGAACTCCCCCGTCGTCGCCGAGAGGATCCCGAGCGTGTTGGATCGGCTGGTCGCCAGCGCCCTGGCGGCGACGTTCGGCCGGTAGTCCAGGACCCGGATCGCGTCGAGCACCCGCTCCTTGGTCTCCGGGCGGATGCTGGGGTGCTCGTTGAGCACTCGGGAGACGGTCTGATGCGAGACGCCCGCCAGCCGCGCGACATCGCGGATGCTGGGCATCCGGGCACGCTCAGAGGAACTCGACATGCAGAGCCTCCTCGATGTGCACGGTCACATGGATGCTTCCATTATGACTGTGCGGACCCTCGGACGCACGCGCCGACGTCAACCGCGCGTGTGGGCGCACGTCTGTCCGCGCACGTTCGGCGGTGCGCTGACCGGACCTCGCCTCAGCGCCCCTCGTCGACGACCTGGGCGCCGCGGACCGGACCGTGGGCACGAAGTGCGGTGCGGCCGGTGCTGCGCAGCCGTTCCGCGACCCGGTCGGCGGCGACCGCGTCGGTGCACAGCAACGCGATCGTCGGGCCGGATCCGGACACGATCCCCGCGAGCGCCCCGGCCGCCACGCCGCGCTCGATCGTGCCCTCGAGTGCGGGCCGGAGCCGGAACGCCCCGGCCTCGAGCTGGTTGCTCAGACAGGGCGCGAGGGCCTCGGCATCGCCGGTGAGAAGCGCCTCGAAGAAGGATGGCGGCACATCGAACGGGTCGAGCGGACTGTCGGCGTAGACGCGATCCTCCTCGGCCCGCGCGACGTCGTAGGCCCGGTAGACCTCGGGGGTGGAGAGCCCGTCCTCGTCGGTGATCAGCACCCACTCGTACCGCCCGCGGGCGAGCGCCGCGGTGAGCACGTCGCCGCGGCCTGTGCCGACCGCGGTGCCGCCGGTCAGCGCGAACGGGACGTCGGCGCCGAGACGGGCGCCCAGCTCATGCAGCCGGTCGTGACCGAGGCCGGTCCGCCACAGCTCGTTGCAGGCGACCAGCGCGGCAGCGGCGTCCGCGGATCCCCCGCCCATGCCACCCGCGACCGGCACGCTCTTGCGGATCTCGAGGTGCACCCCGCCGTCGTATCCGGTCGCCGCGGCGAGCACCTTCGCCGCGCGCATGGCGAGGTTGCGGTCATCCAGCGGCACCGTCGACGGATCCGCGACGCCCGAGACGGTGAGCGAGAAGTCGTCCGCCGCGGTCGCGATCACATCCTCGTACAGGGACACCGCCTGGAACACGGTGGACAGCGCGTGGTAGCCGTCGCCGTCGATCGGCCCGACTCCGAGGAACAGGTTGATCTTGCCCGGCGCGCGCACGTGCACCCGATCGCGGCGCGACCCCGCGTCGCTCATCGGATCAGAGCTCCGAGGAGACGGACCAGAGATTGACGTCGAGGCCCGCACGGGCGATCTCATCGATACGAGCGAGTTCCGCGACGGTGAGCTCGGGGGCGTCGAGAGCGGCGAGGTTCTCGTCGAGCTGCGCCGGACGGGACGCGCCGATGAGCGCGGATGCCACCACGCCGTCGCGCAGCACCCACTGCAGCGCAAGCTGCGCGAGGCTCTGCCCGCGTTCGCGCGCGACATCGTCGAGCGCGCGCAGCGTCGCGAGACCCGTTTCGCTCAGCGGCACGTCAGGGAGCGACCCGCGCTTCTGCGCGCGCTCGGCGACGCCCTCGCGCAGGTACTTCCCGGTGAGCAGCCCCTGCGCGAGCGGAGTGAACGCGATCGCCCCCAGGCCCTCCTCGCGCAGCGTGTCCGTCAGACCGCCCTCGACCCAGCGGTTCAGGATCGAGTACGAGGGCTGGTGGATGACCAGCGGCGTGCCGAGTTCGCGGGCGACGTCGACCGCCGCCTCTGTGCGCTCCGCGCTGTACGAGGAGATGCCGACGTACAGGGCCTTGCCCTGCCGCACCAGGGTGTCCAGCGCGCCGATGGTCTCCTCGATCGGGGTGACCGGGTCGACCCGGTGCGAGTAGAAGATGTCGACGTGGTCCAGGCCCATCCGGGTCAGCGACTGCTCGGCGCTCGCGAGGATGTACTTGCGGCTGCCGAGGTCGCCGTAGGGCCCGGGCCACATGTCCCAGCCCGCCTTCGACGAGATGATCAGCTCGTCGCGATAGGGCCGGAAGTCCTCGGCGAAGATGCGGCCGAAGTTCTTCTCGGCGGATCCGTAGGGCGGGCCGTAGTTGTTCGCGAGGTCGAAGTGCGTGATGCCCCGGTCGAACGCGTGGCGCAGCAGCGCGCGCTGATCGTCCATCGGGATGTTGTCGCCGAAGTTCCACCACAGCCCGAGCGAGATCGCGGGCAGGTACAGCCCGGAGGATCCCACCTGACGGAAGCGGGCGCTCTCGTACCGATCCGCGGCGGCGGTGTACGGGCGATGGATGTCGAGAACGTCGGGGCGGAAGCGCGGCTCGGTCACCACCCCAGGTTAGCCGGGTCGGGCCGTCTCGGGGCCCGACGGACACCCGGATCGGCGCAGACCGCCGCCGAGCGGATGCGGCGGAGGTGGCCGCCGCCTGCGTGTGTCGCTAGGATGATCGGCCACGGCGGACCGAACCCGATCCGCACCAGAGCGACGCTCGCCCGAGTGCGGGGTCCCGACCCGGCCTGGCATTCGCCGGAGCGTGCGGCGACAGGATCTGCCTTGCATTCGTACCGGCGCATACCGTTCGTCCTCACTGCGGCGGGCGTGCTCTGCACGAGCATCGCGGCCGCGGCGCTCACGACATCCGACTCCCTATGGTGGTTGTCGTGCTTCAGCCGGCTCGGTGCGACAGGCGACGCCTCCAGCGCCGTGTTCAACTCCGGTGTGATCGCGGCCGGGGCGCTGATCGGGCTCTCCGCCGTCCCCGTGGCGATCGGATTGCGCGGCTCATCTTCCGCGGTATTCCGCGCTCACCGATCCGTTTCGAGCGTCGTGCCGCTGCTCATCGCCGCGCTCGGAGTCAGCCTCATCCTGATCGGCCTGCTGCCGCTCTCGCTCTCCGTCTTCGCTCACGAACGAGCCGCCAACGGAGCACTCGCGTCTTCGGCGGCACTGCTGCTCGTGCACCGCACGCTCCTGCGGGGGCTGTCGAAACTGCTGGATCGCCTGGCGGTGGGGACGATCGTCGTCCTGGTGCTCGGCATGGCGGGGCTGATCACCGGAGTGCTCACTCTCACCGTCTTCGAGGCGCTCGCGTTCGGCTCGGTCATCTCCTGGCTGCACGTGCTCGAGATGCGGGTCAGACGGCTCGAACCCGCCGCACTCGCGTCATTCTCGGCAAACTCTCAGCAAATGATTTTGTCCCCCATTTGGGGGACAATGCAGTCCGGTGTTACTGTCTAGTCCTCAGCTGGGGACTGTCGATCGTGATCTGGGGACTCGATTGACCTGAAGGTACCTTCAGGTGGAGTGATGTGCCCTCTCGGGAACCCGTCTCCCAGGGGGCACAACTCTTCCCGGCTACGCCCCGACGCGCGCGATCCGGTGGTAGTCCTCGACCGTGAGGTCCTCGCCGCGGGCGGTCGGCGCCACGCCCGCCGCCTCGAGCGCCGCGGTGGCCTCGGCCGAGCTGCCGAAGAGCCCGGACAGCGCCTGGCGCAGCATCTTGCGGCGCTGGTTGAACGCGGCATCGACGATCGCGAACGTGCGGATCCGCTCCTGCTCGGTGCCGCGCGGCTCCGGATCCCGGTGGAAGCCGACCAGCAGGCTGTCGACGTTCGGCACCGGCCAGAACACCTGCCGCGACACGGTCCCGCGGAGCTTCCACGGGCCGTACCAGGCGGCCTTGACACTCGGCGTGCCGTAGATCTTGGAACCCGGCTTCGCCGCGAGGCGCTCCGCGACCTCCGCCTGCACCATGACGACACCGCGCTGGAGGTACGGGAACGTCTCGAGGAAATGCAGCAGCACGGGCACCGAGACGTTGTACGGCAGGTTCGCCACGAGCACGGTGGGCTCGCCCGGGAGCTCGGTCACGCGCATCGCGTCGGCATCGACGACCGTCAGCGCGCCCTCGGAGACGCCGCGGTCGAGCGCCGTCTGGGGCAGGCGCTCGGCGAGGCGATGATCGATCTCGACGGCCGTGACCGACGCGCCGGTCTCCAGGATCGCGAGAGTGAGGGATCCGAGCCCCGGCCCGATCTCGACCACCCGCTCGGACGGCCGCACCTCGGCGGCCTGCACGATCTTGCGCACCGTGTTCGCGTCGACGACGAAGTTCTGGCCGAGCTTCTTCGTGGGCGTCACGTCGAGTTCGGCCGCGAGCCGGCGGACGTCGGCGGCGCCGAGCAGGGAGACGGTCATCCCGCCATTCTCCCGCAGGTCCGCGCGACGTCCGTACCCGACTCTAGGATCGATCAGGTGTCCAGCATCGGCGAACTCATCGCACCCCGCCGCATGGGCACGGACTTCCGCTGGCTCCTCGCCTCCTCCTGGACGAGCAATGTCGGTGATGGCGTGGCGCTCGCCGCCGCGCCGCTGCTGATCGCGTCGATGACGTCGTCGCCGATCCTGGTGGCGGCGGGCGCGATCCTGCAGTTCCTGCCCTGGCTGGTGTTCGGTCTTCACGTGGGCGCGATCGCCGACCGCTTCGACCGCCGCCGACTCGTGATGTTCGCGAACGCCGCCCGCACGGTGGTGCTGCTCGCGCTGTGCGTGTTCCTGGTGACCGGGGCCGCGAACATCTGGATCGTGCTCGCCGCGTCATTCCTGTACGGCACTGCCGAGGTGTTCGTCGACACCGCCGGATCCACCCTGCTGCCCATGCTGCTGAAGCCCGCCGACCTCGGCCTCGGCAACGCCCGGCTGCAGGCCGGCTTCCTCGTCGCGAACCAGTTCGCCGGCCCTCCGCTCGGCGCGTTCCTCTTCGCCGCGGGGCATGCGTGGCCGTTCCTGCTCGAAGCGGTGTGCGTGAGTCTCGCGGTCGTGCTGATCTCGCGGATCGCTCGCACGCCGGTGCCCCCGCGAGGCGAGACGGCGCCACGTACCGACGGGACCGGATCCGCGCCTGCGCCGGAACGCACGAAGGTGCACACCGACATCGCGGAGGGCCTCGGCTGGCTGTGGCGCAACCCTCCCGTGCGCATGCTGGTGCTCATCATCCTGCTGTTCAACGTGACCTGGGCCGCGCCCTGGGGTGTGCTCGTGCTGTATGCCACCACGCATCTGCACATGGGCGCGATCGGGTACGGCGCCCTCACCACGGCCTCCGCGGCCGGCGGACTTCTCGCCACCGTGAGCTTCGGCTGGCTCGAGAGGCATGTGACGTTCGCGACGATGATGCGCGTCTGCCTGTCCCTGGAGGTGCTCATGCACCTCGCCTTCGCGCTCACGACAGCAGGCTGGATCGCTCTCGTGATCATGGTGGTGTTCGGCTTCTACGCGTTCATCTGGGGCACGATCTCCACGACCGTGCGCCAGCGCCTGGTCCCGCACTCGCTGCAGGGGCGGGTGGCATCGGTGAACTCGGTCGGCGTGTTCGGCGGAATGGTGATCGGTCAGGCGCTCGGCGGGGTGATCGCGCAGACCTGGGGGCTCACTGCGCCGTGGTGGTTCGCCTTCGGCGGCGCCGCGCTCACGCTGCTGTTCGTCTGGCGCCCGATCTCGCAGATCACCTCGACCCCACCTGTGCAGGATGACGCGCCCGACGGGGTTCAGGCGAACGAGCCGTAGACCCCGAGGGTGTTCGCGGCGATCTGCGCACCCAGTTCGTCCACGTCGAGGCCGAGCTCCGCGGCCAGGAAGCGCAGCGTGAGCGGGATCAGATAGGGCGCGTTCGGTCGACCGCGCAGCGGCGCCGGCGTGAGGAACGGGGCGTCGGTCTCGATCAGGATCCGCTCCCGCGGCGTGATCGCGAGCGCGTCACGCAGGTTCTGCGCGTTCTTGAACGTGACGTTGCCCGCGAACGAGAGGTAGTACCCGGCGTCGGCGCAGACCCGCGCCATCGCCTCGTCTCCGGAGAAGCAGTGGAAGACCGTGCGCTCCGGGGCGCCGACACGACCCAGGGTCTCCAGCACGTCGTCGTGCGCATCGCGGTCGTGGATCTGCATCGCCAGGCCGTGCTTCTTCGCGAGCGCGATGTGCGCCTCGAACGACGTGTGCTGGGCGGCGCGACCGGACTCCTCGGTGCGGAAGTAGTCCAGCCCGGTCTCGCCGATCGCCCGTGTGCGCGGGCGCGCGGCGAGCTCGTCGATCACCGCGAGGGCGTCATCGAGCCCGCCCGCCGCAGCGTAGGCCGGGGCATCGTTGGGGTGGATCGCGACGGCCGCGAGCACGCGCGGATCCGACTCCGCCGCCGCGACCGCCCAGCGCGAGGACTCGATGTCACCCGACGCCTGCACGACTCCGAGGATCCCGACCGCCTCGGCACGATCCAGCTGCTCGCCGAGGCTCAGCTGTTCGTACCCGTCTTCGCCCACGGGACCGTCGGCGATCTCGAGGTGGCAGTGGTTGTCGTAGACGCCGACGGCGAGCGGCTCGGGCGGCGGCGGATAGGTGAGATCCTTGCGCCCCTTCGTCGCGCGCTCGCGCACGTAGGTGTCGGGCGTCTCGGCCATGCGCTCCCCCGCCTCCGACGTCAGGCCGTGGCCTCGATGCGCGGGAACAGCGGCGCGAGCGCCTGCACCTGCGTGCCGGCCGGCAGCTGGCCCCAGCGTCCGGCGTCGCGGATCGGCTGCGCCGTGAGCGCGCCGAGCCCTGCCTCCGCGCCCAGCGCCTCCCAGAGCTTCGCGGTCGCCTGCGGCATCACCGGCGAGAGCAGCACGGCGAGCGCGCGCAGCCCCTCGGCGCACGTGTAGAGCACGGTGCCGAGGCGATCCTTCTGCTGCTCGTCCTTGGCCAGCGACCACGGCTCGTTCTCGGTGATGTAGTGGTTGAGCGCGTCGACGATCGTCCAGACGTCGGCGATGGCCTCGTCGATCCGGAAGCGGTCGATCGCGGCGTCGGCGTCGGCCGCCGCCTTCGCGACGAGCTGCTGCACGTGCAGATCCTGCTCCGTGTACTCCGCCGCCGCGGGGATCACGCCGCCGAAGTAGCGCTCGATCATCGCGATCGTGCGCGAGGCGAGGTTGCCGAATCCGTTCGCGAGTTCGGCCTGGTAGCGGGCCGACAGATCCTCCCAGGAGAAGGATCCGTCCTGTCCGAACGCGATCGCGGAGAGGAAGTAGAACCGGTAGGCGTCGGACCCGAACACGTCGGTGATCTCGGTCGGCGCGATGCCGGTGAGCTTCGACTTCGACATCTTCTCGCCGCCGACGAGCAGCCAGCCGTGCGCGAACACGCCCTTCGGCACCTCGAGGCCCGCCGCCATGAGCATGGCGGGCCAGATGACGGCGTGGAAGCGCAGGATGTCCTTGCCGACCACGTGGTACCCGGGCCAGCGACGTGCGAACTGGTCGGTCTCGGTTGCTGAGCCTGTCGAAGCTCCGTAGCCGACCGCGGTCACGTAGTTCAGGAGCGCGTCGACCCACACGTAGATGACGTGCGAGGTGTCCCAGGGCAGCGGGATCCCCCAGTCGAACGTCGACCGCGAGATCGACAGATCCTTCAGCCCCTGCGACACGAACGAGACGACCTCGTTGCGTGCGGAGTCGGGGCGCACGAAGTCGGGATCGGTCTTGTACAGCTCGAGCAGCCGGTCCTGGAACTCGCTGAGCTTGAAGAAGTAGTTCTTCTCCTGCAGCAGCTCGAGCGGCTTGGAGTGGATCGCGCAGACCTTGAGGCCCTCGAACGGACCGGTGCCGTCGACGATCTCGGACTCGGGCTTGAACTCCTCGCAGCCCACGCAGTACAACGCCTCGTACTCGCCGGCGTAGATGTAGCCCGCGTCGTAGAGCTTCTGGAAGAAGACCTGCACGTTGGTCTCGTGCCGCTCCTGCGTGGTGCGGATGAAGTCGTCGTTGGCGACGTCGAGCGTCGTCAGCAGCGGGTACCAGCTCTCGGTGACGAGCTTGTCGACCCACTCCTGGGGGGTGACGCCGTTCGCGGCCGCGGCCCGCAGCATCTTCTGCCCGTGCTCGTCGGTGCCCGTGAGCATCCAGGTGTCGTCGCCCGACTGGCGGTGCCAGCGCGCGAGGGTGTCCACGGCGACGCTGGTGTAGCCGTGCCCGATGTGGGGCACGTCCGACGGGTAGTAGATCGGCGTGGTGATGTAGAAGGACTCGCCTGCGGGCATGCGTTCGATTCTAGGCGGGAAGCGGAGGGCGGTTCGGACGATGACGCTCGCGAAGCACGACGTCCGCCTGGCTCCGGTCCGCCGAGCGTGCGCCTGCCGCGGAGATGTACAGCTGCTTCGGACCGAGTTCGCGGATACGGTCCGAAGAAAGCGCACATCTCCGCGCGAAGCGCACGCACGAGCGGCCGGCGGAGAGGCCGGCCACCGGCACGGCGCCCAGAACGGGCCTCAGCGCGCGGCGAGCGCGGCCTGGTACAGGTCGCGCGAGCGGAGGCCGGTCGCGCTGGCGACCTCGGCGCAGGCCTCTTTGAGGCGCACGCCGGAGGCGACCAGCGCCTGGACCTGGGCAAGCGCGTCGTCCGCGGACACCTCCCGGGGCGCGGCGCCGGAGACGACCACCACGATCTCGCCCTTCACGCCTTCCGCGGCCCACTCCGCCAGCTCCGCCACGCCGCCGCGGCGCACCTCCTCGTAGAGCTTGGTCAGCTCGCGGCACACCGCAGCCCGCCGCGCGGGGCCGAACGCACCGGCCATGTCGCCGAGCGTCGCCGCGAGGCGGGACGGCGACTCGAAGAACACCATCGTGCGCGGCTCGGACGCCAGCCCGCGCAGCGCCGTGCGCCGCTCCCCCGGTTTGCGTGGCAGGAAGCCCTCGAACGTGAAGCGATCCGTGGGCAGGCCCGATACGGCGAGCGCGGTCACGACGGCGCTCGGCCCGGGAATCGCGGTCACCGTCACGCCGCGCTCGGCGGCCGCGGCCACCAGCCCGTAGCCGGGGTCGCTCACGGTCGGCATGCCGGCGTCGCTGAGCACCAGGATGTCCTCGGTCTCGGCGAGTTCGGCGAGCTCGGCCGCCTTTGTCTTCTCGTTGTGGTCGTGCAGCGCGACCAGGCGCGGACGGTTCACGATCCCGAGGCCCAGCAGCAGACGGTGCGTGGTGCGGGTGTCCTCGGCCGCGATCAGCGTCGCGTTCTCCAGCGCCTCCACGAGACGCCGCGACGCATCGCCCAGATTGCCGATCGGAGTGGCCGCGAGGATGATCACCCGCTCAGCTTAGGCTGGTGCGGTGACCGCGCCCCTGCTGCCCGACGTCGACGTCATGCGTGACGCCCGCCCGACCGGCTGGGAGCGCCTGCGCGACGCGTGGATGCAGGATCCGGCCCGGCTGCGGCTGCTGAGCTGGCTCGCCCCGACGCTCATCGTGCTGCTGGCCGCGGTGCTGCGGATCGTCGGCCTCGGGCATCCGCACACGCTCGTCTTCGACGAGACGTACTACGTCAAGGACGCCTGGTCGCTGTGGACGCAGGGCTATGAGGGATCCTGGCGCACCGGCGCCAACGACCTGTTCGCGAAGGGCGACACGAGCGCCCTGCAGGACACCGCCGCGTTCGTCGTGCACCCTCCCCTCGGCAAGTGGCTGATCGCGCTCGGGATCGCCGCGTTCGGGCCCGGATCCAGCTTCGGCTGGCGGATCGCCACGGCGCTCATCGGCACCCTGAACGTCCTGGTCGTCTACCTGATCGCCAAGGAGCTCACCCGCTCCATCACGGTCGCGTCGCTCGCGGCGCTGTTCCTGGCTGTCGACGGCCTCGGGATCGTGCTGAGCCGGATCGGCCTGCTCGACGGGATCCTCACGTTCTTCCTCCTGCTCGGCTTCCTGTTCCTCCTGTACGACCGGCGACGCACGATGCCCCGGCTGCAGGATCGCGCGTTCCACGAACGAGGGGACGAGCCGACGCTGTGGGGACGGGTGCTGTGGCGGCGGCCCTGGCTGCTCGCCACCGGGATCGCGCTGGGCGCGGCATGCGCGATCAAGTGGTCGGGCGTGTACGTGCTCGCCGCGGCCGGGATCTACGTCGTGGTCACCGACGCGCTCGCCCGCCGCCGCGCCGGCATCGCGCTCTGGCCGACCGACGCGGCGTTCCGGCAGGGGCCGATCAGCTTCCTGGCGCTGGTGCCGGCGTCCGGCGTCGTCTACGTGGCGAGCTGGACCGGCTGGTTCGTGACGAACGGCGGCTACGACCGGCACGTCACCGACAACGTGCTCACGTCGTGGTTCAAGTACCACTCCGACATCCTGGCGTTCCACGTCGGGCTCACCTCCTCGCACCCGTACGCGAGTCCCGCCTGGCAGTGGCCGCTGCTGCTGCGCCCCACCGCGTTCTGGGTGGGCGGGCAGGACGCCCCGTGCTTCGGCACCGACCACTGCATCGGCACGATCACCTCGATCCCGAACCCGCTGATCTGGTACCTGGGCGTCGCCGCCGCGGTGTACCTGCTGGTGCGGTTCGTCCGCGGCCTGATCCGCCGCACGCCGATGCCGTGGAGCTACGCGATCCCGCTCGTGGGCCTGGCAGGCACCTACCTGCCGTGGCTGGCGTTCCCCGAGCGCACGATCTTCCAGTTCTACACGGTGGTGATGGCGCCGCTCCTGATCCTCGCGCTCGTGCTCGCGCTGCGCGACATCGCCGGCAGACCGTCCGATGACCGGCATCGACGACAGGCCGGGCAGCGCACCGTCCTGGTGATCGTGGTGCTGATCGGGCTGCTCAGCGCCTTCTGGTATCCGCTGTGGATCGGCCTGCCCGTGCCGTGGTGGTTCTGGCAGGCGCACAACTGGATGCTGAGCTGGATCTGAGGGGGCAGACATGCGCATACTCGACGCGGTCGACGAGACGCTGATCGCCCGGCTGCGGGCGCAGCAGGAGTTCTTCTGGCTCGACCTCGCCGATCCCACCGAGGCCGACGTGGAGCGCCTCGGCACGCTGCTCGGACTGCATCCGCTCGCCGTCGAGGACAGCGTGAAGCGCGGACAGCGCCCGAAGCTCGACACCTACGGCGAGACCGCGCTGCTCGTGCTGCAGGGCGGGATCGAGTCGCACCCGGAGGACGAGAACGACCACCCGCTGGAGGAGGTGCACTGCCACCTCAGCGGCGAGTTCATCGTCACGCTGCACGGCGCGCGCTTCACCGATCTGCAGCATGTGAAGACGCTGCTGGAGCGCTCTTCCGCCCCCAAGACCGAGCGCTACTACGTCTACAAGATCATCGACGTGATCGTGGACAGCTTCTTCCCGATCCTGAGCGACCTCGATGAGGAGATCAACCAGCTCGAGGATGCGATCGTCTCCGGCGCCGGCCGGCACGAGCTGCAGGAGACGTTCCGGCTGAAGCGCCTGCTGCTGAAGCTGCGCCGGGCCGTGGTCCCGATGCGCGACCTGTTCGCACGCGAGGCCGAGGTCATCACCGATCTCGCCGGGCTGGAGAGCGACAGCCACGACTACTTCCGTGACATCTACGACCATCTGATCCGGATCACCGACGAACTCGACGGCTATCACGAGATGGTCTCCGGCTGCACCGACCTCTACCTGTCCACGGTCGCGAACCGGCAGGGCGAGACGTCCAAGCAGCTGGCCATCATCGCGTCCATCTTCCTGCCCCTGAGCTTCCTGACCGGATTCTTCGGAATGAACTTCGACTGGTCGATCGCGCACGTGCTGTCGGGACCGTGGTCGTTCTTCCTGCTCGGGATCGGATCGATGGCCGTGTCGGGCGCCATCATGTGGTGGTGGTTCCGCCGCAAGGGCTGGACCGGGAACGACGAGTAGGCCGGGTCAGCCTCATCGTGCGCGCTCGAGGAGCGACGGATCCATCACCGGCAGCCGGCAGACGAATCCGCGGCAGTCGTAGGCCGCCCCGTCCACGCCATCTCTCGCATCGAACAGCGTGAAACCTGCCGCCGTCCACGCGCGGGCCTGATCAGGTGTCACGACCGCGATGACATCGGCGTCCGCAGCACGACCCGCGCGGGCCAGGGGGCCGGTCGGATCCGAGGTGACCACCACGATCTGACGCGGCGGGGTCGCGATCCCCGCCGCGACGCGCAGCAGCGAACCGTGTCCGAACGGATGCTGCAGCGCCACGCCCGCCCGCCCGGCGATCAGTCCTTCGGCCCGTGCGCGATACTCCTCCCCCGCGCCGAGCCGCCAGGCCGTGAGCGCGGCCGCGGCGACCGCCGCGGTCCCGGACGGCAGGTCGCCGTCGGTCTCATCGGACGCCCCCGGGACCCCGAGCGCGGCCAGCACCGGATCCTGCGCGGCCTCGGACGACAGCACGTCGCGCGCCGCGATCGCCCATTCGACATCACCCGTGGCCAGGGCGAGCGAGAACAGCCCCTCCGCGAGCAGGCCCAGATCCGCCGCGGTGGCGACGGCGGGCGACGCGACGCCGTCCAGCGAGGTCCGCACCAGCGTCCCTCCCGCATCACGGTTGACGGTCAGGACGGTGCGAGCGGCCTCCGCCGCGGCCTCCCCCCAGGCCGGTTCGCCGAGGACGGATCCGGCCCGGGCGAGGGCGCCGATCGCGAGGCCGTTCCAGCCGGTGATGATCTTGCCGTCCACGGCGGGCGGCTCGAGCCCCTCCCGCGCCCCGATCGGACGGTGGTAGAAGCCGCCCTCGCTGCGCGCGCCGTCGATCCACGACTCCGAGTCCTGCGCGGCGCCGAAGCCGCCGCTGGGGTGGCGCAGCACGGCGAGCAGGAATCCGACGATCCCGCGCGCGACATCCTCCCGACCCGCATCGAGCGCGACCTCGAGCAGCTGCGCGTTGTCGGTCAGCATGCGCTCGTAGTGCGGCACCGTCCAGTCCGCGCGGGTGGCGTAGCGGAAGAAGCCGCCGTCCTCGTCGTGCAGGGCGGAGGCGGCCATCGCATCGAGCGCCCGCGTCGCCACGTCGCGCTGCCCTGTCACCTGCAGGAACCGCAGCGTGGTCGCGACCGGGAACTTGGGCGCGCCGCCGAAACCGCCGTACCGACGGTCCTCCCGCGCGGCGATCCCGGCCGCCGCCTCGGCGATCGCAGCCTCGTCCGGCAACGCCGAGGGCTCCGAGACCGTCATGGCAGCCAGCGCCTCGGCGACCGCGCCGGCCTGTTCGTCGACCTGCATGCGCCGGTCGGTCCAGGCCTCGCGCACCGCCGTGAGCACCGTCCGGAACGAGGGCATCCCACCCTGGGCGACCGGCGGGAAGTACGTGCCTGCGTGGAAGGCACGGCCCTCGGGGGTCGCGAACACCGTCAGCGGCCAGCCGAGGTTGCCGGTGAACGCGGCAGCGGCGGCCATGTACGCCGCGTCGACGTCGGGATGCTCCTCCCGGTCGACCTTGATCGCGACGAAATCGCGGTTCAGGTCATCGGCGGTGGCCGGATCCGAGAACGACTCCCGCGCCATGACGTGACACCAGTGGCAGGTGGAGTAGCCGATCGAGATCAGCACTGGCACGTCGCGGCGCCGTGCCTCGGCGAACGCCTCCGAGCCCCACGGATACCAGTCCACGGGGTTGCCGGCGTGCGCGCGAAGGTACGGACTCCCGGTGCCGGCGAGGCGGTTGCTCATGCGCTCACGCTACGCCGGAGCGCAGCTTCTGCGCCGCTCAGCTGAACTGATCGGGGTGGGTGCCGACGCGGCCGGATCCGTCACCCGGGTCGAGCGCGTCGATCGCGGCGAACTCGACGTCGCTCAGGGCGAAGTCGAACAGGTCGAGGTTCTCGCGCAGCCGCTCGGCGCGCACCGACTTCGGGAAGACGATGTTGCCGTGCTGCAGGTGCCAGCGCAGCACGACCTGCGCCGGGGTCTTGCCATGCGCCGCGGCCGCCGCGGCGACCGCGGGCGTGCCGAACAGGTCGTACTTGCCCTGGCCGAGCGGACCCCAGGCCTCGACCTTCACGCCATGGTCACGCGCCCAGGAGACGACGTCGCGCTGCTGATAGGCGGGGTGCAGCTCGATCTGGTCGACCGCGGGGATCACTCCGGTCTCCGTGACGATGCGCTCCAGATGCGGGACGAGGAAGTTCGAGACGCCGGCCGAGCGGGCAAGGCCCCGGTCGCGGATCGCGACGACCTTCTCCCACGCGTGCACGTAGTTGTCCTTCGCCGGGGTCGGCCAGTGCACCAGGTACAGGTCGACGTGGTCGAGGCCGAGCTTGTCCAGGCTCTCCGCGATCGCCGTGTCGGCCTCGTCGCCGTCGTGGCGGTCGTTCCAGAGCTTGGTGGTGATGAACAGCTCGTCGCGCGGGATGCCGCTGGACGCGATCGCCGCGCCGACACCGGACTCGTTGCCGTAGATCGCGGCCGTGTCGATGTGCCGGTAGCCGATCTCCAGCGCTTCGCTGACCGTGCGCTCGGTGTCGGCGGGATCCACCTTGAAGACGCCGTATCCGAGCTGCGGGATCGTGTGGCCGTCGTTGAGCGTGATGTCGGGGATCGTCATGGATCCAGCCTAGGGGCGACGATCGCAGCCGAGGGCGATACGCTGGAGGGCTATGTCTGCGCCCGTCATCTCGTATCCGCCGGAACTCCCGGTCAGTGCCGCGCGCGACGAGATCGCCGCGGCGATCCGAGATCACCAGGTCGTCGTGGTCGCCGGTGCGACCGGGTCCGGCAAGACCACCCAGCTGCCGAAGATCTGCCTCGAGCTCGGCCGGGAGCGCATCGCGCACACGCAGCCGCGTCGGCTCGCGGCCCGCACGATCGCCGAGCGCGTCGCCGAGGAGCTGCAGGTTCCGCTCGGCGGGCTGGTCGGCTACAAGGTGCGCTTCACGGATCAGGTTTCCGAGGAGACGCGGATAGCGCTCATGACCGACGGGATCCTGCTCAACGAGATCCACCGGGACCGGCTGCTGCGCCGCTACGACACGATCATCATCGACGAGGCGCACGAGCGCTCGCTCAACGTCGACTTCCTGCTCGGCTACCTGCACCGGATCCTGCCCGAGCGCCCCGACCTCCGTGTCATCATCACGTCGGCGACCATCGACCCGCACAGCTTCGCCCGGCATTTCGCGAACGCCGACGGGGAGCCCGCGCCCGTGATCGAGGTGTCGGGCCGGACGTATCCGGTCGAGATCCGCTACCGCCCGCTCGTGGAGGCGTCCCGAACCCAGTCAGAAAGCGGTCCACCGGCCGATTCTCGACCGAAAGCACCGAATCGACTGAGTTCGGCACGCCGTTCCGACGAGCCCGAGGACGAGGTCACCGCGATCGTCACCGCCCTGCGAGAGCTGGATCGCGAGGAGCGCGGCGACGTGCTCGTGTTCCTGCCCGGCGAGGCCGAGATCCGCGACGCCGCCGACGCGATCCGCGGGGCGTACCGCTCGCAGACGGCACCGGTCGAGGTGCTGCCGTTGTACGGCCGGCTGTCCGCCGCCGAGCAGCACCGCGTGTTCGAGCCGTCGACCGTCGCGGGTCTGCGCCGCCGCGTCATCCTGGCCACGAACGTCGCCGAGACGAGCCTCACCGTGCCCGGCATCAAGTACGTGATCGACACCGGAACCGCCCGCATCTCCCGGTACAGCAACCGCTCCAAGATCCAGCAGCTGCCGATCGAGGCGGTGTCGCAGGCCTCGGCCAACCAGCGCTCCGGTCGGGCCGGCCGCACCAGCGCCGGCATCGCGATCCGCCTGTACGGCGAGGACGACTTCGACAAGCGGCCGGAGTTCACCGAGCCCGAGATCCTGCGCACCTCGCTCGCGTCGGTCGTGCTGCAGATGCTCAGCCTCGGCTTCGGCGACATCTCCGAGTTCCCGTTCCTCACGCCTCCCGGGTCGCGCGATGTGCGCTCGGCCATCGACCTGCTCGTCGAGCTCGGCGCGGTGCGGGCCGGACGGGCGGGATCCGCCGACGTCCCCGAACTCAGCCGGATCGGCCGCGACATCGCCCGCATGCCGATCGATCCGCGGTTCGCGCGTATGCTCGTCGAGGCCGGAAGGATCGGCGTGACCGCGCCGGTGCTCGCGATCGTCGCCGGCCTCTCGATCCAGGACGTGCGCGAGCGGCCCTCCGCCGACGCGTCCCAGGGCGTGCGCGACGAGGCGGAGCGGATGCACGCGCGCTTCGCGGATCCGACCAGCGACTTCCTGTCGATCCTGAACCTGTGGAACCACCTGCGCGAGCAGCAGCGGGAGCTCGGATCCAGCGCGTTCCGCCGGCTCTGCCGCTCCGAGCACCTGAACTACGTGCGGGTGCGGGAGTGGTTCGACGTGCACCGCCAGCTGCGGACGCTCGTGAAGGCGGGCCTCTCGAAGGCCTCCGGGACCGATGCGCCCGTCACGGGATCAGATCCCGACGCGGTCCACCGGGCCCTGCTCTCCGGACTGCTGTCGCAGATCGGGATCCTCGACGAGCGCACGACCGCCAAGGGGCCGACAGCCAAGGCGAAGGATCAGAAGCACCGGATCAGCGAGTACCGCGGCGCGCGCGGGATCCGGTTCTCCCTCTTCCCCGGATCCGCCCTCCGGAAGAAGTCGCCGCGCGCGGTCATGGCCGCGGAGATCGTCGAGACCTCGCGCACCTTCGCGCGCACCGCTGCGGCGATCGATCCGGCCTGGGCGGAGGCGCTCGCGGGCGACCTCGCCAAGCGCCAGGTCTCCGAGCCGCACTGGTCGAAGGAGTCCGGGGCCGCCGTCGCGTTCGAGAAAGTGACGCTGTTCGGCGTCGAGATCGTGCCGCGCCGGCGCGTGCAGTTCGCGCGCATCGACCGGGCGGCGTCCCGAGAGCTGTTCCTGCGGCACGCGCTCGTCGAAGGCGAGTGGGATCCGAGCCGCATCGACAAGCGCGTCTCCGCGTTCTGGCGGAGCAACGCCGAGCTGCGCAAGCGCCTGGAGAAGCTCGAGGAGCGCGAGCGGCGCCGCGACATCCTCGTCGGCGACGAGTCCGTGTTCCGCTTCTACGACGAGCGCATCCCCGCCGACGTGTTCGACGTGCGCTCGTTCGAGGCCTGGTGGCGCGACGCCCTGGCGACCACGCCGCGGCTGCTGGTGATGCGCGAGGACGACCTCCTCGACGACGCCGACCGGGCCGATCGGCAGGACTTCCCGACGCGGTGGACGCAGGGCGACCAGGTGCTCGGCCTCGCCTACCGGTTCGAGCCGGGTGCCGCCGACGACGGCGTGAGCGTCGTCATCCCGCTCGCGCTGCTGCAGCAGGTGCAGGATGCGGGCTTCGACTGGCAGGTGCCGGGTCTGCGCGCCGAGCTCGTCACGGCGCTGCTGCGCGCGCTGCCGAAGGCGATCCGCCGGCATGTGGTGCCCGCGGCGGACTGGGCCGAGAAGTTCGGCGCCGAGCTCGCGGCAGCGGGGCCGGAGTCGCACGAGGGGCTGCCCGGGCGCAGCCTGCGCGACGCGCTCGCCCGCCTCATCCAGCCGCTCGCGAATCAGCGCCTGTCTGCGGACGACTTCGACCTGGAGCGGGTTCCCGCGCACCTGCGGATGAACTTCCGCGCCGTCGACGAACGCGGGCGCGTGGTCGGATCCGGCCGCGATCTGACGGTGCTGCAGCGCGAGCTCTCCGACCGCTCCCGGGCCAGCGTCGCACGCTCGATCGGGCGGCAGTCCGCGACGCCGGCTCGGCAGGGACCAGGGCGCGCCGGTGCAGCCGCGGTCGCGGCCGCGGCCTCATCGACGACCCCCGCCGAACGGGACGGCATCACGACCTGGGATCTCGGCGACCTTCCCGCCGTGCTCGACTCGCGCGTCGCCGGCGGCGTGGTGCGCGGCTACCCGGCCCTGGTGGATCAGGGCAAGTCGGTCTCGCTGCGCGTGGAGGCGACGGCCGACGCCGCGCTCGCCGCGACCCGCGACGGCGTGCTGCGCCTTGTGCTGCTGGGCATCCCCTCCCCCGCGTCGTACGTGCAGGAGCACCTGACCAGCGCGGAGAAGCTCGCGCTCGCCACCTCCCCGTACCCGAACGTCGCCACCCTCATCGAGGACGCCCGCACGGCCGTGGCCCGCGCCGCGATCGACCGGCTAACGGGCCCTTCGACAGGCTCAGGGACCGGGGGTGCGGCCGGGTCGGAGACCGGGGGGATCGTGCGCTCCGAGGCGGAGTTCGCGCGCGTCCGCGATGGCGTCTCCTCCGTCGTCGTCGACGAGCTGTTCGCGCTCGTCTCGCTCACCGCGAAGATCCTCACCCGCGCGCGCGACGTCGAACGTGCGATGAAGGGACAGAACTCGCTCGCCTTGCTCGGACCCCTGAACGACATCCGCGGCCAGCTCGACGCTCTGCTGCCGTCCGGCTTCCTCTCCCGCGCCGGCGTCGAACGCCTCGCGCATTACCCGCGCTTCCTGGACGGGATCCTCGACCGGCTGCGGAACCTCGCCGATGCCCCCGGCAAGGACCGCACACGGATGACCGAGTACGAGCGCATGGCGCAGGCCTACACCGACGTCGGCGGAACACTTCCCCTCGAGCGGACTGCGGATCCCCGCCTCGTCGAGGTGCGCTGGCTGCTCGAGGAGTACCGGATCAGCCTGTTCGCCCAGCGGCTCGGCACCGCACAGCCCGTGTCACCGCAGCGGATCCTGAAGGCGCTCGCCGGAAGATGACACGAGCGGCCGTGCCGCCCTTGCGCACCCGTAGCCTGTAGTCATGACGCAGGCGATCGTGCAGACCGAGATCGGCGGACCCGAGGTCCTCACCCTGGTGGAGGTGCCGGATCCGGTCCCCGCGGCGGGCGAAGTCATCGTGCGCATCGAGGCGGCGGGCGTGAATCCGATCGACGTGAAGCAGCGCAGCGGCGCTCGCCCACTGCCCCCGATCACCGAGCCCCGGCATTTCGGGTTCGACGGCGCGGGTGTCGTCACGGCGATCGGATCCGGCGTCGAAGACATCGCGGTGGGCGACCGGGTGGCGATCCGGGACACCCGCGGCACGTATGCAACAGCGCTCGCCGTCGCGGCCGCGCACGTCGCCGCGCTGCCGGATGCGGTCTCCGCGGCGGAGGGGGCAGCCCTCCCGATCCCCGCCGGCACCGCCTATCAGTCGCTGCGCTCCCTCGGCGTGGGCGAGGGCGACCTGCTGCTCGTGCACGCCGGGTCCGGCGCGGTCGGACAGGCCGCCATCCAGTTCGCCATCGCGTGGGGCGCCCAGGTCATCGCGACCGGCAGCCCGGCCTCGCACGACCGGCTGCGCGCGCTCGGCGCGATCCCGGTCGCGTACGGCGAGGGCCTGGAAGACCGGATCCGTGCGGCCGCGGACGGGCGCGAGATCACCGTCGCGCTCGACGGCGCCGGCACCGACGAGGCGATCGAGGCCTCCCTCGCGCTGGTCGCCGATCACGACCGGATCGCGACGATCGTGCGCGGCTGGGAGGCCGAGCGCTTCGGCATCCGGGCGTTCAGCGGCGGCAGCCCGATCCCGCTCACCGCGCAGGAGATCGCGTGGCGCGCCGAGGCGCTGCCCGCCACGATCGCCCTCATCGCCGAGGGACGGTTCTCAGTCGAGTTCGGCCCCGAGCTCCCGCTCGCCGAGGCCGCGGAGGCGCACGGGCTGATCGAGGCGCACGCCGCGCGCGGCAAGATCATCCTGCGCCCCTGAGCCCCAGGGCACGCCCGGCATCCGCAACAGTCCGAAACATCCCAGCGGGGATCGCCCGCGCGCCGGAGGATGGAGCGGTGACCGCTCCCGACGCCCTCCGCGCTGCCCCCGACACCCGCTTTGCCACAAAGCAGGTGCAGGCCGGATATGTGAGCGGCGTCGGGCAGAACACGGCCGTCCCGCCGCTGTACCAGTCCGCGGCGTACGAGTTCTCCTCGCTCGCGGAGGCCCGCGACCTGTTCGCGCTGCGCCGCGCGGGCAACATCTACAGCCGCAACGCCAGTCCCACCCAGCAGCTGCTCGAGGAGCGCGTCGCGGTGCTCGAGGGCGGCGTGTCCGCGGTCGCCGTGGCGAGCGGTCAGGCGGCGGTCGCTGTGACGATCCTCGCCCTCGCCGGCCGCGGCGGGCATGTCGTGGCCGCCGACCGTCTCTACGGCGGCACGGTCGATCTGCTGCAGGACACCCTCGACGACTTCGGCATCACCGTGACCTTCGTCGACCAGGACGACCCAGCCGCCTGGCGGGCCGCCGCGACCGCGCGCACCCGCCTGTTCTTCGCCGAATCCGTCGCCAATCCGCTCGCGCAGGTGCTCGACATCCGCACCGTCGCCGACATCGCGCACGAGGCCGGGGTCCCGCTCGTGATCGACAGCACCGTCGGCACCCCCTATCTGATCCGCCCCGGCGAGCACGGCGCCGACTTCGTGGTGCACTCCGCGACGAAGTACCTCGGCGGGCATGGCACCTCCCTCGGCGGCGTCGCGGTGGATCTCGGATCCTTCGACTTCGGTGCGGATCCGGCACGCTGGCCGCAGTTCACGGTCCCCGCGGCGCGGTTCGGGCCGCAGTCGCTCTGGGAACGGTTCGGGCGGGGGTTCGCGTTCGCGACCCTGGTCAAGGCCAAGTACGTGCACGATCTGGGGCCGTCGCTCTCGCCGTTCAACGCGCACCAGATCCTGCAGGGCATCGAGACGCTCGATCTGCGCGTCGCGCGTCAGAGCGCATCCGCGCAGGCGATCGCCGAGGCGCTCACCGGGAATCCGGCGGTCGCCGCCGTGCATCATCCGGGTCTGGCCGGCAATCCCTGGCATGACCTCGCCACGCGCTATCTGCCCCGTGGCGTGCCCGCCGTCTTCTCGATCGACCTCGCCTCCTCCGGCGATGCGGCCGAGGATCAGCAGCGCGTGGAGCGCTTCGTGGACGGCCTGAAGGTCGTGCGTCTGGTCGCCAACATCGGCGACGCCCGCAGCCTGGTCTCGCACCCGGCGTCGATGACCCACTCGCATCTGAACGACGAGCAGCGCGCCGCCGCCGGGATCGGCGAGACCACGATCCGGCTGTCGATCGGCATCGAGGATCCCGCCGACATCCTCGCCGATCTCGAGCAGGCGCTCGCCCTCGCCCGAGTGCGTCAGACGCTCGCCGCGGTCTGAGTGTGCCTCGGTACGCTGATCCCGTGCCGATCCTGAACAAAGACATGACGCTGTGCATCTCGCTGTCCGCGCGCCCGAGCAACAACGGCACGCGGTTCCACAACCACCTCTACGAGGCGCTCGGCCTGAACTGGATCTACAAGGCGTTCGCCCCGACGGATCTCGCGCAGGCCATCGCCGGCGTGCGCGGACTCGGGATCCGGGGATGTGCGATCTCGATGCCGTACAAGGAGGACGTGATCGCGCTCGTGGACCGGATGGATCCGTCCGCGACCGCGATCGATTCCGTCAACACGATCGTGAACGACGACGGCGTGCTGACCGCTTACAACACTGACTACTCGGCGATCGCGCAGCTCATCGAGCGGAATGCGCTGGATCCGGCGTCGTCCGTGCTGCTGCGCGGATCCGGCGGCATGGCGAAGGCCACCGCCGCCGCGTTCCGGGACGCCGGCTTCACCGACGTGACGATCATCGCCCGCACCGAGAAGGCCGGGCGGCCGCTCGCTGAGCTGTACGGCTTCGCCTGGGCGGCGGATGTCGGGGATCGCACCGCCGACATCATCGTCAACATCACGCCGATCGGCATGGCCGGAGGTGCCGAGGCCGACTCTCTGTCCTTCCCCGAGGCCGCGATCGACGCCGCGACGACGGTGTTCGACGTCGTCGCGCTGCCGGCCGAGACACCGCTGGTGCGCGCGGGCCGCGCGGCGGGCAAGACCGTGATCACCGGAGCCGAGGTCGCCACGCTGCAGGCGCTCGAGCAGTTCGTGCTGTACACCGGGATCCGCCCGAGCGACGAGCAGGTGCGCGCCGCCGAGGAGTTCATGCGGGTGCAGTGATGTCCCCGGCGCCCTCTGACGTCTGGTCGCCGACCACGGGCGAACCGCTCCCGGGCCGATCCGGGCCGCTCCGGTAGACTCGGACGGTCATGCCCTCCGTGTCGAACTACCCCTCCCCGCGCCTGGATCCGCGCCCGGTCGAGACCTTCACCGCGACGCTCGGCGACCTCGCCGCCCGCCTCGGGTCTCCGGCTCCCACCGAGGGCGGCACCCGCTTCACCGGCGTCTCCGTGGCGACCGATCTTGTGCGCGCCGGCGACCTGTTCCTCGGGATCCCGGGAGCGAACGCCCACGGCGCGCGGTTCGCGGGCAAGGCCGTCGAGGCAGGGGCGACCGCGGTGCTCACCGACGCGGAAGGCGCCGCGCTCGTGCCCGACGGCGTACCGACCCTGGTCGTGGAGAGCCCTCGCCTCGCCGCCGGCCCCGCGTCGGCGTTCCTGTATCGGGATCCGGTCGCGTCGATGACGAGCATCGGCATCACCGGGACCCAAGGCAAGACCACCACCGCGTTCTACGTGGCCGCCGCGGCGGGCATGCAGCGATCCGGAACGATCGGATCCATCGGCACCACGGTCGGCGACGACTTCTTCCCGCCGGTGCTCACCACCCCCGAAGCGCCCGAACTGCAGGCGCTGTTCGCCGTGATGCGCGAGCAGCGGCTGAGCACGGTCGCCGTCGAGGCATCCAGCCACGCGCTGACCCTAGGGCGCGTGGACGGCTTCGCCTTCGACGCAGGTGTCTTCCTGAACCTCGGGCACGACCACCGCGACTACCACCCCACGCAGGCCGAGTACTTCGCCGCGAAGGCGCTGCTGCTGACCCCGGAGCACGCGAAGGTCGGCATCGTCGACATCGACTCGCACTGGGGCCGGGTGCTCGTGGCGCAGGCCACGGTGCCGGTGCGGACGACGTCGGCGGCCGGATCCGCATCCGCAGACTGGCGGGCTGAGGAGGTCGAGCTGCGCGCGCACGGATCCTCGTTCGTGATCCGCTCCCCCCGCGGCGAGCGCGTGCCGTTCTCCACGCAGCTCACCGGTGCCTTCAACGTGAACAACATCCTCGCCGCCGTCGCGGCGCTCGTGGAGTCGGGCCGCGAGCTCGCCGACCTGGCACCGGGCATCGCCGCCCTGCCGAGCGTCGAGGGACGGCTGCAGCGGTTCGACTTCGGCCAGCCGTTCACGGCGATCGTCGACTCCGCGCACAAGCCTGAGGCGATCAATGCCGCGCTGCGGGCGATCCGCACCACCACGCCGGAGGGCCGTCTCATCGCGGTGCTCGGCGCGAACGGTCACCGCGACGCCGCCAAGCGCCGCATGATGGGCCGGTTCGCCGCGATGTTCGCCGACGTGCTGGTGATCACCGACGACAACCCCTACGACGACGACCCGGCCGAGATCCGCGCCTCGCTGATCGCCGGCGCACGTTCGAGCACAGTCGAGATCACCGAGATCGCCGACCGCCGAGAGGCCATGGCCGCGGCGGTGCGCATGGCCCGCCCCGAGGACACGGTCGTGATCCTCGGCAAGGGTCACGAGCGCTACCACGCCCTCGCCGGCGGCGAGATCGCCTGGTACGACCCCGACGTGCTCCGCGAGGTCATCGAGGCGCTCTGACGGCCTGGATCGTCCCGGGACATCACTCCTCGAGCGGATCGACCTCGATGGGCACCGCTCCGGTCTCGATCGGCCGGCCCGTCGTGTTCGACCAGGCGCTCCACGACCCGGGGTACACGGTCACCTCGCGGCCGATGAGGGCGCCGGCGAGGGCGAGCTGCGCGGCGGTGACACCGGATCCGCAGTACGCCGCGATCGGCACCTCCTCGCCCGCGCCGACGACCTCGAACGCGGCCTCGATCTCGGACGGGCTGCGGAAGCGCCCGTTGGCGGTGAGCACCTCGGCGATCGGCAGATTGCGGGCGCCGGGGATGTGCCCGGCGACCGGGTCGATCGGCTCGCTCTCGCCACGGAACCGCTCGGGGGCGCGCGCGTCCAGCAGCACCCCCGCCCAGCCGTCGACCTGCGCGGTGTCGAGGATGTCGGCGGATCCGGGCGAGACCAGCACGACGTCGCCGGGCGCGGGGACCACCTCGCCCTCCTCGATCGCCCCGCCCTCGGCGCGCCACACGGAGAGGCCGCCGTCGAGCACGCGCACGTCGGCGACGCCGGCGCGGCGCAGCGCCCACCAGGCCCGGGAGGCGGGCAGCGAGCGGGAGTCGTCGTAGACCACGACCGTCTGCCCCTGGCCGATCCCCCAGCGGCGCGCGGCGCTCTGCAGCGCGTCATCGGACGGCAGCGGGTGTCGTCCTTCCGAGGGAGCGCCATGCCCCGCCAGCTCGGCCTCGAGATCGGCGAAGACCGCGCCGGGGAGGTGCCCGGCGAGATACTGCTCGTGGCCGTCCGTGAATCCGAGGCGGTAGCGCACGTCCAGGATCCGCACGTTCGCCCCCTCGTCGAGGAGGGAGCGGAGTTCGGAGGCGGTGATGAGCGCGGAGACGGGCATGGTCTCATCCTCTCAACCCCGTACGCTGGAAGCCATGACCGGCCACTCTCCGCAACCAGCATTGCGCTGGGGCATCCTCGCCACGGGCGGCATCGCCGCCGCCTTCGCCGCCGACCTGCGCACCGCGGGTCTTGATCTCGCCGCCGTCGGATCCCGCTCGCAGGATTCCGCCGATGCGTTCGCCGCGCGCTTCGACATCCCGCGCGCGCACGGGTCCTATGAGGCGCTCGCGACGGATCCGGAGGTCGACATCATCTACGTCGCCACTCCGCATCCGATGCACCATGCCGATGCCCGCCTCGCGCTCGAGAACGGCAAGCACGTGCTGATCGAGAAGGCGCTCACCCTCAACCGGGCCGAGGCCGAGGATCTCGCCGCGCTCGGCCGGGAGAAGGGCCTGCTCGTCATGGAGGCGATGTGGACCCGGTACCTGCCGCACATGGTGCGACTGCGCGAGATCCTCGCGGCCGGCACGCTGGGCGAGATCCGCGCCGTCTCGGCCGATCACACCCAGTCGCTGCCCACCGATCCCGCGCACCGGCTGAATGCCCTGGAGCTCGGCGGCGGCGCCCTGCTCGATCTCGGGATCTACCCGATCTCGTTCGTGGTCGCCGTGCTCGGCATTCCGCTCACGGTGCAGGCCTCCGCCCGGCTCGCCGAGACCGGCGCCGACGCCGAGGTCGCGACCGTGATGACCCACGAAGGCGGCGCGATCTCGACCACGCTGTCGTCCTCGCGGGCCGCGGGGCCGAACACCGCCGTCGTGCTGGGCAGCACCGCGCGCGTCGAGATCGACCGCGTCTGGTACGCCCCCACCGTGTTCCGGGTGGTCTCCGCCGACGGCACGGTCCTCGAGGAGTTCGACGGCCGCACCGAGGGGCGCGGCATGCAGTTCGAGGCGCTCGCCGCCGAACGGTTCGTCGCCGACGGCTCGCTCGACAGCGATGCCCTCCCCCTCGCCGAGAGCGTGGCCATCATGGGCCTGCTGGATGGGATCCGGGCGCAGATCGGCGTGCGGTACCCGAACGAGAACGTCTGACCCCGAGGAGCATCCGCCCATGGCCGAACCGCAGGACACCCGCGTCGCCGTCTATCTCGACTTCGACAACATCGTCATCTCCTGGTACGACCGCGTGCATGGGCGCAACGCATACAGCAAGGACCGGCAGCGGATCCAAGAGAACCCCTCCGACGCCGAGGTCGCAGAGCGCCTGAGCCGCGCCACGATCGACGTGGGCGCGATCATCGACTACGCCTCGTCGTTCGGGACCCTGGTGCTCACCCGCGCCTACGCCGACTGGTCCTCGCCGGTGAACGCCGAGTACCGCTCGCAGCTCGTCGCGCGCGCGGTGGATCTCGTGCAGTTGTTCCCCGCCGCGGCCTACGCCAAGAACGGCGCAGACATCCGCCTCGCCGTCGACGCCGTGGAGGACATGTTCCGCCTGCCCGACCTCACGCACGTCGTGATCGTCGCCGGAGACTCCGACTACGTGCCGCTCGCGCAGCGCTGCAAGCGGCTGGGCCGCTACGTCGTCGGGATCGGCGTGGCCGGCTCCACGGCGAAGTCGCTGGCCGCCGCGTGCGACGAGTTCGAAGCCTATGACTCCCTTCCCGGCGTCGACCGGATCCGCACGCGCCCGCAGCCCGAGCCGGAGGCGGCAGCCACCGCCACGGCCACCGGCACGGCCGCGGAGCAGCGCAAGACCGCCAAGCAGGTCCCCGCGCAGCGCAAGCAGGCCAAGCCCGTGGAGAAGGACGACGAGCCGAGCACCGCCGACCAGGACAGCGCCACCGCGATCCTGGAACGCGCCCTGCGCCTCGGCCACGACAAGTCCGACGCCGATGACTGGCTGCACAGCTCCGCGGTCAAAACGCAGATGCGCCGCATGGATCCGTCGTTCAGCGAGAAAGCGCTCGGCTACCGGTCGTTCAACGCGTTCCTGAAGTCGCGGGCCGACATCGCCGAACTCGAGGAGACGGGGCACGAGCGCCTGGTGCGCCTGCGCGACGCCTGAGCACATCGTCGGTGAGGGCGGGTTCAGCCCGCGACGATCTCCCGCACGGCACCCTCCAGATCCGGGTATCGGAACTCGAAGCCGGCGTCGAGCAGCACCTGGGGCGCGACCCAGCGACTCTTCAACACGAGCTCGGTCTCGGTGCCGAGCACGAACATCGCGGGCTCCAGCATGAAGCGCCAGGCCGGGATCCCGAACGGCGCGTGCACCGCGCGCCGGAGGGTGCGCATGAGTTCGCGGTTGTCGATCGCGTGCGGCGAAGCCATGTTCACGGCGCCGTCGATCTCCTCATGGTCGCGCAGGAACCGCACCGCCTGCACGAAGTCCGCCTCATGCATCCACGTGAACATCTGCCGCCCGTGCGAACGGACGAACCCCGGCTTCGCTGGGTCGGTCGGGTGCGGACCGATCCCGCGATAGCGCCGATGCGGGAACCACCAGCCGTCGATCTGCGGGCCGCCGATCCCGAGTCGTGCCAGTCGGAGCAGCATGGTGGCGACGGGTGCGTCGCGTCCGATCACGAGCGAGGTCCGCAGCGCGATCCGTCGTGTTCCGGGCAGCTCCCCGTCGAACAGCTCCGCCTCCCAGGCACGCGTGATGTCGGGCGAGAAACCGGTGTCGATGGATCCGTCGGCCTCGGTCTGGGCACGATCCAGCGCGTACCGGTACGCCGTGGCGGAGCTGCCGTTCATCCAGACCCTGGGCGGACGCTCCGCCGATGAGATGGCGCGGTGCAGCGCCCGGGTCGTCTCGACGCGGGAGCGCAGGATCTCGTCGCGGTTGCGATCGGTGTAGCGACAGTCCACCCGCTTGCCGGCGAGCCCGATCACGAGGTCGGCGCCGTCGACGAGCCGGAGGATCGCCTCCGGATCATCCCAGCCGGCATCCGCGCCCGTGCGTCCGATCGTGCGCACGTCGTAGCCGTCGATCCTCAGTGCATCCCGGATCGCCCGGCCGAGATACCCACTGCCACCGCCGATCACGGCACGCGGCTGGCCGCTCATTCCGAGGCCGCCTCTCCGGCCCCAGATCCGCCCTGATCCCGCTTGCGCTTCTCCAGTTCGGCGCGCAGCCGCCACTCCTCGATCTCCCGATCCAGGTCGGCGATCTGCTGCTCGGTGCTGCGGCTGTCTTCGGGAAGACTCGGCGCCACCGGCGCCGACGGTCGCGGCCGCCGCTCGCGTGCGGGGCTCGGCAGGCGGATCCCCTCGCTGTCGTACTCCCGGCCGACCAGGAACCAGATCAGCGAGCCGGCGAGCGGCACCAGGATCACGAGGATGATCCAGAACACCTTCGGCAGGTGCTTCACCTGGTCGTCGCGTCGCGTGATGATGTCGATGAGCGCGCCGATCAGCAGCGCCAGCAACAGGATCGAGAACAGGACGGCCATGCCGACAGCCTAGGAGATCACCGCCGACACGCGGCGATCACGGCAGCGTGTGCCCGGCCGCACGGAACAGCTCATACCACTCGGCCCGGCTCAGCTCTACGTCTGCTCCGTCCGCCGCCTCGCGCACACGGGACGGTGTGGTCGTGCCGAGCACGACCTGAATGCCGGCCGGGTGCCGGGTGATCCATGCGGTGGCGATGCCGGTGGGGGTGACGCCGTGCACCGCGGCGATGCGCTCCAGCGCCGCGTTCAGCTCGGGGTAATCCGGGTTGTCCAGGAAAACGCCCGTGAAGAACCCGGCCTGGTACGGCGACCACGCCTGCACCGTGATGCCGGCGATGCGGCAGTACTCCAGGATCCCTCCCCCGTCGCGCACGACGCTCTGATCGAGGCCGCCCATGTTCGCCGCGATCGGCTGCGTGATGATCGGCGCGTGCGTGATCGAGAGCTGCAGCTGGTTGGCGATGAGCGGCTGGGTGACCGCGGTCTTCAGCAGATCGATCTGGCGAGGAGTGTGGTTCGAGACGCCGAAGGAGCGCACCTTGCCGGAGGCATGCAGCTCGTCGAACGCCCGCGCGACCTCTTCGGGCTCGACCAGCGCGTCCGGACGGTGCAGCAGCAGCACGTCGATCCGGTCGGTGCCGAGGGCCGCGAGCGAACCCTCCACCTGGGCCATGATGTGCGCGTAGGAGAAGTCGAACATCCCCTGATCCGGCACGATGCCGCACTTGGTCTGCAGGGTGATCTCGTCACGCTCCGCCGCCGAGAGCCCGAGGGCCTCGCCGAACCGCCTCTCGCAGCCGTGCATGGCCCGCCCGTAGATGTCGGCGTGATCGAAGAAGTCGATCCCGCTGGAGCGCGCGGCGTCGTAGAGCTCACGGATCTGCGCATCCGTGCGGCCCTCGATGCGCATCATGCCCGCGACGACCGCCGGGGCGGATCCGGATCCGAAACGGATCTGCTTCATGCTGACTTCTCCTTCGTCGTGCTCTTCTTCGTCGTCGTGCTCTTCTTCGTCTTCGAGCTCTTGGTCTTCGCCGTGCTCTCGGGCGTCTTCTTCGCCGCCTGCTCCACGAACGCCGCGTAATCCTGCGCCGCGAGGTCGGCATACGCGTTCGCCCAGCCCACCAGGATCTCTGCGAGCTCGATGCCCTTGCCGGCGTACCCCGAGATCGCCGTGGCCGCCGGGGCCTGCGCGTGCGCCCGCGCGAGCGTGATCGCGCAGGCGACAGCGTATTCGCGATACCCCTCGTCTTCGATCACGTCGGTGTCGATCGAGCCTTTCATGTCGTGGAACTGACGCACGTAGTAGTCCTGCTCCGTTCCGCGGATGTGCCCGAGGAACGGATCCGAGAACGCCTGCAGCACCCGCTGCAGGCCGACCACCCTGGCCCCCTCGCCGCCCTCTTCGATGCGGCTCTGCAGATCGGCGGGCTGCGCGATGCCGCCGTACTCGGCCAGCACGCTGCGCCCTGCTTCCTTCACCTGCAGGATCATGGGCTCGGCGTCGGAGGTGCCGAGCATCGCGAGGTAGCAGCGGGTGCCCACGCTGCCCACGCCCACCACCCGACGTGCGACGTCGCGCACCCGGTACTGCCGCAGCAGCAGCTGGATGTCGACATTGGCCGACTCCGCGTAGCGCCGGAACGCGTCGTCGCTGATCCCCCGGATGTCCGGGTCGGCGTGCGTCATCACCGGCGGCTGCTCGATGAAACGCAGATGACCGTCGTCGCCGGTGACCGTCAGCCGGCGCGCGGCACGTTCGCCGGTGCGCTTCTCGGCGGCGGCGATGGCCTTCTGCAGATCCTGCTCGGAGTCGACGTCGAGTCCCTCCAGGTGCGTGCTCGCGTTGAAGTGCGCGAAATACCGCTGCAGCGGATCGGTCGCGACCGCGGAGCGCAGCGCCCTGGCGTACGCGATCACGCTGAGCCGGGCGGCCTCGTCCGCGACGGCGGTGCTCCGGGTCGCGCGCGCTCCGATCACGATGCTCGCCACAAGCCGCTTCAGGTCCCACTCCCACGGCGCCCAGGCGGCCTCGTCGAAGTCGTTCAGATCGAACATGAGCGTGCGCTGCGGCGAGGCGAAGAACCCGAAGTTGCTGATGTGCGCGTCGCCGCAGGACGGCACGAGGATCCCGGTGTTCGGCTCGTGGGAGAAGTCGGCGGCCATCAGCGCCGCCGTTCCACGGTAGAACGAGAACAGGTTCGCGGCCATGCGCTCGGTGCGCAGGGGAACCAGGTCGGCGAGCCGCGTGCTGTTCTGGCGATCCAGGATCCCGAGCGGATCTCGGCCGGTGGTCGTGATCTCGGCCAGCCGGGTCCGTGGTGTGCGGTCGCGGGCCGCACGGCCGGCGGCGATTCCCTCGGCCCGCGTGAGCATCGCATCCCCGACGAGATTGGTTTCGACCATGCCTCATTCTCCCCCGCGCGGCCGCGCCGATGTGCACGGTTCGCCGCTCCCATGACGTCCCCTGGTCGGGGTCGGAATGTCGATCCCCCGGCGTAGCGTCGGGACGACGGCGGATCCACCGCCACGGTTTCCCCAAGGAGCGTGCAGCATGGACTGGAAGATCGAGCTCATCTTCGTGCCGGTCACGGATGTCGACCGGGCCAAAGAGTTCTACGAGCGGATCGGCTTCCACGCCGACCATGACCAGACGCCGTTCGACGGCCTGCGTTTCGTGCAGATGACGCCACCCGGATCCGCCTGCTCGATCGCCTTCGGCACGGGTCTCGGGATCGACCTCGAGCCGGGTCGGCAGAACACGATCCAGGTCGTCGTCCCCGATGCCGACGAGGCCCTCGCCCACCTGCGCGACGTGGGCGCGGAGGCTGATGGAGTGGACGAGCAGGCCTGGGGCCGCTTCGTCACCTTCGCCGATCCTGACGGCAACCGCTGGACTCTGCAGCAGCTCCCCGACCGCAGCGGCGCGGCCTGATCCTGCGCGTGGGGACGGGTGCCGCGCACCTGCCCTCGCGACGCACGGGCCGAGGTTCGACATGATTCTCCCGCCGGAGCCCGCGCGGCGTTAGCGTGGGGGCATGACCTCGCCGATCGACCCCACCTCGACCTCCGCCTGGACCGAGCTCGCCGCCCTGCACGCGTCGTTCTCGCCCGACCTGCGCGGCTGGTTCGCCGACGACGCACAGCGCGTCGAGAGCCTCACCTTCGACCTCGCCGACCTCCGCGTCGACCTGTCGAAGAACCTCCTCACCGCCGACGTGCGCTCCGCCCTGGTGCGGCTGGCCGAGCAGACCGGCGTCGCCGACCGCTTCGCCGCGATGCTCGCCGGCGCGCACATCAACACGACCGAGGATCGCGCTGTGCTGCACACCGCGCTGCGCCGCCCGCGCGGTGCGGAGCCCGCGCTCGTCGTGGACGGACAACAGGTCGATGTCGACGTGCAGGCGGTGCTCGATGCGCTGTCGGCGTTCGCGGATCGCGTGCGTTCGGGCGACTGGCTCGGCGTCACCGGCAAGAAGGTCACGCACGTCGTCAACATCGGCATCGGCGGATCCGACCTCGGCCCCGTCATGGTCTACGAGGCGCTCAAGCCCTACGCGGATGCGGGGATCCAGGCGCGGTTCGTGTCGAACATCGACCCGACCGACCTCGCGCAGAAGACCGCCGATCTCGACCCCGAGACCACGCTGTTCATCGTCGCGTCGAAAACCTTCACCACGCTCGAGACGCTGACCAACGCACGGCTGGCCCGCGATTGGCTCTGGGAGCGCCTCGGTGCGGCAGGCGTCGATGTCGGCACCGACGATGCCCGCACGGCAGCGGTCGCGCACCACTTCGTGGCGGTCTCCACGGCCCTCGACCGGGTGGCGGCGTTCGGGATCGATCCGGCGAACGCGTTCGGGTTCTGGGACTGGGTCGGCGGCCGTTACTCGGTCGACTCGGCGATCGGGCTGTCGCTCGCGATCGCGCTGGGGCCCGACGTGTTCCGCGAGCTGCTCGCCGGCTTCCATGCGGTCGACGAGCACGTGCGCAGCACTCCCCTGGAGCGCAACGTCCCGGTGCTGATGGGCCTTCTGAACGTCTGGTACTCGAACTTCCTCGGCGCCCAGTCGCACGCGGTGCTGCCGTACGCGCAGCAGCTGAACCGCTTCCCCGCCTACCTGCAGCAGCTCACCATGGAGTCGAACGGCAAGTCGGTGCGCTGGGACGGCACACCGGTCACGACCGACACCGGAGAGGTGTTCTGGGGCGAGCCCGGCACGAACGGACAGCACGCGTTCTACCAGCTGATCCACCAGGGCACCCGGCTGATCCCCGCCGACTTCATCGCGGTCGCGAACCCGGCGTATCCGCTGGCCGATGACGGCCGCGACGTGCACGGGCTGCTCCTCGCGAACTTCCTCGCGCAGACCAAAGCGCTCGCGTTCGGCAAGACCGCGGAGGAGGTCGAGGCCGAGGGCACCACCGGCGCTCTCGTGGCCGCGCGCACCTTCGCGGGCAACCGGCCGACGACCTCGATCTTCGCGCCCGCCCTGACCCCGGCCGTGCTCGGCCAGCTCATCGCGCTGTACGAGCACATCACCTTCACCCAGGGTGCGGTGTGGGGCATCAACTCGTTCGACCAGTGGGGCGTCGAGCTCGGCAAGCAGCTCGCCCTGCAGATCGCCCCGGCGATCGAGGGCGACCAGGACGCCGTGAACGCGCAGGATCCGTCCACCCGGGCGCTGCTCGCCTACTACCACGAGCACCGCCGCTGAGTCGCGGACCCCGCGACAGCAGAACGGGCCGGATGCATCGCGCATCCGGCCCGTTCTGATCAGCCGTCTCGGCTCGTGGTCACGCCCGTCGGTACTGCCCGACCATGGGGCAGTCGAACGGGTCGCGGGCGGCGAGGCCGACGCGGTTCAGGTAGTCGATGACGATCGCGTACGACCGTCCGAGCGAGGTCTCGGTGTAGGTGACGTCGTGGGTGGCGCAGAACTCGCGGACGATCTCGCTGGCGCGGCCGAGATGCATCCGGGACATGCTCGGGAAGAGGTGGTGCTCGACCTGGTAGTTCAGCCCGCCCATGAGCCAGGTGGCCCACCAGCCGCCGCGGATGTTGCGCGATGTGTAGACCTGCTTCGTGAAGAAGTCGAGGCGTGCGTCCGGGGCGATCACGGCCATGCCCTTGTGGTTCGGGGCGAACGACGCTCCCATGTACACGCCGAAGACGGCGAGCATGATGCCGATGAACGCGGCGGCCTTGCCCAGCGGGAGCAGCAGGAAGATCGGGGTCAGCACGATCGCGAAGCGGGCGGCGATCAGGCCGAGCTCGGTCCAGCGACCCTTCACGGGCTCGCGGCCGGCGAGGTGCTTGATGCCGAGGTAGTGCAGGTTCAGGCCCTCGAGGGTCAGCAGCGGAAAGAACAGCCAGCCCTGCTTGCGGGTGATCATCCGGAACAGGCCCCGCGACTTCGCGGCGTCCTCTTCCAGGAACGAGATCGTGTCGACCTCGATGTCGGGGTCCTTGCCGACGCGGTTCGGGTTCGCGTGGTGGCGGCTGTGCTTGGAGTCCCACCACGAATAGCTGATCCCGACCACGCCGGCGGCGAGGATCCGCGCGAGCCGGTCGTTCGCGGGCCCGGAGGTGAGGATCTGGCGGTGTGCAGCCTCGTGTGCGAGGAACGCCACCTGGGTGAAGATGATCCCCAGGGCGCCCGCGATGAGCAGCTGGTACCAGCTGTCGCCGAACAGGATGAATCCGGTGATCGCACCGCCGAACGCGAGGGCGATCGCGGCCCCGACGAGGAGGTAGAACCGCGGAGTGCGCTGCATCAGCCCGGTCTCGCGCACCACCCGGGACACCTCGACGAATGCCCGCGCGACGTGCGGGAAGTCCTCCTGGCGGGCGTACGTCTGCCGGACCGGGCCGAGTGTTGCCGGGGTGATGGTGGACACGGTTGCCATCTTGGATCGCCTTACATTGTCCGGCCGAGCCGGGGCGGAAGCCAAGGGCAGGTGCCGATCGCTGTCTTCACGTTACGCGCTCGCATATGCACGGGCGGGTATGCAGGGGGTGCGGCGAGGGACCTTTCGCCGAGACCGACGAAGGCCCCCGGAGAACCGCTCGCGCTGAGCGGCCCGCCGGGGGCCTCGATCGATCAGAGGTTTCGCTTCTGACCTGCGATTTCTAGAAGTCCCAGTTTTCATCGTGAGGCGCGAGTCCCTGCGATTTCTTCAGCATCGCGGATCGCTCATGCCCTCTGTGTGCCCCTCAGAATCAGATCTGGATTCTTCCCGTCGAAACGGGTTAGGGACACCCTCAAGGATACTCTGGCCTGTCCAGAGCTGCACTGTGGGATCCACCCGGGTGCACGGAGCGCGCACGGTGCTGCGTCGGTATGAGACCAACGTATTGTTGGAGCCGCCGTGAGAAGCAGCCTCGATTTAGCCAACCTGCCTGCCGCATCGAGACTTCGATCGACAGGTTGGTCTCGCGTAGCTAATCGGCCAGTTTTCTTGCTCGGATCATGCGATGGAACGTGAGCGGGGCCGGGCCGTAGGCATCGGCAAGCACAAGGCGAAAGCGTATTCTCGATCTGTCGGTTCGGCGTATGTCCGCTGGGCCTCTAGACACCTTGCCAGCATCATGAGTCGCTTATGTGGAGCGCATCTGCAAGCTTTCGGACGCGTACGGATGTGTGTGCTCGCAGCGCGACCTTGAGGCGCCGCAAGTTGTGGTGAAGGTGATCAGTGCCCGCGAGCCCCACCCCGATGGCGTGCGCAAGCGAGGTGTCGTTCTCGACGACTCGGGCAAGAAGATTGACGATGGCGGGCCTTGGGGCCGGGCTGTTTCGCACGAGCCTCGCCAACCCTGCTGCGGCGTTCGACGCAACCTCCGGATCCGTGTCTTTGAGGAGTGCCGCGAGGGGCAACTCGGCATCATCGGAGTTAGCGAGATACCAGGAAACGTCTCGCCGCTGCTGAGGGGAGCCGGCGAGCAGGGATGCGGTGAGCGTCAAACGGTCGGGATCACCCTTGTCCAGGAGCGAGGCGTAAAGGCAATCGATCGCACCGCCCACGTCTTTGATGAGCAGGGGTACAGGCGATGCTTCGTCGATTTGACTCCGTGCTGAGTGCGCCGCTTCGAGCAGCGTTGGCCGAACTGGAGCCGGTATCGTGTCGGTGTTGCGGGCGAGGGTCAGCGCGGCCTGGCGTTTGCGGCGGGCTTCGATGGCGGGGTCGGCAATGAACTCGACGAGAGAGCGCCAGCCATCAAGACCCGGGAAGGTAATGCAGAGCTTGGCGAGATTGCCTGCGTCGTCGCCTTCGCCGGCGACGAGCCCCGTTGGGAGAGGACGCGCGCGCTCAGCATCGACGGCATTCGCGAGCGTAGTGGTGACAGCGGCAGCCTCGTCAGCATCGAGTTCCTCAAGGTTGCCGCCAATCGCGGATAGTCCGTCGAGATTGCCATCGAGGAGGCTCTGTCGGACTTGAGCTCGTCCATCCGCTTGGTTGGCGCCAATCGCGCGCCGCAGTGATGGTTGTAGCCACGGGGGCGCTTCATCAAGGGCACTAGCAAGGCGGGAACGATAGTCGTCGACCACCTGAGCGTCGGAGAGAAGAAGAGCTAGCGATGGAGCGGACATCTCGCTGTGCTCGCGAGACAGTACGTAGTCGATGAAGCGGCACCACTGTTCTTCCTGAAGGAAATCTCGCAGTCCTGCCAGAGACTCAAGTAGCGCGGGGACCACGAGATATCGTGCTGCCACTCGATCAGTGAACGGTTGCGGATCGTCGAGTGCGTCGAGCAGGAAGTTAACGAGTCTGTGGGCATGCTCAGGATCGGCGTAAATACCGGCGTGCTGGAGCAACCGCAGATCTGCGCGGCTTGTTGTTCGTGTCATCGTCGCGGGCGTCACGTGGCTGATGAGGTGACGCAGTTGGCTCAGCGGTTCCCGTCGTGCGACCTCGTGGATCGCCAGTCTGAGAGCCTTCTCATCGCCGACGCTGCGTAGCGTCTCCAACGATTCAACGGTCCGCGGGACATCCCTTGTGGGAATGCTGAGATCCACTTGCGCCCTCAGCGATGCAACGTTCTTCGCCTGGGCGAAGGAGCCAGCCAGCCGGGCTTGAACCGTCGCAGAATGCAGTGCGTTGTGCGAGGCGTATTCGTTCCCGAAGGTAACAGACTGATCGTGACTCCATGCGCGGAAGTGTTGCTTGACCGCAGCTTCAAGGCCGCCGGAGGTCGTCTGCGCGCGCCACCACGACGACGGATTGTCCATGACCGATACGACTGGTCCGAGATCAGTCGGGATCATCTCCGCTGTGTCGAACATCGCCCACGCGGCCGCCGCACGCACCGCCGAGGCAGTCACCTCGGCACCAACGGGACCGAGCTGTGCAAAACCAAGATGGGCGAGGCGTCGCGCTTCTTTTACATCCCCTTGCTCCATTGCCAAGTGCGACCGATGCACACTAATCCAGGCTTGCTCGATCGACTCCTCCGTTTCAAGAGCGAGTTGTTCAAGGAGTTCTGCCGCTTCGGTAAGCCTGTCGAAGTCCTCTAGAGCCACGGCGGTCGCGACAGCGTGCGCGACCCGAGCATGGCGCGGCTGACCCGTGGAATCGAGGCTCTCAAGTGGTGCGGCGTCGGCCTCGTAGATCCAGTTGTGGACGGCGGCGGCGAACCGCCATCCCCAGTACTCAGACTGCGAGGCCTCATCAACGGTCGGTACAGCGGGATGACGCGCGGCGTTCTGTTCCCAGCGTTCGGCGCCCGAGGACAGGCACAGTGCTACAGCTTGCGGCCACGATAGCGCTTCCTTCGTCCCCTTGTTCGGGTGAGGAGCCACGAGGTGCGCGGCGAGGAGCGCGAAACGTGCATGGGCTGCGGGATGAACGGAGTCCATATCGAACGACCACCGTGCACCCTCCAGGATGACCCTTTTCAGGGCCTGAGTGGTTGCGTCCTCCCAATGAGACCGGAACCGCTCGTCAAGCGGCTGATCCTCCGGAACAAGGATCTTGAAACCCTTCTTGGTGGGTTCGATTGTCTCGCGTTTAGCGAAGGCCCAATATCGCCTGCTGAGGTCGGCGTTCTGAATGAGCAGGATGTGCGGGAGGGGATGATTGCTCCAGTAGTTGGCGTGCCTCTGGTCCTTCTCGCCGTAGAACCACCCAGGCTTTCCTGCGATCTTCGACCGCTTCTTGAACCATGAGTCGCCTGTCTTTACCTGAACGCCGAACATGAGAGACATGTCGGCGAGTGTCTTGTCTCGGACTTGTACAAGTAGGTCAGTGCCGAGATCATGATCGCCGTTCGTCTCGATTACACCCCAGCCGAGGCTCTCGAAGAAGAGCTTTGCGGCCGTCTGGCCGCGAGCGCCTAGCTGGCGTGCCTTGGGCTGCCGCATCTTCATGTGGGTGCCTGCCTCTCCGATCAGGCGCTAATGCCGCCCGTGCCGTACGGCCGTGAGCGCCCCAGGATGCGGGCGGGTGACGTCTGCCAGGTCGAATCCGGACACCACTGGACCCCCCGGGGACCGTAGTCTCACAATTCTCTCATGGTCGATGCACCGGGCATCTGCAAGCCGGGTGAGACGGCCGCAAGCTCACCAATCGAACTCAGCATGGCTGGTTCATCGCGCGCTCGGTTGGAACGCGCTTGGTTGTCAACCATCGAGGATGCACCCGGCACGGCTCGCCTACGCTCGTGACCAAGCGCGGATGGTGTTGGTGCACGGGAGAGTGCCGGACTGGTGGCTCTGAAGCTGACAGCCCCGATCCTGACTCCGACGTCAAGGCTCCCTGAGTGTCCCGCGGCGTCGGGTCCGATAGATGAGTTTCGCGGAATCTTCGGGACGGCTCGGTGGTGCGCAGCCACGAGAATCCAGGTCGACTGGGAAGATTGAGAGGACCTACAGACTCGGGAGTGGCATGGCGATCAGTGAGCGAACGCGGAAGCTGCTCTGGACGAGGGCGCATGATCAGTGCGCATTCCCTGGCTGTCTGCAGGCGCTCACGCTCGACGTAGACAACGCGCAGACCGGCGGTTCGGATGTGGTTGTGGTCGGGCAGGAAGCGCACATCCGAGCTCGAAGCGCTGGTGGCCCGCGCTACGACGTGGACTATCCCGAAGTTGACGGCTACGAGAACTTAGTGCTGATGTGCCCAACGCACCACGCTCTGATCGACGCGAACGATGGCGCAGGCTATTCCGTTGAGGTGCTGGTCTCTATGAAGGCCCGCCATGAGCGCAACCAGCAACGGCGCGACGCGCTTCAGACGACGCTCCGGGCGTATCTCGGCGACAGGTATGCGGCGGAGGACGCAGTTCAGTTTCAGCAGGTCGACCTACGTGGACCGTCGGTTGATTCGATGTTTGTGGACGTCCCGGTCGGATGCCGACGCGATGAGTCCGCCGTTTCGGACCTGCTCATTCGTATCTCAGATGCGGCGCCAGGTGACACCGCAGAGCTTGAGGCAGCATCGGGCTTTGTGATCACGGGCGCGACGCAAGCACTGCTTCACCCAGAGTGGAAGGGCAACGCTGTCATAGTGGGCGGTCCCGGCCAGGGTAAGTCCACCGTCCTTCAGTATGTGTGCCAGTTTCATCGGGCGCGACGGCTGGGCGAGAACGCTTACACCGCCGACCAGTCCGGGCTCGTCCGCGCGACCTCTACCGCCAGGTTCCCGATTCGCATAGACCTTCGTAAGTACGCGCAATGGGCTGTTGACATGCAACCGGCTCGTCGGGGAAGGAAGCGGAAATCCAAGGACAGGTCTCGACGGGACGATGGCTGGCGCAGTCTCGAGGAATTCGTGATCGACGACATCGGTCGTCATATCGGAGCGCACGAGTTCGAAGCCCGTGACCTCGCCGTCCTCATCGCAACAGAACCGGTGCTCTTGGCGTTGGATGGTCTCGACGAAGTGGCGAGCTTGACCGCCCGCGCCAAGGTTGTCGACGAGATCGCCCGCGTACGCGGGCGCTTGAGCCCGGACGCGGCCGACCTCGTGATCCTCGTCGCGACGCGCCCAGGCAGCTCCCTGCAACCGTTGACCTCGTCAGGTGCCTTCCCGGTCTTGCATCTGCAACGACTGACTCAGGGCTTGCGGCTGCAGTACCTGCAGCGGTGGGTCGCGGTCTCGCATCTCTCCGACGAGGCGGCAACGCGCCTGCAGTCGACGTTCATGGACAGCCAGCACGTGCCGCACATCAGCGAGTTGGCGTCGTACCCCATGCAGCTCGCGATCCTCCTGCATTTGCTCCACCGGCGGCAACTGCTGCCGCAGCAACGCACCGAACTCTATGCCGAGTACCTCAAGACGTTCCTGGATCGGGAACAGACCGAAGACAAGGAGCCTCTGCTCGCAGAGCAGCGTCGCGTCGTCGAGGATACGCACGCCTACCTCGGTTGGTATCTACAAGCCAAGGCGGAGCAAGGGCAAAGCTCGGGAAGGATCTCCCGGGACGAACTACGACAGCTGCTGCGTAACTACCTGGCAGGTCAACCCGAGGAACAGAAACTCGCCGAGGAGCTCTACTCAGCGATAACAGACCGCGTCCTTTGCCTGGTGGAACGTGACGACGCGTTCGAGTTCGAGGTGCAGTCGCTCCGCGAGTACTTCGCCGCCCTGCACATCTTCGACAATCTGACTGCCAAGGGCAACGGCAATTCTCGTGATGATGGGCTGAACGCCCTTCTTGAGCGTCCGTACTGGTCCAATGTGTGTCGCTTCTTTATCGGCATGCTCACCAAAGGCGAAGTTCGCGCCCTTCGCGACAACTTGCGGACCGTCGGAAAGCGAGTCGCGCCGCAGCAGACGATCCGCTCCATGGCCGTCATGGTTCTTGGCGACCGCATCTTCCACGGTCTGATTGATACCGAGATCAAGGAGGTCGTCGACTTTGTCCTCGAGGGCCCCGGCGTGGTTCTTGCTGAGGATGGCTCGTTCGATTCGGCCGGTACACCTCTTCGGCTCGGCGATCGAGCCGGACGCAGCCAAGCTGTTGCTCATCTGAAGGGCCGCCTCGAGCAGGAGAAGGTCCCGGAGGTTCGTCACGCCGTTGCGCGAAGCCTCGCCGCGCACGCCATGCCAGACGATGACATCGCGGGCTGGTGGTGGGACCGGTTCGAAGCCACGATTGAATGGTTGCAGGCTGCTGCGGATCTGAGAGCGCTCCCGCAGGCTGACCCGGCCCGCCTTGCCCAGTTGCGTTCAGTTATTGCTGAGGCAGAAGGAGGACGCGAGTGGCTGGTCGATATCCTCGCCGAGGGTGGATATGACGGACAGGACGAGGCGATCCTGACCCGGGTGCGATCGGAACTCAATGACGGCGCCGCAGAAGCCGTCATGCACCGCGTCGAGACCACGCCTCTGGCGGACCTTGTCAACGCTGCGATCGCGGCGCTTTCCCATCCGCACCGCAAACTTTCGACGCCGCCCCTTCATCCGCGTCCGGGCTCGAAGCTCACAGCGATCGGTTCAAAGACCGCCCACCTGGTGACGTCCAGTTCGTCTGCGACGATCGACTGGGAGCAGCATCTGGCTGCCATTGCGGGCACCTGGGGCGACGGATGGATCCTTCGACGGGTTGTCGCCACCGTGCCTGCAGATGTCGACCTGTCTGCGGTCGCTGCACGGGCTCGTGCTGCGGTTCTTGCTGAGGCCGCAGACATCGAGGCCTCGTACCGCCAGAACAGGGGCGATGCTGCGTGGTGGCGTACACACCTGGCAGCGTTGACATCCCCGCGTGACAAGATGCTCGCGGTGATCGGCATCCTGGAGCATGCCCGAACCAGCGTGATCGTTGAACTCGCCGCCGCAATCGATGACCTCGTCCAGGCTTTCGATTCGAAGCGATACTGCGCGGTGGAACAATCCCTACAGCGAGATGTGGCGGCTCATCGAGTGCGTTCTCTCGATCTCCAGGACGCCCTCCGGCTTCAACAAGTGAGCTTGTCGGGGCGGACTCTCTGGCTGATCTGGAACATCGGAACCGACTCAACCCGTGAACGAGTAGCTACCCGCTTGGAACCGACTCTCCACGACCTTCTCGTCTCAGGAACGGCCGACGCACGAACAGCAGTCACGATTGCCTGCAAGACGCGGAAGCAGAAGATCGAGACCTTCAAAGGTAGCCGGCACGCGCTCCCGCCCGGTGGATGGGCCGACCAAGCGCGGCTTGCCTCAATGACGCCATCCGTCGCGAGATCCATCCTCGAGAATCCAGGCGAATGGCCAGCGGACCTTGTGCAGATCGCAACGGATAGGTTGGCAGTCAGGGCGGCAGAGCGCACACCCGCGCTGGCGGAGACCGCTGCCTCGAACCGGTGGTTCCGCGACACGGACTAAGCGGAGGGGGACGTCGCACCCGAATTGGCCCCCTCCCCCTACGGCCCAGGCGAGAGCATCCAGATAGAGAGTGATGGCGATGATCGGCAACGCGATATCGATGCCTGCAACGGTCGAGTTCACGATCATCGGCAGAGACGCGGCGACGGGAGCGGGCGAACTCGTACAAACGGATGATCGCGTCTACCTCTCCACGGAAACGTCCTTCTCCGCGACCACCGGAGCGTCGTCACGAAGGATTCTCCGAGCCCGAGTGAACGACGCACCGGCGCTGATCGGCGGAAGAGTCGTCGTGAAGGGCGGCGAGCTCGCGCTTGAAGTAACCGAAATACGTCTGGGCTCCGACGAGCTCGTACCGACCTACGGCTCTGTTCAGGCACTCTTCGAGAACGCCAACGGAGCCTCTGGATACCGGCACGAAGATGGAAACGGTCGCTTCCGCTCCGAGCCACTCCGTGCGCCCGAGCTGGGCGCGGCGAGAGCAATGGTTCTAACCATTCAGGACACGCACGGACGAATCAAACTCGAGCCGGACGGGCCAGCGCCGGTCGAGGAATTCGAGGAGCACCTCGCGGCCTTCCAAGACCTTCTCACCTTCGCCGCCGATTCTCCCTCTGGACGAATCACACTCGTGGCCACCGAACCATCAGGTACGACCGTGACCGTCCTCGGCCGCACCCGATTCGCACCGTTCAACCGGATCCTGAGAAAGCCGATCGAATACGTCGTGCGCCTCGGCAACGAGCACGCGCAGTCCGTCATTGACGCATGGTGGTCGGCGCGCTCAACGCTCCGCCCAGTGCCCCAGGTTCTGTCGGGGGCCCGATACCAACCCGGCTACGTCGAAAGCGATCTCATCGCGCTCGCCGCGGTGCTGGAGAGGTACGTGAAAACCAGGTTCCCGCTACCTGCCGACCGAAGACTGTCTGCCGATCAGCTCCGTCCGTTGAAAGCCGCCCTCGATGATCTGTCCGGGCTCGACGAACAACAGATGGCTGCCGTGCGAAAGTTCACGGCCAACCGGCCGGTGCAACGCACATACCGCGAGCACCTGCAAGCCTTCCTGACGGATCTCGGCACCGACCTCCTGACTACGGCGAGGATCCACCCGGAGGAATGGGTCGACCACCTCCTATGGGCACGGAACGATATCGCCCACGAGGGCGCACCCAACGACCAGCGGGGTACCAAGTTCGTGAGTGATCCGGAGTCGCGGGCCGTGCGCGATGCTACATGGGTCGTGCTCGCACTCGGATTCGCAAAGCAAACCCAGCTACCTGATGCAGCATTGCTCCGCGCAGCCGAGCGCCTCGGCGTACGGTACGGCTCACGTCACGCCAGCACCACCATCTTCCGGTGAATCCTGCCCGTTGCGCCAAGACCGAAGTTCGCCGCAGCAATGTACCTGCTGGTCCACCTCCGAACTCGCCATAGAAGGCGGTCATGTCATCAACGTTACGGGATGACAGATTCGGCACCGCGTGATCCGTCATATCGGGAGGCTAACTGCCCGATGCCTCTCAGACGCGGGTTAGGTGATCGTGGGGATGCTGCTAGTAAGGGGGCGGCCTTCCCGGATGAGCTTGCGTTTGCGCGATTGCCAGAAGATGGCGAGAAGGGCGAACCAAATGGGGGTGGCGATGGTCGCCCACCGGGTTGCTTCGCTATAGAGAAACGAGACCAGTAGGAAGACAAAGAATCCGAGAATCAACCAGGGCGTCACTCGCCCTGCGGGCATCTTGAATCGGGATGCCTTGTGACGTTCCGGGTAACGGCGGCGGTAGACGATGTAGCTGACGACGATCGACCCCCAGGTGAACAGCACGAGCGTTGCACACATGGTGGACACGAAGTCGAACGCGGTCGCGACGTTGTCCCCGGCGAACAGCAGCGGTACTGCCGAGAACAGTAGGACCGCGGTGAACAGAACGGCGCGGGTCGGTACCCCACGGTGATCTGTGAACGAGAGCTTGCGTGGGGCATGGCCGTCTTTGGCAAGCCCGAACACCATTCGACTGCCGGAGAATACGCCGGAGTTCGCGCTGGATGCCGCAGAGGTGAGGACGACGAGGTTCATAACCAGGGCCGCGGGGACGAAGCCCGCGAGCAGGAACATCTGCACGAACGGGCTCTTTCCCGCCTGAAGTTCGGACCATGGGATGACGCTCATGATGACGACGAGGGAGCCGATATAGAAGAGCATGATGCGCGCCACGATCGAGTTGATTGCTTTGGGGAGGTTCTTGCGCGGGTCCTCGGTCTCCGCAGCGGCGGTACCGACGAGTTCGACGCCGATGAACGAGAACACTCCCATCTGGAATCCAAGGATGAATCCGCTAAGCCCGTGCGGGAACATCCCTCCGATGTCCCAGAGGTGGCTGATGGATGCCTGGACCCCGTTGTGGGTGAATCCGGTGATCAGGAGTACAACTCCGGCCCCCAGTAGGGCGAGGATCGCGACGATCTTGATAATTGCGAACCAGAACTCCATCTCACCGAACCACTTCACCGGCTGCAGATTCAGAAGGAGCAGCAGCGCTGCCGCGGCAAGGGCCGGGATCCAGACGGGAAGTTGCGGCCAGAAGAATTGGCAGTAGGCGGCGATCGCGGTGATGTCGGCTACGCAGGCGATCACCCAGGAGAACCAGTAGTTCCAGGACACGAAGAATCCCGCCCATGGTCCGAGCATGTCTTTGGCGATGTCGCCGAAGGTCTTGTATCCAAGGTTCGACAGAAGCAGTTCGCCGAGCGCGCGCATGATTAGGAACACGAAGAACCCGATGATTGCGTACACGAAGATGATGGACGGGCCGGCGACGGAGACGAGCCGTCCCGAGCCCATGAATAGACCGGTGCCGATTGCGCCACCGATCGCGAGCAGCTGCAGATGACGGTTCTTCAACCCTCGATGAAGTTGTTCTGGGATGGCGAGTTGGATGTTCTCGGGCGTGGTCATGTCTTCTCCTGTGTGCGTGGCCGCCACGACGATGTGGTGTCTGGACGGTCAGTGGGCTCAGCGCTCGGTCGCGCGCGTTGGGTCGTCGACGACACGGAAGCCGTCGAGCAGTGGATCGTGTGCGCCGCGTACGAATCCTGAGGGCGTCGCGGCCATGGTACGTAGATAGTCGATGACGTCGGGCGTGAGTCGTTCTCCGGGCAGCACGTTCGGGATGCCCGGCGGGTACGCGGCCAGGGAGTCCGCGCTGACCTGGTCGACGGCGTTTTCCCATCGCACTACGCGAGTGGGGGCAAAGAAGGCGTCGCGCACGCCCATCGCCCGGCTGCCCGCTGCGGGCAGCGGCCGCATACGGTCTCGCTCACCAGGGGATGTCGGCAGTGCGTGCAGGGCCATGAGGACACGGTCGACGTCGGCCGGGGAGGTCGCACCGACAAGCAGCACCAGCGCGGCGGGCGTTGCGAGCTCCGCGTAGACATGGTGGTCAGTGATCAGTGTGTGAAGCGCTTCGGAGCCGGTGATGCCCGCCCCACGCATGTCGATGACGACCTTCAGTGGGTCGTTCGTCACGACATCCGGGAATGCGAGTAGGTCCGGGGTCGCATCCCGGAACCGCGGGCTGGCTTTCACTCCGGCGCGGATCGCCTCCGCGGACGCGACCGCGGCGCCGATCAGCTGCTTCCCGTCGACCATGAGATCGCGGCGGGCGAGATCGAGGGATGCCAGCAGCAGCGCGCTGCAGCTCGTGGATTGGAACGAGCGCACCACGCGGTCCGCAATCGCCTCGATCCGACGCGCGTGTTCGTGGTGGCCGAGGTGGATCATGGCCGATTGTGTGAGCGAGCCCGCGCCCTTGTGTGTGCTGGACACAACCAGGTCGGCGCCCAGCCGCACCGCGTTTGTGGGAAGCTGCGGGTGCATCCCGAAGTGGGAGCCCCACGCTTCATCGACGATCAGCGGGACGCCGTGCGCGTGCGCGACATCGGCAATCGCGGCGATGTCAGCAACGGCGCCGAAGTAGCTGGGACTCACGATGTAGACGGAGGAGGCGTCAGGGCGCGCACACAGTGCAGCCTCGATCTGCTCGGCGGTCACCCCGTGCGCGGCCGCGAGACCTTGATCCACGGACGGAGCCGCGAACACGGGGTCCAACCCGACGTGCGCGATCCCGTCGATCACGCTGGAGTGCACGCTGCGCTGCACCACTGCGGTCGGCCCCAGGGCCCGGGCGACGGTCGTGGCGATGTGGTTTCCGCCGGACGCGCCGTTCGTGATGAACCAGGCTCGGCGCGCCCCCCATGCGTCCGCAGCAAGATCCTGCGCGCGGGCCAGTGGCGTGGCGCGACCGGGCTGCGCTGCCCGCCATGTCTCACGGTCGATCGCCGCGACGCTCATCGGGAAGTCAAGGCTGAGCGCTCGTTCCCCGAGCAGGGCAGCGATGCCCGGCGCGTGCGCAGCCGATGCTTGGTGCGCCGGCACGTGCAGACGAGCCCAGTCGATCGCGGATAGCTTGCGAAGAGCGTCTGCGTAGGGGGCTTCAGTTTGAGGATCGTGCGCAGCACCCATTCGATCGGACGAAGTGTGGACGAGAGTTGGCGGCATGTGCACAACGGTATGAAGCAAGGCATGTGCACCAGAAGACCATGATGACTACCAATGCGACATAGTGTCTATGTCATGATGACCCCCCAGCAACTACGTGTGCTTGTCGGCATCCGCGAGCACGGATCCCTGACAGCGGCCGCCGCGGCCCTCGGATACGGCGTGCCAACCATCACCCACCATCTCGCCGCACTCGAAGGCGCACTTGGTGCTCAACTCGTCTTCCGGGAACGGCGCGGAGCCCGGCTGACGCCCGTCGGCGAGTCCCTGGCCGACGAGGCGGAGCAGATCCTGGTACGACTCGCGCAGGCCGAGCGACTGGTCGCCGCACAACGCGACGCAGGACTGGTCACACTGCGAGTCGGCACCTTTGCATCAATCGGGTCACGACTGATCCCGCCGGCGATCCGTGAACTGCGGCAACAGATGAACGTGCAAGTGGAAGTCATCGAAGCAGAGCCCACCGAGGTAGTGCGTCTGCTTCGCTCCGGCGATGTTCACGCCGGCCTCATCTACGACTTCGCCGACGACCCGGCCTTCCTTACCTCACAGGACTTGTCACTTACTGTGTTGCTCGACGAACCCTGGGGCGTCCTCACCGGCCTGCACCACGTGTCCGGACTCGAGATCGGAGAGCCACTCGACTTCAACGAACTCTGCGACGCGGACTGGATCTGCAGCCGCAATCAGGGCGAAGCCTCCGATCGCGTGCTGCGCCGCGCGTGCCATACAGCCGGATTCGAGCCCCGTGTCCTAATGCGCACGGATGACCTCAGCATGATCCACGGTCTCGCCGCCGCAGGACTCGGATACGCGCTGACCACTGCTGCCGCCGTCGATTCCCGATTCGACGTCGCTCTCCACCCTGCCTTCCAGCACCTCGGCATCCGACGCACCTCCTACGTTACCCACGCCGGACGCAACGCACCGGCCGTCAGAGCACTACTCGACATCTTGATGGACCTGGCCACGGTCCCCACCGCTGGCTGAGTGCTGCGTGGCTCGATTGAGCTGCCAGATTGACACACTCTGAGATCGCGGCTCCGCGGCTTTCGCGTTCAGTGCGCGCGTTGGCTATGCAAGCTAACCATGTCGTAAACCTTCTCCGTGAGCAGCGGGTCGTTGTAGAGCTTGAATCCTTCCTCCAGATGCGGCTTCAAGCCGACGGCGGCTGCTCCCCGCGCCCATGCGGTGAAGCCGGTGTGTCCAGAGCCTAGAGGCGGTGTCCTCGGTAGATCTGGGCGCGTCGTCGTGACTGGGCCTCGCCCGACGGCTCGCTCAGACGTCGAAGCTGAGCAAGTGCGCTTTGCGCCACTCGGTGCTCGGCACTTTGCTCAACAGTCCTGATCGACGTGGCGTCATCCAACGGTTCTGGACTGCTGATGTCGTAGCGGTTCCGGTACAGAGCGATGGTTGCCGCCAGTGCTTGCCACTGTGCTCTCACGTCCATGCGTGGCACGCCGAGTCGGGCAACCCATGCGGCCCCGGCGTCCTGCGCTTCCTCCACGAGTTGCAAGGCAGCGGTCTCTATGAGGGACTGCCGCTCCTCGAGTGCTGTCTGCATGTCGTCGGCAATGGGTTTGAGGGGCGTCGCGATGAGCCCGGCGACTCGCATTCGATGGTTCCTGCCGGGCCGTAGGCGGCTGGTGGCATCGTCAAGCATGGCTGCGAGCTGCGCGGCGGGGTCGGCCTGCTCGTCACCGGACGTCAGCCGGGGCGAGAGCGCGTTGAGTGCGACCGCCGCGGGGTGTCCAGCAGCTTCATGGCGGGCAAGTGCTGCTTCGAGGCGTTCGTAGTAGGGGCTGGTGAACACGTCGTCGGCCATGTTTTCGGGGAAGGGTGCGACGTCGAGCAGGGCCGCCCAGCGGTCGACATGCGCTTCGCGGGCGAGCACGTCATACTCGGCGAGCAATGTGGACAGCGAGGCGTGTCGGTCTACCTCGAGTGTCAGGGTTTCGGTGGCGGAGAGGTCGGCGTCGCTGCGCGCGAGTACGTTGGCAAGCCGGTCGATTAGGGACAGCGGCTTCGGCTGGTCGAGATGCGGTTCGACCTCGTGCGGGTCGGGCATGATCACGTAGGCGTGGTTGCGGTGCTTGCCGCGCGTCATCGCCACGTAGAACAATTCGCGCGACGAGGTTTCGGGATCGACCAGCGCGTGCGCGGTATCGACGCTGGCCCCTTGGGCGCGGTGGACTGTGGAGGCATAGCCGAGTTCAAGTTCCTCGCGCACGTACTTCGCAGGTAGTACGAGGGCTTTGCCGTGTGGCTGGTCGCCCCGCCCCAACCGGCGCACGGCAAGGGAACCATCGTCGTAGCGGTGCGTGACTTGCCAGCGGTCGCCGTTCTTGACCCACGCCCGGCCGGTGGATAGGCGGCGGTCGTTGAGCCGGGTGACGACGAGATCGCCGACGCCTGCGGTGGTGCCGTCGTGCAGACGCACACCGTCAGTCTCAACTTGTCCGGCTTCGATCAGATCGACGCGAGCGCGCTCGTTGAGCTCGGCGACCATCTCGCCCGCACCCGCGATCATCAGCGTGCGCAGACCCTCGTCGCGGTCGGTGCGCCATGCCTCGTAGATCGCATCGAGCATCGTCTCGGAGCCGCCGTCGAGCAACCTGCCCCGCTCTCGATAGTCGTCCAGTGCGTCCGTGCTGCCGTGCCGCAGCCCGAGGCTAGCCGCCTTCTCCCACTCGTTGGCGAAGCGGCGCACATCGGTGAGTTCAGGAACGTCCTGCCGGCCCCGGACGAGCATCCCGAACGCCCCGCCCGTCTCCACCGCCGAGAGTTGCGCCCAATCGCCGATGAGCACGATCTTGGCTCCGACCTTCGCCCCTTGTTCGGTGATGCGATCGAGCGCGAGGGTTCCGGCGAGGGAAGACTCGTCTACGAGCACGAGCTGCCCGGCTTCGAGGTTCCAGCGTCCGCGATGGTGCTCATAGAGGAACTTCGCAGTATTCTCCGCTCGCACGCCGAGGGAGTCGCCGAGCACTTCAGCGGCAGCCGCTGACGGCGCGAGGCCGATCACCGAGTCGCGACCGTGCACGGCGGTCCATGCGCGATGGAGCGCGCGGAGCGCGGTGGTCTTGCCGGAACCGGCGGGGCCGACGAGCAGATCGAGCGTCAGCCCGGAACGGGCGATGCCGCTGATGGCGACGGCCTGGTCGGGGTCGAGCCGGACGCCCCTGATCTTGCGTGAGGTGTGCCGCGCGACGAGCCGCGCCGTCAGCGCTGGCCCGCCGGTGCGCTGGCTGTGCGCGAGTAGGCGCTGCTCCGCGTCGAGGATGTGTTGGCTGGAGTAGGCGATCTGATCGACCCGCTGAAACCTGTTGCCCTCGCCGTCGACGTAGTGGGCGGGTAGGGCGCGGTCGTAGTCCGGGGTGAGCCGGAGCGATTCGGCTTCGGCGTGCGCGACGATCTGATCGAGCACTCGGATACGGTCGTCGGTGGTTGCGAACCGGACTCCCATGATCTGCCGCATGGTCTCGGCGTGCAGGTTGAAGCGCCCCCAGGTTGCGCGCCGGTTCGCCACGCTCATCAGCACCACGGAGGCGAGATCCTCGATCCGCTCCAGCCCGAGATCGTCCGCGCGCAGTCGGGCTTCGCTCGCACCCCGGTCGAGCAGATACTGTGCCCAAGTGGGTGCGTCCTCGCCGAGCACGGCCTCGGCCCGGGCACGCCAGTCGACGGTGAGGTCGGCCAGCGAGTGCAGTTCTTTCTCGGGTCTCGTCTCCAAGGTCGCCTGCTGCCGGAGCTTCGCAATCGTCACCGCCGAGGGTTGCCGCCCGTGCTCGGCGACATACTGCTCGATCAGCCGGTTCTTGACCTGTTCGATGCCCTCCGCGCCATCGCTGCCTCCGGTCGTGCGACGCGAGAACTCCGCGATCAGCGCCGCCGGAACGCCCTCGATCTCCCACCCGGTGTTGCGGTCTTTGCCCCGGTCGACGGGCACCCACGTCACGCCGAGCAGCCGCGCGGTGTGATCGGTGACAAAGGCGTTGTACGACTCCGAGAGAGCGACAGCGGCCTTGTGAAGTCGGCGGGAGTCGAGCGTGCGCCAGCGCCGATCCTCGCCCTGCGCCTTGTTCGACACCACGACGTGCGTATGCAGTTGCGGGTCAGCGGCTCGGGAGTCGTAGTGGTCGAACGCCGTGGCGATCACGCCCACGATCGGGATCTGCGCGATACCGCCCGCGCCGACGCGGGTTGCGGCGACGCGATCTTCCAGCAACGCGATCGTGTCTCGCATCGCGGCGTGATGAGCCTGCGCGATCAGCGCTTGCGTGCCCGCGTCGGCCACGCCCCAAATCGCGCTGACCGACTTGGGCGGTGAGAACGTGAGGTCAAACCCTGCAACGGCGGTGCGCGGCTTCTTCGCAACCTCTTCTTCACGGATGCGCTGCACCGCCTCTGCCCGCCCCTCGCCCCGCAAGTCGGCGTCGAGCTGTGCAATGCGGGCCGCAATCCGCTCGCGTGGGGGTTGCAGCGAGGGGAACCTCTTGCCGAGCTTCTCGCCGGTGACCGGGTGAATGCCTTCACCGAGCAGTCGGGCCAGGTGTTCCTCGGTCACCGTGTCGCCCTCGGTCAACGCTGGGGCGCGCCCGTCGTCGAGGCTCATCAGACCGGTGCCGACCCACGTTCCGGGCGGGCAGCCGGACGCGGCGTAGTACCGGGTCAGCGGGCTGCTCATCTCCCGATCTCCGTCACCAACGACGACCGATTTCAGTAGGTACTCGTAGCCCTTGCCTGACGACATGACCCGGATGGTCATCACCACGACGGCCCCTCCCCGAGACCGTCACGGGAAGGGCGATCTCGGGGGTCAGGTGCGCGCGCAGCGCGCGGCCCGCACTCTTAGTGCCAGACGTGTGGGGCAAAGTCAGCAGAGGCGGATCGGTAGTTGCCGGCTCCTACCTGCGTCCGGGTCGGGTGTTGTCGTCCAGGGCTTGTGATTCGGCTGCTTGGATTTCGGCGGCGCGCCGCTGGTAGTCCGCGATGACGGCCAGCTCTTCGGTGGTGTATTCGGCGTTGAGTTCACCAAGCTGCGATATGAGGCCGCCGAAGAGCGCGCCGATGCGTTCGGTGCCGGAGGTGGTGCCGATCACGGAGACCTTGCGTCCATCGCTGGGGTGGGGTTGGCGTTCGACAAAGCCCTTCTCCTCCAGTCGGTCGAGGGTGTCGCTGAGTGAGTTCTTGCGCATCCCGGCGTGCTCGGCCAACTCGCTGACGGTGGCGTGCCGGTGGCGGTGGACGAGTTCGAGGACCTTCTCCTCCGAGGGGCCCAGTCCGACCCGCCGGGCAAGGTTCGTGTGGAAGAGGATCACCGCGGTGCTCAGCTCGCGGCCCGAATCGGCTAACGCAGCCAGCACCGCGTCGCGGCCGGGCTCTTCAGGGTTGCTCGCACTCACAGAAGCCATGCTACCGTTATCTTGTTCGTTCGTTCGAACGATCTAGTGCAAACTGGCCCTCCACGCCCTTCCGAGCCGCGAGGTCTGAGAGGAATCATCACCATGACCAACGACACGAACGCGACCGACGTCTTCGCCGACCACGAGGTCGTCAAGAAGCTCGGCCGCTGGACCACAGAGCGGGAGTTCACGATCCGCGCCCGCCGCTCGACCGTGGTGCTCGATCTACGCTCTCCCGAGATCGAGGAGGGCGAAGTCGTGGTGAACATCGACGTCGACAAGACAACCCTGGAACTGCTCGTCGCCGACGATGCAGAGGTCGACCAGCGGCAGATCGCGTGGACGGGTCGGGGTCGGGTCAAGGACGCGACGGGCGGCACCGGAGGTCGACGCATCATCCTGGTCGGCTCCAGTGCGGGCAGCGAGGTCCGCGTCAAGCGCGGCGGCGTCGCGATCCTCACCACGATGGCGACCCGCGAGTTCATCGAGGACGCGAAGAACGCGCACCGCACCGGCGTGAACACCACCGTGGACGACCCCACCCGCAACCCCAACGGCAATTGACACACCGCCCGAAGACGACCCGAAACGAGACAACGTGAAGACTCTGATCATCGGCGGCGGCATTGCCGGTTCCACCCTCGCGTATGCGCTGCGCCGTTACGGACACGAGGCGCTGGTCGCTGAGGCGCGCCCGAGCCACCGCGACACCGGCGGCGCGTTCCTGTACCTCGCGCCGAATGGCGTCAACGCGCTGCGTGCACTCGGGCTCGGTGACGTGCCCGCTGTGGCCGGCGGCTTCGAGGCGTCCGGGATGGACTTCTACAACGCGCGCGGGCGCAGGATCGCCGAACTTGACGGCAGCGACGACCTCGAACACTATGGCGCACGCGGCGTCGTGCTGCGCCGCGCAAGGCTGCACGCCGAACTCGCCGATCGGGCCCAGGCCGCCGGGGCGACGTTCCACTTCAACTCCCGGCTGGTTGAGCTGCGCACTCACTCCGACAGTGCGGAAGCGGTCTTCGAGGGTGGGCTCGCACTGACCGCGGACGCGGTGATCGGGGCGGACGGCATCTGGTCGACCGTGCGGCGGCTGATCTGGCCCGACGCGCCCACGCCGTCCTACAACGGGATCGTGGACTGTGGCAGTTGGACCGAGGTCGATCTGCCCGACACCACCGGCCAGCAGATGTACTTCGGGCATCGCGCCTTCTTCGGCTACACCGTCAAGGACAAGACGGCCTACTGGTTTACCAACCTCCCGCGCCGCGACGAGCCGGCGCGGGGTGAGCTCGACAACCTCGACCAGGACGCCTGGATGGCCAGCATCCGGCGGCTCCACGAGAATGACCCCGCCTCGATCCCCACCATCCTCCAGGCTGCCCGGCACTCCCTCGGCGCGTGGCCGCTCTACGACATGCCCGTCCTCGACACCTGGCACACCGACCGTGTGTGCCTGATCGGGGACGCAGCGCACGCGGTCAGCCCCTCCACGGGCCAGGGGGCAAGCCTGGCCATCGAGGATGCCGCCGTGCTCGCCCACTGGCTGCAGCAGAACCGGACCCCTCGCGCCATGTTTGAGGGATTCGCTACCGACCGGAAGCCACGCGCCGAGAGGATCGTCCGATTCGGCCGACAGATCGGGGCCCGCAAGATTACCTCGGGCGCAGGAAACCTGTTCCGCGATCTTACCCTGTCGATGTTCCTGCGCATGGGCGGCAAGGCAACCGCCGAGCAATACGGATACCGGGTGCCTGATCAGCCGGCCAACGACCGGTGAGGCTGCCGGTGAGCGTCGTCGCCGTGGCCACCAGGCCTACGCGGTCGCGGTACGGCGGTTGCTGATCCGCACCATGACCGTCGTCGCCGGCTGCGAGCCGCGAGCTCGGAGTTCGACACGATCACCCCGCGGCAGAGGTTGAGAAGATGTCGCCAGTAAGGGCTTGCTGGAGGAGCGCGCCGTATGACACGGCAAGCGCGTCCCTGTTTGCCGCAGTCAACTCGACATCTTCGATAACCCAGAGCGCGGTGAACAAGCCGATGAGTTGAGCACAGAAGAGATGCGCTCGGAGCTTGGCATCGGGTGGCGGCAGTCGTGCTTCGACGGCGTCGATGATGCTTGCTTTCAGCTCCTGCCTGAGGAGGGCCTGAACGTCGTCACTGTCCGATGCACGCAAGAGGGCAGCAAAGGCACCCCGGCTCCGAACGAGATCGTCCGGTTGCGCGAGTACTTGGCGCACCAGCCGTTCGCCCACCTGCGAAATCGGGCCCGACAAGATTCCGGCGTCCCGCGCTCGCAGCCTGACCGTGTCGACGAAGAGCGCTTCCTTCGAGCCGAAATGCCTGATGACGATCGATGGATCAACGCCAGCGGCGGCCGCAATATCTCGGATACTGGTCGCTGCATACCCGCGCGACGAGAACTGATCCTCGGCAGCATCCCGGATGCGTGCTTTGAGGTCTGCGGACCGGTCAACGGCGTGGCGCGTCATGCCCCCATTCTCTCGATTTGCTGAGAGTTGTCAACTTAGTTGGCAAATTCTGTCGAGGTGAGTAAGACTGTCAACATCGTTTGCAAAAAGTTGGAGTCCTCGTGTCAACACCTCGATCCCTCCGGATCCGCATACTGCTGAGCTTGGCCGTGCCCGCGCTCTTCATCGTCGCCTTCCCGCTGGCTTTCATCAGCGCGTTCCATTCGCCTGCACCGAACGAAGTCACGATGACAGTCGTCGGACCACAGGCTGTGGCGACGGAAGTCGCCGATTCGCTGGATAAGACGAAGGAGTTCCAGGTCACACACACCGACGTGGTTGAGGAGGCTGAGTCAGATGTCAAAGACCGACGGGCAGTGGGCTCGCTCCTGATCACGATGCATGAAGACCCCACGCAAGGCCCCGAGACGATTACCGCTTACGTAGGGTCAGGCAACGGGCCGAGCACGGTCGCCGTCATACGGGCGGCGGCCGAGAAGGTTGCTGGTGAGCTCGACGTTCCGCTAACCGTGAAAGACATTGCGCCCGTGGCAACGAAAGATCCGATGGGCAGCAATCTGTTCTATCTGTTGATCTACTCCACTGTTGGGGCGTTCATGCTCGTGATCGTTCTTGCTGAGACAGCTCCAGGTACGAGAGCTCGAACGATGTTCGCCGTTGTTGGCGTCGGAAGCATCCTGATCCCGCCCCTCGTGTTTGGGCTCTCAGCGTTCTTCGTCGGTGACTACGGTGCTTCCTTCGGGGCGATCGCATCGGTGCTCGCGGTCGATGCGCTCTATGTCTTCACGATCGGATCGATCGCGATCCTGATGCATGAATTCCTCGGCGGGTCGCTGTTGCTGGGGGTATTGCTACTAGCGATCTTCTTCAACGTTCCGAGCTCGGGCGGTCCAGTTCCCTTCGCTCTGCTTCCTGACTTCTGGCAGAGCATCCACTCGTTCTCGTTCGGCGCCGGCGCGATGGAAGCGTTCCGAGGGTTGGTGTACTTCGACGGGCATGGCGTGAGCCGCTGGATCCTTCAACTGGCCGCATGGGCTGTCGCTGTGCCGGGCGCGGTAGCGATCGTAGCGCTTTCGAAATCGAACCACCGAATGCGGAACGAGCTGACGCTCATGAAACGCAAGGCGAGAAAGCGAGGAGTCAACGTGGCCACCGTCGCTGATGCAACGTCCTCGACCGGAGAACTCATGGAAGGGAAAGTCCGATGAGCGGTGTGCTCGAAACCCCAAACCCGGTAACGGAACCGCTCGGTGTGCAACTTGCCCCGAACAGATCACGCACGCTCGGCGCTTTGATCGCTGCGCCTCTCATCTTCATCTTTGTGTTCGTGTTCTGCTATGTGAGCGCACTGCACGCACCCACCCCGCACGACGTACCTGTCGGGATCGTCGCTTCGTCATCCACTCAGGCACAGGTCGAAGACGGCATCGCAGACAAGGCCGGCGATGACGCCTTCACGTTCATCGACTACTCCAGCGCCGACGCGGCGCGAAAGGCGATCAAGGAACGCGAAGCCTTCGCAGCAATCGTGGTCGAAGACGACAAGGTCGTCACAATCGTCGCAAGCTCGGCCGGCGTCTCCGGGACTTCGATCGTCAAGAAGATCGGGGCCGAGGTCGCACATGCTCTGAATCTGCCCGCGCAGGTCGACGACGTCGCACCCACTCGGAAAGGCGATGGCAGCGGGACCGGAATCTTCTTCCTCTTCGTGGTCACAACGGTCGGTTCCTATTTGGTGATCACGATGCTCTATCAGGCGCACCCCCGGGCTCGGCTGCGCACACAACTGATAGCAGCGGTGGCTGCAGCCATAGTCACCCCTATCGTCTGCTTCGCATTGTCGAGTATCTTCATCGGCGACTATGGGGCAGAGTTCGGCACGATCGCAGGTGTCCTGGGAGTCGCCACCCTCTACGGCCTCACCGTCGCAATGGTCGCCATCGTTCTCGTACGCGTCATCGGCCCGGTCGCGTCCCTCGCCTGCAACCTGCTCCTCACTGCCTTCAATCTCCCAAGCGCGGGAGGAGCAGTCGCAGTCGGCTTCCTGCCGCCGTTTTGGCAAGACGTGCACGGCATCTGGATCGGGGCCGGTGCGCTTGAGTCAATGCGGAGCATCCTCTACTTCGAAGGCGCGCAACTGGGGAGGTCGATGACGCAATTGCTGATCTGGACGGCTGGAGCTGCCCTCGGCATCATCATCGTCGGAATCGTCGGGGCCGTGCGCCGACGCAGGCCCATGCTGAATCGGCCGAGCGAAAGTACGCCAGCGGACCCTACCGACTTGACCGAACACTCGGAGGAAACAATCGAACCCGTCGAAGCCGCGTCCGCAGGTGCCTCGATGCCTGCGTCCAGATAGTCGCCGCGCTACATATCACAAGGATTGGATCACGACATGGGATTTCTCACCGTTCCAGCTATCGCCGACACTGTGGCGCGGTTCATGGGCGCTTTCAGCCCGCCCCCGGCGAAGGGGCTGCTCGGGTTTCCCGAGATTCCAGGCGACACCCACATCGTTCAGGTACCCACTCGCCACGGACCCGTCGCCTGCACCGTGTACGCCCCGCCCCATCGAGACAAGGACGCGACGGGCGTCTACGTGAACTTCCATGGTGGTGGCTTCGTCGTACCTGGCCGCAGGCAGGACGACCCGTGGTGCAGATACCTGGCATCCAAAGCGGGCGTCTACGTCATCAACGTCGAGTACGACACTGCTCCACGGGTACGTTTCCCGGTGCCCGTTGAACAGGCCCACGACGTTTCGCTATGGGCCGCAAGAAGCGAGCATCCATGGCACGGTCGCCCCATCGCCATCGGGGGGCAAAGCGCCGGCGGCAACCTCGCTGCAGGCGCAGCGCGACTTGCCTGGGAACAGGGCCAAGACCATATCGCGTTCCAGGTGCTTCACTATCCTCCGCTGGACCTCGTCACCGACGCCCGCCGGAAACACTCGCCTGCAAAACGGCCCGTTATCAGAGGGTGGATGCGCGATGTATTCGATACCGCCTATGTTCCCCGTGCCGCGGACCGCGAAGATCGGCTGGCATCACCTGCGTGGGGAACGAACGGGGATTCACTCGCGGGCATCGCACCCGCCATCGTGGCCACCTGCGAGTTCGATCGACTCCGGGCAGAAGGCGCAGCGTATGCGGAAAAGCTCAAGGCTGTCGGCGCACTACTTGCTTACGTCGAGATCCCACAAACGGACCACGGCTACAACCTCCTGACTGATCGCGGGACGGCGGAACGAGGTTATGGCGTGTTGGCCCCTTTGATCTCCGCAAACTTGGCTCAGTAACTTACTCCAAAGTCCTATGCGGACGGCAGTGGGCGAGAGTAAACCTGCCCATGTAGGGCCTGAACCCCCGGGGTCGCCCGTCGGCCTCCGCAATCGGGACGGGCGCGCCGACGTGCGGATCAAGAACGACCTTTGGGTTCAAATTGCGTCGAATATCGATTGTTCTCTGGGCAGCCCCTGTTCGGCGCATTGGGAATGTGCGGTTCGTCGGCACACTGTTCAGGACGGGGCCCGGTGCGTATAGATAGCGCGGGTGCGGCACCACCGTCGGCTGCGCAGGATAGCCGAAGGGCTGCCTTCAGGCTTCGTTTGCCGTAGCCAACCATTCCTCGATCACAGACACAATCTCGGGCGCGTCGGGGGTGACCGGTGGCCGGAACCTGCGAACTCGACCATCGGGGTGGACGAGGAACTTCTCAAAATTCCACTTCACACGTCCTGACTTGCCGCCGTCGTCTGGATGCACTTTGAGTTCCTGGTAGAGCGGGTGAGCGTTGATTCCGTTCACCGAAACCTTCTCGGTCATTGGGAACGTCACGCCCCAAGTCGCCGAGCAATATTCCGCGATCGCTTCCGAAGTCGACAGCTCTTGAAGGAACTGATTACTTGGGAGGCCGAGAATCACAAACCCCCGGGGACCGTATTTCGCCTGCAATTGCTCAAGCTGCTCGTACTGCGACGCAAGACCACAGCGGGATGCCACGTTGACAACAAGAGCGACCTTTCCGTCGGCAATCGCTCCAAACGTCGTCTGTGTCCCGTTGAGCAGGGTTAGGCTAATGCTATTAAGAGTCATCCGGGTCCTTGTCGCTGGTGTTGTTGAATGGGGATGCGGTGTACGTCGACACTCGTTGTCGCAGGGAGTTGAGTGACGCGACGAGCGCGTCTGACTCGGCTGAATTCATCGATAGGGCTTCTGCGATGCACTGCTCCACCCAAACAAGCTCAGATTGGAGCTCCTTGCTGTATTGGGTCGCTCGAACAAGGACTCGACGGCGGTCGCCAGGGTCCATCTCCCGGCACACGAGATCGGCTGCCTCCATGCGATTGAGCAGACCGGTGACACTGCTGGAGTCAAGCTTCAATCGCTCGGCGAGATCGCTGGGACTCGCGGGTTCGAGCTCCCACACTGCAGCCAGCGTCATCGCCTGCTGAAACGACAGCCCCCAGGGCGCGAGCAACTCCCGGTAAAGACCAAGAGTGGCGTTCACAGTGGAGTACAGAGTGAAGCACACTGATCGATCCAGTGGGCTTGGTCCACGTGGTGGCGTCATGGTATCAATGATACCCATACAAGATATTTGTATGCAAGACACCGCTCCACTGAGGAAGCGTGACTTCCCCGGCAATGACTGGATGTGCCGCGGTGGCAAGAACCGCGGCACATCGATCGCCATCACTGTTGCCTCCGGCGAACACGATGTCCTCGGCGCCCAGAAGTTCCGACCGGGCGAACATCCTCTCGAGATGCTCCATGCCGAACGACCTTGCCCTGGATCACCGCGGCGCTGATACGCCCCGACAACAACTGCCACTTCCAGGCATCCGCACAAGCTCATCCTTGGCGTGGAGGATCGAACGCTACGGGCAATCCGCTCGTGGTGCGGCGGTACTCGCGCGTTCTACGAACGTGGTCGAAAGGCGGATCCGATCGACGGCGAGAGGCTGTCCCTCAATGAGTGACAACAGGGCGCGGGCACCGGCCTGGCCCATGTCGTGGAGCGGCTGGCGCACCGTAGTGAGCGGCGGGTAGCTCTGGGCGGCGCGCGGGAGATCATCGAAGCCGACGATCGAGATATCAGCAGGGATCGAGAGCCCTTGGGCGCGTGCCGCATCCATCGCTCCGAAAGCGATGAGATCAGCCCCGATCAACAAGGCCGTGAGGTTGGTGCGCTCGAGAACCTGCGTCGCGGCTTTGAATCCGCTGGTGTAACTGAAGCCGCTGGTAGCTACCGACTCCGGATCGACCGCGAGACCGGATAATTGCATCGCATCCGCGAAACCACGGAAGCGAGCCTCTGAACTCTCGAGGTCTTCTTCGCCTCGGATAAATCCGATACGCTCGTGCCCTAGGCCAATGAGATGCTCCGTCGCTGTCCGCACTCCCTCATAGTTGTCGACCGTGACACGGGGAAGACCGACGTCCAACTGCCGAGGGTCGACTACGACAACGGGAATACGAAGGGATTGAAGCAGTTCTACTGTCTCGGGTTCGAGCATAGGCGCGATCAGCAGCAGTCCGTCGACGAGGTCTCGCGCCATGAATTCGATGCGCTCGCGTTCGCGGATCGCGTCGACGGAGACGTGCATGAGCAACTCGCGTTCATCGTCACTGATGGCCTCGGCGATGCCACGAACGATCTCATGACTGTACTCCGAGATCAGATCGAGTGAGATGATGCCGATCATCCCGGTCCTACCTGACTTGAGATTTCGGGCTGCGAGGTTCGGGTGATACCCCAGCCGCGTAGCGACGTCCAGCACACGTTCACGAGTCGCGTCGGACGCCCCAGGACGACCATTGACCACGTTCGAGACTGTCATCGACGATACGCCTGCCTCCGCTGCCACCTGGGCGATCGTCACACGTTCTTGTCGCATCTTGTGACTATGCCAGACCCGACGACTTTTCTGAGAACCGTTAGGTCTGTTCGGCTTCGATCCAGGCATGGTCAGACTTCGGTAGGAATCTCGATGGTCACGAAAGAATGACGAGGCAGGTAGACGCGCAGAAGGCCCTGCTCCAGTGCGACACCTTCGAAGGCACGTGGTGCGACGGATGTGGGCGCTGCCGTGGTGTTGTGAGCGTTCAACGTCGCCGCAGTGAGGATGCGACCAACGGGTGAGCCGAGGTGGGCACCGCGCAGATCGAGCGTCACCTCCGTGATCTCCTCGGCGTGCGCGTTGGTGAGCGAGATGAGGATACGACCCTGCTTGGTGCTGGCGGAAAGACTGACGATAGGCACGCGCTTCTCCCCCACCTCGATGCTCGGGAGATCCCCGACCATACGGATGTCCAGCGCCCGGGCATCATGGTGGCCCTTGTTCATCTCGAAGACGTGATAGGTCGGCGTGAGCACCATGTCGTCGCCGTCGGTGAGGATCATCGCCTGAAGCACGTTGACGGTCTGGGCGATGTTGGCCATCGCCAGCCGATCGGCGTGCCGGTGGAAGGCGTCAAAGTGTATGCCGGCAACGATCGCGTCACGCAAGGTGTTTTGCTGGAAGAGGAACCCTGGGTTAGTACCGGGCTCCACATCGAACCACGTACCCCACTCGTCGAGAACCAAGCCGATCTTCTTTTCCGGATCGTAGGCGTCCATGATCGCGCTGTGTCCGGCCAGGAGTGTCTCGATCCTGGCCGCGGCGAAGACGGTGCGGTAATACTCGTCGAGGCCGAACTCGGTTGCAAGCCCCTTGGCTTCCCAGCCTCCCTGCAGCGTGTAATAGTGGAAGGAGATCGCGTCGAAGCCGCCTGCGCCCTCGCCACGCACCTCCCCCGAGCCGATCTGGTATCCCAGCGACTTCATAAGAACCTCGGTCCAGTGATAGTCGTCGTTATTGGCCCCGGCGGCGATGCGGTAGAGCTGGTTGCCGTTGTGCTCTCGGCCATAAAGTCCGAAGGTTCGGGCCACCTGGGCGTACGCTTCCGCGGAGAAACGTCCGCCGCAGCCCCACGGTTCGTTGCCGAGGCCCCAGAAGCGGATCTTCCACGGTTCGTCCCGCCCATTGGCGCGTCGCAGCCGTGCCATCGGGCTGTCGTCCTCTCGGGTGAGGTACTCGATCCACTCACTCGCTTCGCGGACGGTGCCGCTTCCGATGTTCGCGGAGATGTACGGCTCAGCGTCGAGCAGCTCGCACAACTCCATGAACTCGTGAGTCCCAAAGGAGTTGTCCTCAACAACGCTGCCCCAGTTGCTGTTGACCATGGTCGGACGGTTCGTGCGCGGCCCGACACCGTCCATCCAGTGATACTCGTCGGCGAAGCATCCACCAGGCCAACGCAGATTGGGGATGTCCAGCGCTTTGAGCGCCTCGACGATATCGAGGCGGATCCCGTCGCGGGTGGGCACCTTGGTAGCGCCCGGGGCGAAGAAGCCGCCATAGATGCAATTTCCTAGGTGCTCGGCAAAGTGACCGTAGAGGTGTCGACTGATCGTTGGCCCAGGCAGGTCGAGGTCGATGACTCCGTAGATCGGGCGAGATACGCTGAGTGCGGCGGATCGAGTAGCTTCAGTGAGTGTCATGATTGTGGCCCCTAACGGTGGATGCGGTGATCAGGATTCGGTCCAGATCGCGCGACGCACGACCCGGACTCGATCGACGGATTCGAGGTAGCTCCCAGCGGTGGCACGGCGCAAGGCCGCCTTCTCCGGAAGGTGGACAACTGAGTCAGGGCGCATCGGAACGAGCCAGAGTTCGAGCCGTGTGCCGGCGCGGATTCCTCGATCGACGGTATTCACTCGCCAAAGCGATCCATCCCAGAATCTGTCGGCGACGACTTCGCCATCCACTCGGAGTTGGGCGACGTCCCCAGCCCACTCAATTTCCAGGCAGGCATCGGGGTCATTGAAGATCGCTGGTGTCGTGATGGTGTAGACAGCGGCAAACTGGTCGATGTCTGCGGTAGAAGGCGCGGATGGTCGACCCTCGAAGTCACCGAAACTCGGCGGGGTCAAGTCCGACGCGTTCCGTCGTTTGACGACCTCTAACTCGACCGTTTCTGCAGTCCCTCCGGTGTGCTCGAGGGGCACCGATCTGAACGAACGCGTTGTGGAATCATAGGCGGAGACCTCCGGATAGCGATCCCCGGATCGCGCGGTCACCCGACCGTCAGCATCCCAAGCGATTTCGTCGCGTGAACGGAGAAGTCGGACGGGAACTCCTCTCTCTGACGCCTGCACCCAGAGGTCATCGCTCACCTCGGAAGGCAGCACGAGCAGATCGAGCGCACCGCCGTGCGCTTTACCTAGTCGAGTCGGGACCAAGCCCGGTTCCAGATAATCGGAACGGATGACTTGCTCGTGCGAGATCGCCAGTTCCACAGGAATTCCCAGCTCGGCGACAGCGACCAGTGTCGGAACCTCGCCCGGGAGCAGAGTGAGGACAGATGCAGTAAGCCAAGCGATCTCGACCCCGCCAGATTCGAAGCGGACCGGCCATCGAGCAATCGTCCCGGTCGGAATATCCACTGGTGAGGAAGGAAGTCGGAGTTCGACGTCGCCGAATACGACGGCGAACTGTGCGCCGACGTAGTCAGTGAGTGCGACATGTGGCTGATGCCAAGCGATGAAGAGAAAACCTGATCGGTCGTCTCCTCGGAATGACCAGCGCAGGGTCTGCGAATCGGTGACTCCCGAAGGACGCACCGTAGGCAGGTGAGACGGCATACCACCGATCCGCGACCCGAACGCGTCCAAGAAGGCGTTCTGGCGTCGCAACTCCGCATGGCTCGGCGCGAGCCGACCCGCTTCACCGATCGGGGCGTGAAAGTCATAGCTGAGCGGAGGAACGTCGTTGGGATAACCGGTCGCGTGCGACTCTTGGGTACCATCGGCGGGGTTAGTGCCGCCTGCGTACATGTAATAGCCCTGCCAGCTTGAGCCGTTGCCCACCTTGATGTGAGCGACAGTCGCTATGTCGCGGGCGGTCGGGACGGGGCGGCGATGGTACGCGGTAGCCATGCCGCCCCCGAGCTCACAGGTGGCCGGCGGGAAGAACCTGCTCTCGATTGCATCGGTCGCCTCGACAGAAGTTGCGCGAAGATCAGCGCCGATTCCCGGATCGTCCCAGACATCAGAAAAGAAGAAGTGATCGCGGAATGATGGGTCCCACGGTTCGCCCTGGTCTACCCAGAATCCATCACCATATCCGCCATAGAGAGGAAAGACTTCCGGCTCGGGAAGCTGCGCGTGTCCCCACGCGGTTGCGGTCCAGAACGGTGCGGAGAATCCAAGCTCGCGAGCTAGCCGCTTGAGCTCCCGGATGTGATCCGGCTGGTCGTAGAACTCGTTCTCGAGTTGGATGCCGAGAATTGTCTCCGATGACAGCCGATCTCCGAGTGCTATCGCCAGCTGGCTCCACCACCCGCGCACCAACTCGAGGTAGCCAGCATCGTTCGTACGATGCTGAACCGGCGAAGCCTGGACCCAGTCAGGGAAGCCGCCATTGCGCATCTCCCCGTGCGCCCAAGGCCCGATTCGCAACACGACTTCCAAGCCTCGCTTTCTCACGATGTCCACGAACGCGCCGACGTCGAGATAGTCGTCGAATGAGGCAACGGGACCCCCCGGCGCGTGATGAAGCCACGGCACATAGCACGCAACCACCGAGATCCCACCGGCAAGCATCTGAGCCACACGTTCCTCCCAACGGTGGCGAGGCACGCGAGAGTAGTGGATCTCGCCGGATACCGGGACCCAGTGCTGCCCATCACGGAGCAGACCCCGATTCGTCAACTCGAGCCCCGCGCGAGGATCCTCGACATTCGCCATCGCCGGACGTAGAAGCTCGCTCTGCCACCCTGCGCTCGTGACGATGAGGGGCGGAGAGGTGCGGCTCGGAGGTGACATGTTTGGGACTCTGCTTCTGATCGTGGACGGCGGCGCTGCCGACTCTACTGTAGTCACAACTTTAACGATAAGTAGACTTTCTAAAGTAGATCGGTTACAGTCGCCGAATACAAGGCGACGAAGCCGTTACGTCGCCAACTAGAAACCGGATCGAGGGCGACAATGAACAAGATGACCGCCACTCGCGCCGGTCGTCGTCCTACCAATCACGATGTCACTCGGACGGCGAGTGTGTCTTCGGCCAGCGGCATGAGCGCCGACGACTTCACTGGTGCCCGTGTCGCGACCGAACATCTCATCGAAGCCGATCGTCATATCGCGACCATTTCCTGGCCTCTTGACCTCACTGGGGCGATTGATCGCTTGGATGTATACAACCTGGCCCTCGACGCCGCGAACATCGCACATGACGTTTCACTCGTCACCGAAGGCGATTGGAGCCATTCGAGCGGACGAGATGCGATGAGCCGGCTTCTTGCTCACATTCCCGACATAGATGCATTGGTTGCTGCCAACGATGCAATGGCGACAGGTGCGGTCGCATCGCGGAGAGCCGCAGCGCTTCCATCCCGCACGATGTCGCAGTTGTCGGGTTCGACACGGGAATCGCCGCAACGTGCGATCCACCACCCACTAGCGTGCGCCAGCCGTTCCACGACATCAGCGGAGAAGTGGTGCGTCTCCTCCTCGACGAACCCGAAGGCAAGTCAATCCGGGTCCCTACCCTCCTCAACGTCCGCGAATCCTCGCTGTCGGTGACCTGAACCCAACTCACCCGAAGATCCACCTAACCTGCATACAAGAAAGGGGACAGCGATGTCCATGCACCACAGGAAGCTCGGCAAATTCGGCGCAGCCGTAGGCCTCATCGTGGCGGGCGCGATCGCGCTCGCCGGATGTTCGTCCGGAGGATCGACCGGCGGTGTCACGACCGTCACTGTGATGTACCAGGCGAACGAGTTCACTCCCGACATGGTGAAGGCGTTCGAGAAAGACAACCCGGACATCAAGATCAACCTCATCGAACCCGATGACGCTCGTCTGAACGCGATGGTGACTGCCGGCGATCCGCCGGATCTCGTACGGTCGGGCCCTTCCGCCAACCTCTTCGCTCGTGGTCTGGCATTGCCCCTCGACGACTACATCGCCAAGAGCACCGTAATTAAGGAGGCCGACCTCGTCGCCGCCAACGACGCATGGAAGTGGGATGGAACGACTCGCGGTAAGGGCAAACGTTACGGCCTTCTGAAGGACTGGAGCCCCGATGTCTCCTTCTGGCAGAACACGCAGATCCTCAAGGACGCGGGGATCGAGCCGTTCAGCACGACCGAGCCGACCACCTGGGACCAGCTCCTCACGGTGGCCAAGCAGCTCAAGGCCGCGGGCGTCGAGAATGCGGTTGGTCTCGAGTGGCAATGGGGCCTCGGTGGCTTGCTCGGCGCCATGGTCAACCAGGGCGGTGAGACGTTGTACAACAAGGACCTCACCGAGATCAATCTGGAGAACCCAGTAGCCTACCGCTCTCTCCAGTGGCTGGCCGACTACGCGTCGAGTGGCGCTGGCGTGACGAGCGAGAACCCGCTGGCGGATGGGTGGGACCTGCCCTCCTTCCAGACTGGCAAGATGGCTCTCTCGCTCGATGGGTACTGGCTCGGCGGCAATCTCGCCGGCGACGATGCGGCGTCCGTGCGCGACCACGTTCAGCTGATCCCCGCTCCGACCTGGGAAGTGGGCGGAAAGCGCTACAACCCGGTCGTCGGCGGCATCGGCGGTTACATCCCGGTTGGGTCGAAGCACCCGGATCAGGCGTGGCGGGTCATGGAGTACTTCTTCGGTGGCGCACCCGCCGAAGAGCGCTCGAAGAGCGGCTGGGGTCTTCCCGCCCTTCAATCGCTGTGGGGCAACCTGCCCACTGCGCTGCCCTTCCAGGCATCTGCTGTCGACACCGTCAACAGTGAGCTCAAGTACATCGCAATCGGTGAGGACTCGCCCTACCTGACAGGCACGGTACTGACCGACGCGCTGAACAGCGAGATCATCGCGCTGTCCAAGGGGCAGATCTCGGTTGAGGATGCCGCGAAGAAGATCCAGGATCAGGTCAATGTCGTTCTGAAAGAAACGAAGGACCAGCTCGGATGACGAATCATCTGAGTCCCATCTCAGGGACCGATGCCGCGGGCAGCAACGCCCGCGGCGTCGGCCGTCCCCCCGGCACCACGAAATCGTCGAAACGGGGCTGGAAGCGATATCGCACGCGAACGTTCTATCTGTTCGCCTCTCCCTGGATCGCAGGCTTCCTCCTGCTCACCTTGGTGCCCTTCGTTTACGCCTTCATCCTGAGCCTTACCAACTACGACGGCGCTTCGCCGAAATGGCGCTTCGTCGGCTTCGACAACTACCTACGCTTCTTCTTCTCGGATCCGACCGCATGGGGATCACTCGGGCGCACCTTCGTCTACGCCGGGATCGCGGTTCCGCTCAGCGTGGCAGGCGGTCTGTTCCTCGCGCTACTCGTGAACAGAAGGATCCGAGCCCGCGGAATCGTCCGGGCTATCTTCTTCCTGCCGTCCGTGGTCCCGGTTGTGGCCACTGCGATCATGTGGCGCCTCATCTTCAACCGCGATGTCGGTATGGTAAATGGCATCATCAGCCTGCTCGGCGGCGACAAGGTTACCTGGCTTGCTGACCCGTACGCGTTCTATGTGCTCATCATCATGACCCTCTGGGGCCTGGGCGGCGGGATGATCATTATCCTCGCTTCACTGCAGGACGTTCCGCGAGAACTCGAAGAAGCCGCTCGTCTCGACGGCGCCGGAAACCTGCGGGTTCTCTGGAACGTCACAGTCCCGATCATCTCCCCGGTGCTCTACTTCCAGGTCATCACCGGGGTTATCGCCTCGCTGCAGATGTTAGTGCAGCCCATGCTCCTGGCGGAGTCCTCGAAGGCGACATCCAACCTGTCCTTGATTCCCGAGAGCACGACGCTATTCATGCTTGAGGTCTACAAGGAATTCTTCGGCAATCACCGGCTCGGATACGGCTCCGCCATGCTCTGGGTCTTCTTCGTGTTCGTACTCGTCCTGACTTTCGTACTGCAGAAGATCAGTAAGCGCGTCGTGTACTACCAAGTCGGCACCGACGAAGACTGAGATCCAAGGATTCACACCATGACACAAGCCATCGCCTCTCCGGCCTCCCGCTTCTCCGACCGAACACGCAAACCAGATACCGACGGGCAGCGAGCCTCGGTCTTCACCTACATCTTCATCGTTATCGCGATCGCACTCTTCGGGCTGCCATTCCTGTACATCGTTCTCACCTCCATCGCGAGTACGGGACAGATCTCCCAGGGCACGAGCGGACTATTCGCCCTCAGCCCGCAGTGGTCGAACTTCGTTGAAGCATTCACTCGTGTCGACTTCCCCAAGTACACTCTGAATTCGCTCTTGCTGGCATCCATCACGTCCGTGCTCACCACGGCCAGCAGCGCCACGATCGGCTTCGCCTTCGCACGCTTGCGCGGGCGAGGACGAAACGTCCTGTTCGGAGTCCTTCTGGCGACAATGATGGTCCCCGCGGTCGCGACACTGATCCCCACCTACGTGATCTTCGCGCGGATCGGGCTTGTCGGCACCTACTGGCCCTGGGTGCTGTGGGGCCTTGCCGGAACCCCGTACTTCATCTTCCTGTTCCGCCAGTTCTTCACCTCGATTCCGATGGAGCTCGAAGACGCTGCCATCATCGACGGCTGTGGCTGGTGGCGAATCTACGCACTGGTTTTCCTCCCACTGTCTCGGCCGATGATCCTGACCGCGTTTCTGCTCTCCTTCACCTGGAGCTGGGGCGACTTCCTGGCCCCGAAGCTGCTGCTGAGCATCGACAACACCACGCTCGCGGTCGCGATGTCCACGGGCTACCTTGACCCCATGGGCAACCCTCTGGTCAATATCCAGGCAGCAGGAGCGCTGCTCTACCTCCTTCCGGTCGTCGTGATCTTCTTCGTTGCGCAGCGTTATTTCATGGGCTCTTCGCTCGGGTCGGCGGTCAAGGGATGACCGACGGCATGTCCAGGGCGAAATCTCCGCTGTTCCGCGATCCGATCCATGACGGAGCGACCGACCCCGTCGTGGTTTTCAACCGCGCCGAGAAGTCTTGGTGGATGGTCTACACTGCTCGACGGGCCGACGCTCCCCCGCTGCCCGGCGTGGAGTGGGTGCACGGCTCGGGTCTCGGGGTCGCCTCAAGCGACGACGGCGGGAGCACCTGGACTTACCGCGGGATCATCGAGGGACTCGACCAGGAGTGGGGGCACCACACCTATTGGGCTCCAGAGATCCTCGACGACGGCCAGAGCTACCACATGTACGTGTCGGTGATCCGTGGCATCCCATCGATCTGGCCGGGGTTCGAGCGGCGCATCCGCCACTACACGAGCCCCGATCTCGTGACCTGGACGTATCGGTCGACACTCGAGCTCTCATCGCCGTACGTGATCGACGCCTGCGTCGCAACTCTGCCGGATGGCGGATATCGCATGTGGTATAAGGACGAGGCCGATGACTCCTCCACCTGGTACGCCGACAGCCCCGACCTGTTCTCTTGGAAGGTCGGTGGCCCTGTGCTTACGCACCGCCCACACGAAGGTCCCAATGTGTTTCCGCTTGGCGCGTCGTGGTGGATGATCGTCGACGAATGGCACGGTCAACGAGTCCTTCGTTCGCAAGACCTTAGGAGTTGGGAACCACAGGGGCTCATTCTCAACCAGCCCGGAAGCCGCACCGACGACGCAGCCCCTGGTCATCACGCGGATGTGGTCCCTGTCTCCCGGGACGAGGCTGTCATCTTCTACTTCACGCACCCCGGCCGCACCAGCGGATCCCCCGCCGAGAGCTACGAGACCCGCCGATCCTCCATCCAGGCTGCACGTCTGCGGGTCGTCGATGGCACCCTCATATGCGATCGCGACGAGGTGCTTCCAGAACCGCTACTAACTGATCCTGGGACCCGATAATGGTGCGACTGACAATCCGCGATGACCTTCCCTCTCGACCGATCAGCCCCGATCTCTGGGGTGTGTTCTTCGAGGACATCAACTTTTCCGCCGACGGAGGACTGTACGCCGAACTCGTGCAGAACCGATCCTTCGAATACACCGATATCAAGGTCAGCGGCTGGGGACCGTTGACTGCATGGTCAGTCGACGGCGACGTCGAGCTCCGCACCGACGCTCCATTGTCCGAATCAGCACCGCATTACGCTCGCATCGACGCCGGCTCCTCACTGACGAACCATGGATTCGATGGCATCTCGTTGATCGCAGATTCCGACTACACGTTCAGCGTCTTCGCGCGGTCAGCCAACGGCGGCCGACTCCAGGTGAGTCTTGGCACCGCGTCAGAATCGACGGCGGCCGACGTGCACATCAATACCTCGGAATGGACGCGCTACGAAGTCGTGCTCCATGCGACGCAAACCGCAATCGACGGAACCTTGTCGCTCCGAGCCGAAGAAGACGCGATCGATGTCGACCTCGTGTCACTATTCCCGAACCGGGTCTTCCGCGACAGCGATAACGGCATGCGCGAAGACCTTGCCCAAGCCATCGCCGATCTGCGTCCTCGCTTCGTGCGCTTTCCGGGTGGATGTGTCTCGCACGGTTCCGGGCTCGACAATATGTATCGCTGGCCCGACACGATCGGCGAGTTGCAGAGCCGCGTCCCCAACTTCAACGTCTGGGGATACCACCAGTCGTTCGGAATTGGCTATCTGGAGTACTTCCGATTCTGCGAGCAGATCGGAGCAACCGCCTTGCCCGTGCTCGCCGCCGGCGTCTGCTGTCAGAACTCGGAGGGCGGGCAACATGCCATCCCTGACGAGCACATGGAGGACTACATCGCGGAAGTGCTCGGCCTGGTCGAGTTCGCCAATGGAGACGCCTCGACCGAATGGGGGGCACGCCGAACGGCTCTAGGGCACCCCGTACCCTTCGGACTGCGATACCTCGCCATCGGCAACGAAGACGAGATTACCCCCGACTTCCGCGACCGGTTCGCTCGCATCTATGCGGCCCTTCGCGAGACACATCCCGAGATCGTCGTTATCGGTACCGTCGGCCCGGCCGCTTTCGGCGCAGACTATGACGACGGCTGGGAGTTCGCGCGGCAACTGGAAGTTCCAATCGTCGACGAGCACTCGTACAAGGCGCCCAAGTGGCTGTTCGAACACGTTGACCGATACGACTCCTATGATCGTTCAGGACCAGCCGTATACCTCGGCGAGTACGGGTCGAAAGCGAACCGAATGCTCAACGCTCTCGCCGAAGCTGCATACATGACCGGTCTGGAACGCAACGGCGATATCGTCAAACTTGCGTCCTACGCCCCGCTGCTCGCGAAGACCCACCGAACTCAGTGGACTCCGGATCTGATCTACTTCGACAACCAGCGGGTCATGCCGAGCCTGAACTACCACGTGCAGTCGATGTTCTCCACGACTGCCGGCGACGGCAGCCGGGCGGTCGAGATCTCCGAGGCTCCAACATTCGTCCGCCCGCGTCAGACTTATTCGACCGTCGCCGTCGAGGCGACGGGCTTCCGCGTCGCTTTCCAGGGTGTCTCCCTCAATGGCATCGTGGCCCCGGATGTGACGGCCGATACCAAAGACGGCCGCGTCGTCCTGCCGCTGCGAAGCGAAACAGCCGACTATGTGGTGCGAGCCCGTGCGACGGCCCTGGAGCGGACAACAGATCACGAGATTGGGTTCTCTCTGCACTTCGGAGCCGTCGGCTCCCCGAACAGCTGGGAATGGGCCTTCGGGACCTGGCTGAACCGCAGCCTGACACCCTACTACACAGCCGACGGCGACCGTGACGAGCTCATCCCTTCGCTTCCCTTCACGGTCGAGATCGGACGGGAGTACGAGATCGAAGTGCGAGTTTTCGGAGCGGGCGAACGCATCGAATACCTGCTAGATGGCGAGCTCGTCCAGGAGTACATCGACCCGGCAATCCCCGAGCAAAGATTCGTGGCGACCTGCATCACCGACTCCACGAAGGGACGGAGCGCACTTCGCATTGTCAACGCTACGAGCGAGGAACGATCTCTCGAACTCGAGCTGGCATCCGGTTCGAAACTTCCCTCGTCGCGGGTGCTGACCCTGACTGCGCCAGAAGACGCCGGGGTACCCTTCGAACCGTCACCTGCGGAACCCGAGGCTACCGAACTACCTTCTGGGGCAACACTTCTGATTCCGCCCTACTCATTCGCGGTACTGGAATGGGATGACATCGCCACTCTGGCCTGAATCGAACATGCCAATCGCAGAAGGCTTTCCCGGCCAACGGCTGAGAGTCCTCTCCACTCCGCTTAAGGCGCGAGCTCTAAGGACTCCGGTCACGTCGCGGCTGCTGCTCACTGACGTCGGGTACTTCCCACGCGCTGCCGGTCACGGTCGAACCCGCCCTCGGGGAGCAACCGAAACGATTGTGATCTTCTGTGTTCGAGGGGACGGCTGGGTGGAGTCACGCGGTCGCAGGCAGGTGATCGGTGCTGGCGAGGCCGTGATCATCCCCGCCGGAACACCTCACGCGTATGGTGCTGATTTGTCCGACCCCTGGACCATCTGGTGGCTTCATGCTGACGGCTTTGACATCGCGGAGTTCTTGCGCGTCCTCCACCCCGAGGCGAAAGATGGGCTGGCCCAGATTCGTATCCGCGACGTCCTCGCCATGGTGACGCTGTTCGAAAACTCCCTAGCTGCGATGGAACGCGATGAGACCCTCGCGAGCCTGTATCTTGCTTCTGGTGCCACCTGGCAGCTGCTCTGCCAGCTCACCGCAAGCCAGCTCCAGGGGCCGCTTGCTCGTGCGGACCGGATCCGGGCCGCCCAAGACTATCTGCGGACGAATCTCTCCCGCCCTGTTCGACCACACGAACTCGCACGCGCGGTGAACCTCTCCAGTTCTCATTTCGCCAGTCTGTTCCGCCAGGCGACCGGAACGAACGTGCTGGACTACGTCCGGGGGCTGAGAATGGCGCGCGCTCGGGAACTACTTCTCACCACCAACGACTCGGTGTCATTGATCGCTTCAACTGTCGGGTACTCCGATCCCTTCTACTTCGCTCGCGAATTTCGTCGGGTCAATGGAACTCCACCAACCGAGTTCCGCAAGAGGGCGCACCAAGAGAACGCGTGATCGGGCATGGTCAGAGAATCCTCCAGCCGAGCGAGCAGAATCCATCGGTGACGTGTGGGGGCGGGGGCAGCCAGAGCAGAGGATCTTCCAGGGATTCCCTCGACTGACCCATGTGATGGGCACTCGGCCCTTCATAGGGTGGACGCGTGGACGAACGATTTACCCTGCCTGCCGCACCAACCGACCTAGCCGAACATCTCGCCGCGGGCGGCGCGATCGCCTGGGCGGAGAACGTCACCATCCCTACATACGAACCCGGCGAGCCAGAGGCGCTCCCGATCTTTTCGGAGGCGCGGGTCTATCAGGGCTCGAGCGGGCGCGTGTATCCCATCCCGTTCGTGGAGAGCATCGCATACGAGAAGCATGCCCGTGAGTGGCGTGCTATCCATCTTGAGAACCGATGGATTCGACTGATGGTGCTCCCCGAGCTCGGTGGGCGCATCCACGTCGGGTACGACAAGATCGCCGACTATGACTTCTTCTATCGCAACAACGTCATCAAGCCCGCACTCGTCGGGCTTGCCGGGCCCTGGATCTCAGGTGGGGTCGAGTTCAACTGGCCGCAGCATCATCGCCCGGCCACACATCTTCCCGTCGACGCCGAAATCGAGGTCGAAGCGGACGGCGCCGTTACGGTCTGGTGCACGGATCACGACCCCTTCGCCCGGATGCGTGCAAGCCACGGAATCCGGCTACGCCCCGACTCCACGGTGATTGAACTGCGCGCTCGACTGCACAACCGCACTGAGGATCGGCAGACCTTCCTGTGGTGGGCGAACGTCGCTGCCGGCGTGCACGAGCGATACCAGTCCTTCTTCCCACCGGACGTTCACTACGTCGCCGACCACGCCCGCCGAGCAGTCACGGCCTTTCCCCGGGCAGACCGTCCCTACTACGGCGTCGACTACCCGGCACGTGTCAGCGAGGACCACCCGGATGCTGATCGTCTCGATTTCTACACGAACATCACTGTCCCGACCTCCTACATGGTGCTCTCCACCCGAGACGACTTCTTCGGCGGCTACGATCATGCGAGGCGTGCAGGATTCGTGCATTGGGCCGACCGCCGAATAGCACCGGGCAAGAAACAGTGGACCTGGGGCAACCACGCCTTCGGTCATGCTTGGGATCGTCAACTCACTGATGGCGACGGTCCCTACGTGGAGCTCATGGCAGGCGTCTTCACCGACAACCAGCCTGACTTCTCGTTCCTCGCACCTGGCGAGGTGCGAGAATTCTCCCAGTATTGGTACCCGATCTCAAAGATTGGTGTTCCTCTGCACGCAACCACAAGTGCCGCGCTTGCCGTGCACGCGACGAAATCCGGGCTTCAGATCGGCGTCGCGAGTACCACCTCTCGAGACATCGTGCTCCGGGTGACGGCGTCTGGAGAGGTACTCCACGAAGGCGACGCTAAGGTCAGCCCAGAAGACTCTTTGATCCTGGACGTGGCCACGGATCGGGGCGTTGATGAAGTCGAAGTGGATGTCGTCGATGGGGCGGAGGTTCTTGCCCGCTGGAGCACTCCGCGAGACCGAGCGGCCTGGAAGGAGCCGGAGGTGGCCACGGAGCCACCTGCTCCGCAGGACATCTCGTCCTCGGACGAGTTGTTTCTCACCGGCCTGCACCTCTCGCAGTACCGTCACCCGACTCGCGGCCCCGAACCGTACTGGACCGAAGCAGTCCTCCGCGACCCCGGCGACTCGCGCTCGCTCGTCGCACTCGCGGCGAGCGAGTATCGGCGAGGTCGCTACGGTGACGCCGCTGCCCTCTGCCGACGCGCCATCGAGCGTTTGATCCGCCGGAATCCCAATCCCTCAGACCCGGAAGCCTACTACCGACTCGGTCTCGCCCTGCTCCGGTTGGGGGACGAAGAAGCGGCCCATGACGCCTTCGGTCGCGCTGAGTGGGCTGCCGCCTGGGCTCCGGCCGCGCGTCTCGAACAAGCTCGTATCGACGCCAGAGCAGGCCGGGACAGTGCAGCTCTCGCCCGTTTGACGGAACCCTCGACCGATCCGCGCGTCGCAGCCACACGCGTCGTCCTGCTTCGCCGCCTCGGAGGCACAGATGCGGCGGGTGAGGAGCTACAGCGAGCACGTTGCGCTGATGCACAAGATCGATGGCTTCGGATCCTCGACGGCAAGACCACGGGTGAGGATGCTAGGACGCTGATCGATGTCGCCCTCGAGTTCCGCGCGGTCGGCGACACGACCTCGGCTTTGTCGCTACTGGACGAGGCGACTACCGCCCCCACCTCGGATGGCGGGTCTCACGCTGCGATGGCCTATTATCTCTCAGCAGAGATTCTCGATCACGTCGGCAGGGAGGCCGATGCTGCCGCCGCCCGCCGACGAGGAAGCGACGCTAACATTGAACGCGCTTTCCCATCGGGGCTGGCTGACCTCGACGCGCTTCTGGCCGCGATCGATGCCAACCCCAAGGACACTACCGCCCGCGACCTCGCCGGGACATGGATGTACGACGTCGGGCGCCGCGACGAGGCGCTCTCCCTGTGGCAAGCCGCATACGATGCGGGCGGTCGCCGACCGGTGCTGCTGCGCAATCTCGCTCTGGCGAAAACGACAGTCGCTTCGGAGGAGAGGGCCGCCGCCGAACTCTACGATCAGGCCATCGCGGAAGATTCTATGCGAGCCCGGCTCCTACTGGAACGGGATCTCCTCGGCCGTCGACTCGGTGAAACCGCCGCCGAACGGCTGGCCCGCCTTGACCACTACCCCGAGTCGACGGCGACTCGCGACGATCTGATCGTCTTGCGGGCCAGCCTACTCACTGACGTCAATCAGCCCGCCGAGGCAATCGACCTGCTGCAGTCTCGACAGTTACGCGCCTGGGAGGGAGGCGAGGGGGTGGTCCTTGCTGCCTGGGACCGCGCCTGCTTTGCGCTTGCACACCTTGCACTGTCCGCAGGCTCCCGAATCGAGGCCCTCTCCTGGGTAGATCGGCTGAATGAAGTGCCCGAGACCCTGGGCGAACAGCGTCACGAACTGGCGTCACTCGCAGAAGCGCGCTTCCTCCGTGGGCAAATCATGGGAGACGCCTCGGAGTGGGAGAAGGGGACCAACGATTCGGCGGATCCGGTGCGTCATCCCACGCGGCTCGCGGACGAGGCGACATATTGGGTCGGGCGTTGTGCGCTCGCAATCGGTGACACGGAACGAGCTGATCTGTGTTGGTCCTTGCTGGAAGATCGCGCGCAACAACTGCGGACCGGTCAGGACACGATCGACTACTTCGCAACGAGTGTTCCCGAACTGTCGGTCTTTGGGCTCGACCCGGGCGCGGCGCCTGCTCGAGCGAACCTGCTCGAATCACTCGCCCGAGAGGGCCGCACTCACGCTCTTCCAAGGAAGGAGTTCCTCTAAACTCGGTGAAGCTCGATCCACCACTCGAGAGGCGTCGTCGGAGTCAGGACTGGTGCCCGGCCAAGTTCGACGGCTACCGCCAACGAATCCGCATAACCCAATGCCGGCTCCAATGCGACAACCGGATCGCGAGCCCACGCTCCGTTATCAAACCAGAGTCCAAGATAGGGAACGGTCGCGGAGAACGTCATCCGCAGTCTGCGGTCATCGGGGCGGACAAGGTCGACGCTTGTTGGGGTCTCCCGAGGATCGACGTAATATTTCCGGCAAGCTCCAGAAGCCACGCTGTCGATGCTCCCCAGCTCTTTCTGCCACGCCTGTGATGGCCAACCGACAGCAAGAACGTCGACGACACGCTTCGGAGGGTGCGTAAATTCAACCCGAGTGCCGCTAGGCGCAGCGAATTGAGGATGTGCCACCCACATGAACGGCACGGCGACCTGATCAGTTTCGGCCCGATAACGCAGACGGACACCACCTGAAGCAGTCAGTGAATGGGTACGAGCCATGCGGTACGCCATGCTCGTACCAGCATGGTGAAAAGTGTGACCTGAGCGCTGCCAACTCACGTCCCACGCATCACCATGGTCCGGAATCGACTCACCTCCCACCACGCACTGAGTGACGGATGGCACACACTCGTCCCATCCAGCCATCTCCGCCTGCCCGAAAGGTAGCCCTTGACGGTATGAGTAACCCGTTGCTTGGGTAAGCCACTCGACTCCATCACCATCCCTCAGAGAGGTGATCTTTGCACCGCGTTCAGGACATACCGAAATTGCGAGAGACACGATCCAACTATCTCGGCGCACCCGAGCACGTGCTGCAGGGTCGTCCCATCATCCAGCGATCCCGTTCGATCGAACATGTCATCGCGGCGACTCCGGCGCTTCAGTGACAGTGAGACTCCCTCGCTAGGACTTGAGATGCGTGATCCGGACGGCCTCATCATCGTCGTCGCGGCCGTTCGACCGGGTCGATCTCACTCTGCCTGCACCAGCCATGCAACGTGGCGAGCTGCTCTTTGAACGAGCAATCGGCACCAACCGCTATACCTCAGAAGACCGAGCTTCTCGGATGCAAAGGACTGACCCCCAGGATTCGAAACTGGTTTCGCAGTCAACTCCCGGGGCCAATTCGCTGTCGCGCCGGGACACCCTCATACGTGCAGACGCAAAGGGTCTCGGCCGGTGCTGTCCGGCCGCCAGGGCGGTGATCGCCGATGCTCTGAGTCCTTGGCGTGTACGACGCATCGCCTACGAGGCAGGGGCCAGCGCCGCACGGGCGGCCGTTCGAGCTTTGTCTGCATCGCTGGCCGCAAGTGCCGCAGCTGCGGAAGCGCGCGCCTGCGCCAAGGTGTGCTTGGCGAGCAGAGTGCGAACGCCAGCCATCGCGGCTGGCGCCATCGACAGGCTCGTGGCGCCGAGACCGACGAGGACGAGGGCGAGGAGGGGATCGGCCGCGGCCTCGCCGCAGATTCCGACCGGCTTGCCGAGGGATCGACCCGCCGAACCCACCTCGCCGACCAGCTTCAGCACCGCCGGATGCCAGGGGTCCTGGTAAGCTGCCACAGATCCGAGCACGCGGTCGGCAGCCATCGCGTACTGCGTGAGGTCGTTCGTGCCGACCGAGACGAAGTCGGTCTGGGTGAGCAGGCGGTCGGCCATCAGCGCTGCGGCAGGGATCTCGACCATGACTCCCGCGCTTCGGATGCCGTGTTCCCGGGCCAACGTGGTGAAGTACGTCGCCTCTTCCACTGTTGCCACCATCGGGGCCATGACCCAGAGGTCGGCACCTTTGCCGCTGTCGTCCGTCGTCATGCGGAATCTCCTTCGGTTCGTCGGGACGTACGGGCACGATCGGCTACACCGCCGATCGACTCTGGGCAACAAAAAAGGACCCGAGGCGGTGCTTTCGCACTGCATCGGATCCTGCTTGCATGACCAGTCACATGTCCGAGAGACCCATTGCCAGAGATTCGTCGGGGGTGCAAGGGTAAGCGAGTTTCTGCGGCGACTCGTCGGAGCCCGTTGAGTTCCGCATCGACGATGGGCCTCAGCTGTTGCACCAGGATCACGATTCACTCGGGGTCGTGATGAGTCCGACCGCGAGACGTTCCCGAATGACCTGCGCGACACGGTGGTTACTCTCGGTGAAATAGTCATGAGCGGGATGCTTAGAGTCGACCGCGTCCTTCTCGAGGACGCGAAAAGATCCGTGTCTTGCACTGTCTGCGTAGATCTCAGGGACGCGTCGATCCGCACGAGCGGACGGGAGGTCCACCGACACCGACCAACCCACCACCTGCAACCGAGACACCGATCGAGGCTCTCAGCCGATCACGTCGACCTTTGTAAGACACCCCCAAGGTGAAGTCCGGCTCCAGCGCTTCAACACTGCTGGGACTATCAACGGCCATTCCTCCAGATAGGTCGGCCAATCGCCCATGGCCTAGCCGATGCCCCCGCCGGACGATGAGTTCTATCGACGCAACTGTCGATTCACTACTACAACGAAGTAGACGGGAAGCCCAATATGTCCTTCACTCTCAGCCGAACGCGACGCGGGACAGCGCTCTTAGCGGCTCTCGCAGTAGTCGGTGTGCTGCTCTCGCCGATTGCGCATTCAAATAGCGCCGCGGCCGCCGAGACCACAGTTACCGTCGACCACAACGCGATAACAACCACACAGGGAACCCCGAACCTCACCTACTACTCGGGCACCTGGGCGAGTAACACTCGTATTCACTGGGCCACCACAGGCTCCTTCTTCGAGATCCCGTTCACTGGCCACACGGTCGACCTGTACGGGAGCACTCGCACCGACCACGGCACTGGCCGGGTATACGTGGACAACGTGCAAGTGGGAACCGTTACCTACCAGGGGGCAAACAACAACACCGTCAGGCTCCTGTTCACCAAGTCGGGTCTCACGAACGGCCCTCACACACTCCGAGTTGAAGCCGACGGTTGGGTCGATCACGGATGGGCGACGTTCACCGCCACCGTCGCAGGGCCGATCGAAGATGACCTCAGCCACCTGTACAACTCTGTCACCAACAGGGCTTCCGGGGACTACACGGCCTCGTCATGGACAACGTTCGCGGCGGCGCGAACAGCAGCCGGAACCGCAGTCACGAACAACAGCGGAACATCCGCGTCACGCGAGCAACTGCGCGTCGATTTGCTTGCCGCCTTGAACGCCCTTGTAGACATTGACGGTTTGCGGGATATGGTTGCCGACTATCAAACTCGGGTGTCAAGCCAGTACACCTCGGCGAGCTGGACGCCTTTCGCGGCCGCGATCGCTCAGGCGCAGTCGGTGATCGCCAACTCGTCCGCTTCGCTCGCGACGATGGTCGCCGCCAAGAACAGCCTGCAGAACGCAGCGGCGGGACTAGTGACTACCTCCGGCGGCACATTCAAGACGATCACGAACGACACCTGGTGGAACGACACTGCTGGGAACCCTATCTATTCGCAGGGAGGCGGAGTCTTCAAGTTCGGCGACACCTACTACTGGTACGGAGTCGAATACGCAGGTGCAGCTCTGTATAGGGCAAACCCATCAACGAAGTACGACAACAACGTGACCTTCGTGTCGATCCCCGTCTATTCGTCGAAGGACCTCGCGAGCTGGAAGTTCGAGAACCGGATCGTCACTACCAGCACCAAGCTCGCGATTCCCACAAGCAAGGGTCAGTACTTCGCAAAGATGAATTCGATGGCCGACGCTGCTTGGGTCGGTCGACTAGGGGTCAGCTACAACGAGAACACTGGGAAGTACGTCCTCGTCACTCAGTTCAACCAGCTGTTCGACCCCACCGGAAGTCAGGCCGGAGGCGTGATGTTCCTGCAGGGCGACTCACCAACCGATCTTTTCGACTATGGCAACATGCAGGAACAGATCGTCAACTCACCTACGAAGGCAACCGGTGACCAGACTGTCTTCACGGATGATGATGGCACCGACTACCTGGTCTTCTCCAACTCGTCCGGTCGCAACCGCGCCTTTGTGTCCCGGTTGGCCCCTGCCGACTCGCTTTCCCTCGAGCCCGGGGTGCAGATCGGCTACATCCCCGGTTCCGGCCGAGAAGGCAACGCCATGTTCAGAATGGGCAACCGTTATTACATGGCGTCTTCTGATCTGCACGGGTGGAACACTTCCGTGAACTACGTCATCCAGTCGCAGAGTTCCGCCATCCAAGGCACATACGGCTCGGAATTCACGATGTCAGGCACAGAAATGGACTACAGTCACGTCACCCAGACCGGGTTCTTCTTCCGAGTCGATGGTACGACGCAGTCCACAGTCGTCTACGCCGGTGATCGCTGGGCCGATTTCGCCTGGAACGGTATCGGCTATAACCAGTGGATGCCTCTGACCAATAATGCCGGTACCCCGGCCTTCAATTCGCTCAGCCAGTGGGAGCTGAACGCCGTTACCGGTGAATGGAGAGTCTCGTCAGGCAACAACTACGTGTTGAACCCTGAGTTCGCCGCGGATCGCGTGGCGGTGACCACTCTCACGGGATGGACCAATCAGGCGGACGCTGGCTCGACAAGCGCGTTCGTGGCTAACGTCTCGCCCGGGGCAGCATCATCTCGCTGGGGCCTACGACTGAACGCGACGACCGCATTCTCTGGGGCTGTACAGCAGACCGTCACCGTTCCAACCGGCACATACCGGTTCGCACTCTCAGCAAACACCGCCGGCGGCCTCGCATACGCTCGCGCAGTGATCGTCGAGGCCGACGGCACGAGGAACGTGATCGACTTGAACGCCCAGTCCAACGGCTGGAAGGCGTTCAGCCTGAGCGGGATCACGCTCGCCGCTGGCCCGGTGACCATCCGAATCGAAGCGAAGAGCACCACCGGGAACCAACCCGTCACGGTGGACGCGCTCTCCCTCGTAAAGACAAGCTGACCAGCGGATGACCCTGTGCGGCACGTTCAAGTTGCGGGTCGCACAGGGTCACAGAACGCAACTAGCCTCGTACCGCAAGATCAGCCCCGGGTTGGATCTCCGGCAGGAGCAAGAAAGTTGGGGCGACTTGATTTCCATTGCCGGCCTTTGCTTGACTCGCCGTGCCGACTCTTCTCATCGAAGCGGCCTGACTCTTGCCCTACCGGGCGCCTTGTCCGGGCAGGTGCCGGGCTGGCATGATTCTTGGTCAGCCTAAGTACGCGTCCCCGATCTCGAACGGGCGCGCAAGTCGACTCGCCCTGGGCGAAGCTGCACATGTCGGGAATGTTCGGTGCCCGCGCCGATTACGACGAAAGGACCACCGTATGACCACGTTGGCCGTTACCGGCGCGACCGGTGTCCTCGGACGCTTCGTCGCCCAGGAACTCGCTGACCGCGGACTTCAACAGCGACTACTCGCTCGCACTCCCGCGAAAGCGCCAAACTTGCCAGGGGCGACCGTGCATCGTTTCGCCTACGATGCTCGGGACGAAACCGCGGCAGCGCTGGATGGCGTGGACATACTCTTCATGGTGTCCGCGTCTGAAAGCGCCGAACGTCTCGAGCAACATCGCATATTCGTCGACACCGCCGCTACCGCAGGCGTCAAGCACATCGTGTACACGTCATTCTTCGGGGCGAGCCCGACGGCAACCTTCACCCTTGCCCGAGACCACGACATCACGGAAAAATACATTGCCGCGACCGGAGTCGGCTATACCTTCCTCCGTGACAACCTCTATCTCGACTTCATGGATGCGCTAGTGGGTGATGACGATGTGATCCGCGGCCCCGCGGGTGCCGGACGCGTCTCAGCAGTCGCCCGAATCGATATCGCTCAGGCCGCCGTCACTGTGCTCACCGATCCAGAAGCTCATGCGCACAAGACCTACGACCTGACCGGACGTGAGTCACTGACGATGACCGAGATCGCCAAGATCCTGTCCGCGCATCGCGGTAGCCCCGTCTCGTTTCACAACGAAACCATCGAGGAAGCCTACGAGTCGCGAAAGAGGTGGGACGAACCGCAGTGGCAATACGATGCGTGGGTCTCGACCTATACTGCGATCGCCGAGGGTGAAATGGCGAGGATCAGCCCTCACCTTGAGCAGCTCCTCGGGCATCCCCCACTCACGCTGCGCGAGTTCTTGGCCGGTGCCCCGGCGTCATGAGATTTTCTTCGGGCGAGGGTCTACCCCGCTCCTCGATCTGCGCGATCCTCTGGAGTGGCCGGCCGGAACGGACGCTCCCCCGTCGTGGTAGACGAGGAACTTCTCGACATTCCGAGAAACTCGGCCAGATCTCCCGTGGCCATACGGGGTCAACTTGAGTTCTAAAGCAGGAGATGAGAGGCAGCGCTGACGACAAGCGCCACCTTTTCCATGAGCTAGGGCGTGTCTCCTATATGCCTGGTGATTGAGTGGCGAAACTGGGGAGGTGTCGACTTCTCC